>NZ_JBQFPS010000003.1:0-390562 GCF_056536485.1 Ruegeria sp. CL5
CCGTAGGGCAGCAGATCATCACTGGAAATGCCCAGCTTGGCACCGATCTCCTGAATCGGCTTCTTGTTTGCCTCACGGGCAATCTCAATATCGGATTTATAGCTCATTGGGCTTTGGACTCCCTGCAAAAATAGGCCGAACGAATTCAGACCCGTCCGCAAATGCGACCCGGGGCGGAATCAGATACTTTCTTTACGGTAAATATTTATTCCCTTCGGTCAACCTTTGAATTTCAGAGACATTGAAGGAAAGAACATTTCTCGCGCGATAGCACCATCGGATCACGCGTAACGTTTGCGCCCTGCGCTGAGCCCTAACAACCAATCCTCGACGATGCGTCGCTCGGGAAATGATTTTTGCGTTGGGCTCTTCAGAAGAAAATATCCCGACTGCGTCCGTACCGATATGTCCTGGATTGGTCTGACCAACGCACCGCTTTCAAGCAGGGGGTCAACAAGATGGGCCCAACCCAGTGCGACGCCCAAACCATCAACTGCTGCTTGTATAGAGAGAGGATAGGTGTTGAAGGCCACAGCGCGTTCCATCAATGAGGTGGAAATTCCATTGCTGCCAAGCCAGGTATGCCAAGTCATCCATTCTGCGTGGCTGCTGGTCACCTCAATCAGATCCAATTCCGGCAGCGCGGATAGTACTGCCGCCTTCGGATTACTTTTGAGATAATCAGGGCTGCACACAGGGAAAACGGTTTCCCCGAACAAAAGCTGCGCCTCATATCCGGGCCAATCCCCTTCCCCGCGCAATATCGTCAGATCCATAGAATCAGACAGGCACTCCGCGTCGCTGTCCGAAGACACCAGCGAAATACGGATGCGGCCATTGGATTTGTTGAACTTACGCAGCTGCGGCATCAACCAGAGCGACGCGACAGAGTTGGTCGCGGAGATCGACACCGTATTGGCCTGATGTTTGGCCAACATATCACGGCTGACGTCTCGCATCAGATCCAGCGACTTTTCAACGGTCGCCAGCAATATGGCCCCTTGCTGTGTCAGCGAAACCGACCGATGACCTCTGACAAACAAGGGTACGTCATAATGTTGCTCCAGCAGACGTACTTTGCGGCTGATTGCTGTTTCCGAAATGTTGAGCACCTTGCTGGCCTGCGCAAAACTCTGGGCCTTGGCGGCCGCTTCAAAAGCCAAAAGGTAGTCGAGCGGTGGAAGAACCTTCCCGGTAACTGGTGCTTTCTTTGGCATCTGACGGCGGATTCCCAATCTGAAGCGGATTGCAATCAAAGAACATTCGCCTGCGTCAACTGGAAACCGTTCAGGCAACTGACTGTTAAGATAGTAAAAAAATGAATTAGCCTCAAGATTTTATGGGCAACGCCTCTCAAATTTCTGTTCTGCGTTTCGCGCAAATTTGGGCAGAATGCGCAAATTCGGGGCCGGAAGAGCCCTCAATCCAATATCGAACGTCACTCAGGGAGCAATCATGAAACTTTCAAACCTACTTTCTGCTGCAACCTTGGCAGCGGTAGCGGGCACCGGTGCGATCGCAGAAGACAGCAGCGATCCGATCGTCATCCCAATTCACAACTGGTCCAGCCAAATCGTTATGTCTTACGTGGTCGGCCAGTTGTTCGAAGAGATCGGTGATAATGTCGAATACGTCACGACCGACAGTCAGGCGGTCTACGAGTCGGTGCGTCTGGGCGACGTCACGCTTGAGATGGAAGTCTGGGAAGGCGCATTTGGAGCATCCTTCCGCGCGGCTCTGGAAAAGGGTGGTCTGCATGATGCGGGCGACCACGATGCCGTCACCCGCGAGGACTGGTGGTATCCGATGTGGACCAAAGAGTCCTGCCCCGGCCTGCCCGACTGGAAAGCTCTGAACGACTGTGCGCATCTGTTTGCAACAGCGGAAACCGGCGACAAAGGCCGATATCTGGACGGTCCGGTTGACTGGTTGAAGCATGGTAAAGAGCGTGCCGAAGCGCTGGATCTGAACTTCACCGTTATCAATGCGGGTTCGGCGGCGGCCCTGTGGGCTGAAATTGGCGCAGCAGAAGCGGACAAGAAGCCGGTTCTGGTCTTCAACTGGACACCCAACTTTGCCGAAGCTGTCTGGCCTGGTGAGTTTGTCGAATTTCCTGCCTGGGAAGATGGATGCGACAAAGACCCATCCAAAGGTCCGAACCCGGATGCGCTGTATGATTGTGGTAACCCGGCAACCGGTTACCTGAAAAAGGCCGCTTGGGATGGTATGAAAGACAAATGGCCTGCTGCCTACTGTGTATTGACTGAAATTTCTTTCACAAATCCGCAGATCGCGGAGATGGCCAAGCTGGTCGATACGGACGAGCTGGAACCGGAAGATGCAGCGGCCGAATGGCTGGACGCAAACCGCTCTGTTGTTGATCCCTGGATCAGCGCCTGCAGCGGATAATCCGGTCATACGCAACGAAACTGGCGCGGCCTTGCTGATCTCATTGAAGCAAGGCCGCGCTTAACAAGAAAGAAAGGCAGCCATGTCCGCCACAGCGCCTGTAATCTCAGCCCAAAATGTCTGGAAATTGTTTGGGCCTTCGCCCGAGAGCTATCTGAAGTCCATGCCGGCTGGCCGTAGCTTCGACGAGATTCGTGCGGACGGCTACATTGCTGGGGTCAAAGACGTCTCGATTGAGGTTGGCCGGGGCGAAATGCTGGTCATCATGGGACTGTCCGGATCAGGCAAATCAACTCTGGTGCGGTGCTTTTCGCGCCTGCACGACATCACCGGCGGTACGATCAAAGTTGATGGTCAGGATATCATGGGCCTGAGCGAGCGTGACCTGATCGAATTGCGACGCAACAAGATGGGCATGGTGTTCCAGTCCTTTGGCCTGCTACCGCACCGTACGGTCTTGGATAACGTGGCCTTCCCGCTGGAAATGCGTGGTCAGGATCGCCATGATCGCCGTGAACGTGCGCTGGAAGTCATCAAACTGGTCGGCCTTGAGGGTCGCGAAGAATATTTTCCACGCGAGCTTAGCGGTGGACAACAGCAAAGGGTCGGCATCGCCCGGTCCCTGGCGATTGAGCCGGACATCTGGTTTCTGGATGAGCCGTTCTCCGCACTTGACCCTTTGATCCGACGTGAAATGCAGGATGAATTCCTACGGCTACAAGAGATGTTGGGTAAAACCATTGTCTTTATCACCCATGATTTTGACGAAGCGCTGCGTCTGGCGGACCGGATCGCGATCATGCGCAATGGCGCGGTGGAACAATGCGATACGCCGGACCAGATCGTCATGAACCCCGCTACGGAATACGTGGCGAAATTTACCGAGGACATCGACAAAGCCCGCGTGGTGCATGCGAAAGGGCTGGCGAAACCAGTCAATGGACACGCTTTGGAAGGCGCACCAATCAATGGTGGCGCAACGATCCACGAACTTGCGCGGGTTCTGGTCAATGACAACCGCATCCTTTTGCCGGTTGCAAATGACAAAGGCGTTGTCACCGGTGTACTGGAGCGCGACACCGCACTGAATGTCCTGCTCGGAGCCGAATAATGGCGACGCTGTCGACAGATCTGACAGAGACATCAGACAAGCCATGGGGACGTTCCCGTGTACTTACTGTGCTGCTTGCCGTGGCCTTCGCACTGATCCTTGCCAAGGCAGTTGGTATTCTGCCTGAATGGCTAAACCGCATCCCCGAAGCCGCCATCCCACCCACTGCGCAGGTTCTGGACGCAATTTTCAGCTTCATCCAAAATGACCTTGGCTTGATTTATGTAACCCGCTTTATCGCGGAAGGTCCTCTAGAGTTTCTGCTGGACACGTCAGCAAACCTATTGGAAGGCAAGCGTCGCTGGCCCTATCTGGGACCAATCCCATGGTCTGCGATTGCCGCCGTCGCTGGGGTTGTTGGATACGCTGTCGGTGGTTGGCGGTTGGCCGCCCTGGGCGCTGGAACCTTTATCTGGACGGCTGCGATCGGTCAGTGGAAGATCGCCATGCAAACAATGTCCGTGATCGTCGTCGCGGCGCCATTGGCGTTTCTGCTGGGTCTGGCGCTTGGTATCGCCGCGTGGAAATATGGCTGGTTCGAGCGGATGTTGAAGCCCATTCTGTCTGTGCTTCAAACTCTGCCCTTCTTTACCTATCTGCTGCCCGCTGTGATTTTCTTCAAGGTGGGGCCAACCGCTGGAGCCGTAGCAACAATTACCTTTGCCATCCCGCCTATGATCTTGATGACAACGCTGGGGCTAAAAAAGGTCAGCCCTGAAGTGATCGAGGCGGGCCAAATGTCCGGCTGCACTCGCTGGCAGATGCTGCGCCATGTCTATGTTCCGGCAGCACGCACCGAAATTCTAGTCGGCGTAAACCAGGTGATCATGCTGTGTCTGGCCATGGTGGTTCTGACCGCCTTTATTGGCATGCCCGGACTTGGTGCCAAGTTGCTGGCAATGATGGGCAGCTTCAAACTGGGCCGTTCCTTCGAGATCGGGGTTACCATCGTTCTTCTGGCCGTGACGCTGGACCGGATGTCCAAGGCCTGGGTGGTCAAGCAACCGGTTCACTTTGAACGCGGCACCCCCTGGTGGAAGCGGCACCAGACCTCACTGGTCGCGCTGGGTCTGTTTGTCGGTTTTATCCTGCTCTCGCGGCTGTTCCCGATCCTTGCCGAAGTCGGCCGCAAGCAGCACCTGAGCCAAGGCAAGGAAATTGACGTGGTAATCAAGTCGTTTCTGGCGATCGATGCCATCAAGGGAACGACCGAATGGTTGCGCTGGTTCCTGAACGTCAAGGTTCTGATCCCGTTCCGGAACACGTTGCTGGCGATCCCTACCCCCGCCTTCATCCTGCTGGTCGTTTCCTTTGCATATTGGATCGGTGGTCGCCGCCCAGGTATATATGCGGCGGTTTTCTTTACCATCGTCGCATTCTCGGGTTGGTGGGACCGATCTGTGATCACTCTATACACAGTTATTTCGGCTGTTGCTCTGGCCACCTTGATTGGCATACCGCTCGGCGTAATCGCAGCCCGATCAGAACGTTGGTCAAAAAGCATCCTTCTGGCCTGCGACACAGCACAAACTTTCCCCAGCTTCATCTATCTGATCCCGGCAATCATGCTGTTCGGCGTTAATGACGTAGCTGTTGTGTTCTCGATCCTAATCTTCGCCGCGGTACCATTGATCCGGTACACCATTATTGGCCTTAGCAGCGTACCTTCGGAAATGACCGAAGCGGCAGACATGTCTGGATCAACGCGGCGGCAAAAGCTGATGTCAGTTCAGTTCCCGCTGGCACTACCGACAATGGCAGTTGGGTTCAATCAGGCCATCATGTTTGCCTTCTTCATGGTCATCATCGCGGCCTTCATCGGCACTCAGGATCTGGGACAAGAGCTGCAGCGAACGCTGGCCGGTACCGAGTTGGGCAAAAACTTTGTCCTCGGCCTGAACGTGTCGCTGATGGCTCTGACCTTTGACATGGCCATCAGCAGCTGGACGGAACAGCGCAAGAAGCGATTGGGGCTCGATTAGGATGTCACAACAGCAAAACATGCGTACGGTCACCCGTTTCGACGATACCGGCTTTGTCAGAATGCATATGAAAGACCGGCCCGACGCACAGGTCTGGTGGAAGAATGTCAGCTTTGACGAGGATACCGGGCAAGGCAGCAATCTGATGAAGATGGCGCCGGGCGCACGCTCGAACCCCCACATCCATCACGGTCCGGAAGAGTTCTTTGTCCTCGAAGGTGACCTGACCGATCACGACGGGTTTCGTTATCACAGCGGAGATTTTGTCAGCTTTCCCGCCGGGTCTAGCCACTTTTCGCGCACCGAAACAGGATGCCTTTTGGTGGTCATGCACCGCGGCGCGACCGAAGCTATTCAGGAAGGTGCATTATGAATGTGAAGCCGGTCTTCGAAGTGCCATATGAACGCAGCGGGGTTCTGGCTCCTGGCCTTCCAATCCTGCCCCATGGCACGGAACGTCATCCCGTCCCTGGCACAGGATCGCGTGCGGTTCCGGTGTCCAAAGGCGACACGATCACATTGTTGGATCGCGATGGGATGCAACCCGCCGAGATGGTGTTCTTTGCCCCGGATCGAAGCTCGGACGCTGCCATGCTTGGCGCGCAGGGGCACGGGCGACCAGAGGGGCTGATTGCAACTCTGGCGAATGGCTCGGCTTCGGGCAAGAAAGTGCTGCGCGCGTTAGAGGTTGCAGGTTTCGACATCGGACGCGGGGATGCAGTCAGGGCCTTCTCAGATGGATCACGCCCCGGCGACATGGTGCATTTCGTGGCGGAAAGTGACGGCCTTTTGATCGTCGCCGCACCCGGTCAGGCGATGCGCCCTGAAGACAATAACCCACCGACCGACATTATCCTGTACATTCAGCGTGCCGCTCCCGGCTTGGGAAAACCCGACGTGGGCCCGCCCGATCCGCTGGCCGACCCACTTAAGGATATCAACATTCAGCCTGGCAACGCCAAATCCTATGAGGTCAAAGCCGGAGAGTTCATCCAGATCGTGGATATCAGGGGCCGCGAATGCTCAGACTTTCAGGCGTTCAGCCGACGTGCATTGGATCAGGGGATCGAGCGCGAGATTGATCCCACCACGACACGCAGCCTGATGGGCAGCTTGTATCCGCAACCAGGTATATTCTCGAAATACTGGTCAGTGGATCAGGAACCCCTAGTTGAGATCGTGCAGGATACGTGCGGCCGTCACGACACGTTCGGGCTGGCCTGCACAGCAAGGTATTATGAAGATCTGGGCTATCCTGGCCATGTCAATTGCTCGGACAATATCAACAAGGATCTGAGCCAATATGGCATCCGTCCCCGCGCAGGTTGGTCCGCGATCAACTTTTTCTTCAATACAATGCTGGACGATAGCAATGCCATAGGTATGGATGATCCTTGGTCGCGACCCGGAGATTTCGTGCTGCTGCGCGCGCTGACGGATCTTGTCTGCGTCAGTACCGGCTGCCCCTGCGACATCGACCCGGCCAATGGCTGGAATCCAACCGACATTCAGGTGCGAACTTACAAAGCGACCGAGGATTTTAAACGGTCCTACGGCTACAGAAAATCTGCGGAGGCGGATGTGGAAGAAACCAAGAAAACAGCATTTCACGACTGCTTTGCACGTCATACCCGTGATTTTGTCGAATATAACGGATATTGGCTGCCCAACACGATGACCAATCATGGCGCAATCGCAGAGTATTGGGCCTGTCGAGACAAAGTCGCCGTAATGGATCTGAGTCCACTGCGCAAATATGAGGTTGTTGGCCCGGATGCCGAAGAACTGATGCAGCTTTGCGTGACCCGCAACATGAAGAAGCTGAGCGTCGGTCAAGTTGTCTATACGGCAATGTGCTATGAACATGGCGGCATGATCGACGACGGCACTATCTATCGGCTGGGTGAGACCAACTTTCGATGGATTGGTGGCAACGACACCAGCGGTTTGTGGCTGCAGGAACAAGCGCGTAAGCGCAACATGAATGTCTGGGTTCGAAACTCTACAGATCAGTTGCACAACATCGCGGTACAGGGGCGGCACAGCCGCGACATTCTTTCCAAAATCTTCTGGACGCCGCCTCAGCAACCGACGATCGAAGAACTGCCATGGTTCCGGCTTACCGTCGCACGTGTGGGCGATGTACAGGGGACGTCAGTAGTTATTTCCCGAACCGGTTATTCCGGTGAACTTGGATACGAGATCTTCTGCCACCCCAAAGATGCCGTCGAAATCTTTGATCGCGTCTGGGAAGTCGGTCAGGAATATGACGTCGCACCGCTCGGGCTTGCGGCACTCGACATGTTGCGGATCGAAGGTGGATTGATCTTTGCCGGGTCGGAATTCGACGATCAGACGGACCCGTTTGAAGCAGGCATCGGCTTTACTGTGCCACTAAAGTCAAAAACCGACGATTTCATCGGACGGGCGGCAATCGAAGAGCGCCAAGCACACCCGCACCGTAAATTGGTCGGTTTTGAAGTCGAAGGTGGCACGGTCCCCTCGCCCGGCGATTGCGTGCGCGTTGGAAAAGCGCAGGTTGGAGAGATTACAAGCGCAATGAAATCGCCCGTTCTTGGCAAGGTCATCGCATTAGCCCGGGTTTCAGTTACCCACGCCACCATTGGGGCAGACATTGAAATCGGACAGTTGGACGGGCAGCAAAAGCGATTGAAAGCTAGAATCGTTCCATTCCCGCATTTCGACCCGACAAAAGATCGCGTGAAAGGGATTTACGCAGAAGCGACGGTTCCGGATGCTGCAGAGTAGCCACAAAAAAGGTGACGATATTCGAGTTCATCATGACCAATTGTCGCCAGACCTCAAATATGCACTCGTCATTCGACTTTGGGATTGTGCCAAAAACGGGTATTTTCAGACTGCTACTCTTTCAAATCACCTCAGTCGCTTTACTGGCATTGTATTCAATACCCGGTTTGGCGGACGAATGTGATCGGATTACTATGCTGGAAAACTATGAAAATTCTGCTGTCGCACCCGAAGGCGCTATCTGTGAAACCTTTGTGGGGTTGGCTGGTACCAAGGGCATTTCTTGTTTTTGATTATTTTCGTATCGAAGCGATTACACAGAGCTATTTTTTCGCAACGCTTGGCTGGAAGTTATACGCTGTCGCGAAGGTATCAGCCAATCAATTTCCAACCCTGTGAATCACCCTGACAGCTACAAATTGCGGGAACTGATAACAAAGCGGGGCGCATATCGTGTGTCAAAGAAGGACAAGAACCAGAAAAACCAAACTTCAGTTGTGGTGGGTTTCATAAACCACAATTAAGAAGCCCTTCCGCCTCGCGACCGTCCCGATGGCGAACAAATTAGCCAGAATCATCTAGGCAATGTTGACAAAACAAAACAAGAACTGACAGACAATCGTTTGAGCCTGCCCAGAGATGCTAGACGCTTAATGTGATGATGCAAAACGAAGTCAACCAAGAGTAAAGGCACCCCGACCAAGGTCGCGGCCCTTAGAGGTCGTTTGGCCGATAGGAACCTTGCTTGCGGAACTAATCAGGGTCATCGGCAATAGCCGCACCAAGTAGAACTGCTGGCTGGGAGATGCGGAAGCGGTCGCACTCCATCGATATCATCCGACGACCTTAGCAAACCCGCCGCAATGCCTGCCTGAACTGCAGATCGAACACCGACCGTACTCTCGCTAGAAAATATACCCTGATAATTCTGCCCGAGTTCTTCTAATCCGGACAATCGGATCAGGAATAGGAACAAAGTTTCGAAGTCGTGAGCTTAGCTTTGACCAAGGCTTCGGCAAAGGTAACGGCACAGGCCACTCCATCGACAACGGGCAAATTGAATTCTTCCGATAGATGCGACATGAGGTCAGTCATCCCCGCGCAGCCCAACACAATGGCCTCAGCCCTATCTTCCTCGATGGCAGCGCGAATTTCGACCCTTATCTTGTCGATTGTCACCGGATCGTTTTCCTCGAGCTTCAGAACCGGCACATCCGATGCCCGAACTCGAACGCAGCGACGATCCAGACCGTATCGCAACAAGTTAGCCTCCAGCCCTGCCAAAGACCGGGACAATGTAGTGATGACACTGAATTTTGGACTGATCATAGATGCCGCATGGTAGGCCGCTTCCCCAACACCGATGACTGGCGCCGAAGTGACGCAGCGCACGGCGTCGACCCCAGTATCGTCGAAACAGGCCACAACAATTGCATCTGCGTCCGGATGCCCGTTCACAACCTCCAGCAATCCGGGAACGCAGGTAGAGACATCCAGATAGCCCTGTATGCTGGCGGGACCGTCTTGGGAAGTGGCAGCGATAATCATGGTTTCAGGATGCGCAGCCGCCCGCGCTGCCTCTTCTATCTTTCGCGTCATGGAACTGGTAGTGTTGGGATTGACGACTAGAAGTTTCACAACATCCTCACACTTCTCCGCCCAGGTAGGCAGCTTTTATCCGCGGATCGGTCAAAAGTTCCTTGGAGTTTCCTGAAATGACCACATTTCCTGTCGTTAGCGCATAGGCGCGGTGAGAGATCGACAGCGCCATGCGCGAGTTCTGCTCGACTAGCAGCACCGACACTCCTTCGTCCCGGTTGATCGCCACTATTGAGCGCGCAATGTCCTGAACCAACTTGGGCGCGATGCCCAGCGAAGGTTCATCCAGCAGCAGTAGTCGAGGTTTGGCCATCAAGGCGCGCCCGATCACCATCATCTGCTGTTCGCCGCCCGAGAGTGTACCAGCAGACTGGCTATAGCGCTCTCTCAGACGCGGAAACCGTTCCAGAATAGAATCCAAGGTGCGGTGCACATCCGCTTTATTTGAACGGGTGAATGCCCCCATCAGCAGGTTGTCTTTGACCGTCATATAAGGAAAGACCCGCCGCCCCTCTGGCACCATCGCAATGCCTTTCGAGACTATCTCAGCCGGGTTGGTTCCTGCGATATCTTCGCCCTCGAACGCAACCGAACCGGACTTGATCTTCGCCAGCCCAGTGATCGCCCGCAGGATGGAGCTTTTGCCCGCACCATTGGCTCCGATAAGGGCGACGGTTTCACCTTGCTCAAGATCAATCGACACGCCCTTCAGCGCATAGACGTGATCGTAATAAAGCTCGACATCATTGAATTCCAACATCTTGCTCATGGCTCAGATCCCGATCTCGTCATCGGCGCTGCCCAGATAGGCTTCGATGACCTTTTCGTTGTTCTGGATTTCCGCCGGGGTGCCCTCGGCGATCATTTCGCCGAAATTCAGCACCACGATCCGATCCGAGATGTTCATCACTGCGGGCATGTCATGTTCCACCAACAGCACCGTGACACCTCTGTCATCGCGCACCTTGCGGACCAGATTGACCATTTTCATGGTCTCGTCGTGGTTCATGCCCGCAAAAGGCTCATCCAGCAACAACACCTTGGGATCGGTGGCCAGACCGATGGCGATCCCCAGCGCGCGCAAATTTCCCTGCGGCAGGTTCGAAGCCTGTTCGTTGGCGATCTCGGTCATGCCAAGAAATTCGATCAGGTCATCGGCATACTGGCCAAAACTGTCGACGTCTTCATGTGCCGTTTTCGTGCCCCAGAAATACCCGGCCAGCGAGGCACGCGCACGCAGGTGCTGAGCGACGATGACACTTTCTCGCACGGTCATTGACTTGAAGATCGTGGTTTCCTGAAAGGTACGGACCACCCCCTTGCGCGCCACCACATGCGGTTTCAGGTTCGAAATCCTCTCACCCTTGAACAGCACTTCTCCGGCGGTCGTCGGCAGAAACGACGAGATCATCTTGAACAAGGTGCTCTTTCCGGCACCGTTTGGTCCAATCACCGACAGGATCTCGTTTTCATTGACGTTGAATGAGATATCGCTGTTGGCGGTCAACCCGCCGAATTTTTTGGTGACGTGGCGAACTTCAAGAAGATGGCTCATTTGTCATCTCCTTTCTTGCCCGGCAGCCGCAGGCTAAGCAGCCCGTTCGGCAGGAACAGCATCAGGATGATCAGCAGGCTGGAATAGGCGAGCAGTTGGAAGCGACCCAATTCGAACAACAGATCCCATCCAAAATACAGAACCAGTGTGCCCAACATCGGGCCAAACACATAGCCCAGACCACCGAGGAAACAGTTCAGCATGAAGTTCACACTGTCAGCGACCTGAAAGCTGGACGGATAGACCGATTGTGCAATCGATCCGAACATGGCTCCGCCAATGCCGCCCAGAAAGGAGGAAATAGCAAAGATGATGATGCGGATATATGAGATATTCACGCCAATGGAACTGGCGAGTTCCTCGTTCTGCTGCATCGACCGGCACAGGTGGCCGAGGCGCGAATTCACCAGCCGGTACATGGCGGCAAAGGTCAGCACCATAAGCACACAGGCCGAGTAGTAGAAGGCCAGCCGTGGATTCTCGAGGGTCGCGAAATCCGGGATCAGGGTAAGACCCAGGATCGACACACCCCCGGGAAGCGGGATCGAGGTAATCCCCTTGGCCCCATTGGTGACGGGCAAGGCCAGCGCGGTCAGGGTGACGACCTGCGTCAGTACCAGCGAGATCATCGCAAAGTACACCCCCCGCAGCCGCAGGATCGGTAAGCCAATCAAGACGGCAACCCCTGCCGCAAACAGACCCGCCAGCGGCAGAGACAACCAAAAGGACATGCCAGCCTTCGTCACAAGAATGGCCGAGACATAGGCTCCGATCAGGGCAAAAGCGCCCTGCCCGATATTGATACGGCCAATATAGAAAGTCAGCCAGACACCGGCACTGGCAATCGAAAGCAGCGCAACCGAGGTCAGCGTATAGTAAAGGTCAGACCGCCCGGACGCCGCGATAAAGCCGGGAACGGCAACGAAGATGGCCAGTAGGAAAAACGCCAAACCGGCCCATTGGATCGTGGAAAGTTTCGGCACAGTGTTAACCCCACGGTTTACCCATCAAGCCCTGCGGGCGGATGGCCAGGAAAATCATCAGTGAGACGAAGATCAGTAGATATGTGATATCGCCGTATTGCGACAGAACCGCCAAACCGATGGCTTCCATAAAGCCAAGGATGATGCCGCCTGCAATCGCGCCGGAAATCACGCCTGCGCCGCCGATCATTACCATCATGAAGGCTTTGATCGAGGTCGGTCCGCCCATGCCCAGATTGACGCCTGTGATGGTCACCAGCAGACCTCCTACCAGACCAGCCAGCATCGCACCTAGGGCAAACCCGATCATAGAGTACCGGGCAACATTCACACCCATAAGCTGGGCCGCGGTTCTGTCCTGCGCCAGCGCACGCAAGGCGCGGCCGGTTTTGGAATATTGCATGAACAGAATGAAGGTAACGATTGAGAGAATGGCCAGCACGCAGATCAGGATCCGATCATAAGGCATGATCAGCCTGAAATCCCAGTTGAAGACACCGTCGACAATCTTGGGCACGCCACGCTGTTTTTCTCCGAAGACAAGCAGGATGACCGCGTCAAACAGAAACGCCAGTCCCGCCGCCAGCAGCATTGTGCTTTCTTCGCGCGACGATCGTCGTATCACTGGCGCAAACAAGAACCGTTCGATGAGTGCGCCAAGTACTGCCAGGGTGATACAGGACGCAAGCAACGCCAGGATGAATGGCCAACCAAGCTGCCCGTAAAAGGTGTAAGTGACGAAGCCGCCGAGAACGTACATCTGTCCGTGAGCAAAATTCAGTACGTTCATCAGGGCGAAGATCAGCGTCAGTCCTAAGGCGATCATCGCATATTGCGCGCCCAGATAGATGCCATTTGCTAGTATCTGTTCCATTGGAGTCCCGCGTAAGGTTCGGGTATCCCGGGCTGATCATCAGCCCGGGAGGGATTGAGGCTCGGTAGGCGATTGCCTTGGTTGGGAGTATTGCCTCAGTCGACTTCGGCGACAAAGAGTGTTTCAAACTCTCCGTCTTGGTAGACATTTACCACCAGCGGAACCGCGATCTGACGCTTTTGCCCGAACGATGTCGTGCCGACATACCGCATCTTAGCATCGCCCTTCATGAAGGGATTTGGTGCTTCGAACGTGTCCATTGTGGTCTGGAAAGCGTTCACATCGTCGATACCTGCCGGATTGGCGTTTAGCGTCGCCAGAATATACTCCAGCGCATAGACCTTGGTATTCGACTCGTCGTTATATTCGCCGAACATGTCAGTGTAGCGCTTGACGAATTCCTTCATGTCATCCGATGCGATTTCAGGGGTCGAAGCACCACCCACCGAGATGAACCCGTTGGCCAGATCACCTGCGCCTTCGCGCAAAACCGTCGCATCCTGCGCCGTCTCAGTTGAAATTATGCCCTGGAACCCAAGCTCTCGAGCCGAACGGATCAGCTGAGGGGCATTGGCCGGTGAAACACCTGACAGGACCAGCAGATCAGGTTGTGTCCGCATGACCGGCGTCAGAACTGGGGTAAAGTCCGTAGTGTCCACCTGATACGTCACATTGTCAGAGACAACTTCAAGACCCAGCGCATTGGCCGCAGCGATCCCGCCGTCACGCTGGCTCAGCGGATCAGACTCGTTGGCAGCAACAAAAGCCACCGTCTTCACGCCCTTTTCGTCCTTCAGATACTTATAAATCGCTGGACCTGACTGGTAGTTTGCAACCATGCCCAGAACCGCATTCGATGCCGGCGCTGTGTAAAGCTCTTTGGGGAAAGCATATGGAAAATACATGATCCCTTTTGCTTCGGCAACTGGGCGAACTGCGGCTGCGCCGTCATCCACGTTAGGACCAACCACATAGTGGATCCCTTCCTGCGCCATTTTTTCCATGCCAGCGATCGCACGTTTGGGGTCTTTCTGATCGTCGAATGAAACGATTTCGATATCGTAAGTGGTATCGCCAATCTGGTAACCGCCGGATTCGTTAATCCAGTCTGCCCTCGCCTCCATCGATCGCTGGTTAGAGATGCCCCAAGCCGCCGCCGGACCCGAGGTTACCCCGACAAAGCCGATCTTAAGTACGGGGTTATCCGCCCAGGCAGCCGAGCTAAGCACGGATGCGGTCAAGGCCAATGCGACCGAGGATTTAATCAGTTTTCTACGTTTCATTCTTTCCTCCCTATGAGGTCTCAGCGCCTCTTCTGGGCGCTTGGCGAAGTAAACAATGCGACCGGTCGAATCCCGGAATGCCTCTTGGATACTGCATTGTTAACAATCTGTGTCAACACTTTTAGTGAACGTGATTGTTGATATAGCAAACAGAAGACCGATATATTGTCAGTTAGAAGTTGTACGGTTAAGTACGATCGACATGTATTCCTGCCAAATCGGAACAAGATGACAGACGCCCAACAAAAACTCGACGCCGTCCAATCCGATCCGGATGAACAATTGATAGTTGACCGAATTTATTCTGCGGTCATGGAACAGAAGCTGGCGCCTAGAACCAAATTGAGCGAACAAACCTTGTGTGAGACT
The DNA here is from genome assembly GCF_056536485.1 of Ruegeria sp. CL5. Classification (NCBI taxonomy): domain Bacteria; kingdom Pseudomonadati; phylum Pseudomonadota; class Alphaproteobacteria; order Rhodobacterales; family Roseobacteraceae; genus Ruegeria; species Ruegeria sp. CL5. Next base: position 14,935 of record NZ_JBQFPS010000003.1, read on the forward strand.
TTTGGCGTAGGCCGAATGCGCGTTCGCCGAGCTTTGTTGTTATTGAGCAGCCAAGGCATTGTTGAACTGCACTCCAACCGTGGCGCCTTTATAGCTTGTCCAAGCCCTGACGAAGCTCGAGAGGTTTTTGAGGCCCGCTTGATGATTGAATCTGGCATCGTACGTACACTGGCACATGAGAACGGCAGCCTAGGAATCGACGCGCTACGGACACATGTCAAAGAAGAAGATGAAGCTCGGGCAGCAAATGATCGAACTGAGATCATCCGGCTTTCAGGTGAATTTCATGTGGAACTGGCCAAATGCCACAACAATTCGGTACTTACACGCGTTGTGCGCGAGTTGGTGACCCGGTCATCTCTGATCGTGGCATTGTTTGGAACTAACAGGGACTCTTCGTGTCCCGATGATGAGCACGCCTCGATCATTGATGCGATCGTGAGTGGTTACCCACAATCCGCGGAAGACAACATCCAACACCACCTCCTCCACGTAAAAAACAGTCTGGATTTGGAACAAACCCGAAAGGTTGAACCCGATCTGGCTAAGATACTCACCGGGCGCATGTAACTTGGTACTGTTGCGAAGTGTTCCGATGTTTAAAGAAGTACATCTGACCTTCATTGTTATGCGAGCAGTTCTCTGAATTGTTGAAAGGGACAGAGACCGGGCATGATTTGATCTTTGCGGATCATGTGCGCCACTTCGATTCCGTCGAGGGTTGCCGCCGCTTAAGCAAATGCCTTGAACCCTAGCATTGGCCGGATGCGTCTCTTGATGAAACGATGGTCCTGTTCCACGATGTTGTTCAGGTATTTCCGCCTGACCACCTCAATCGGGATCGGGCAACCAAAGCCTTTCTGCATCTTGTTTATGGCCTTGATGCCAGCCGTGTTAGTTCCGCTTTTGTCGATGACAATCTTCCGTGGTAAACCATTGACCTCCAGTATCCGAGCGAAGAAGCTCGTCGCGGCAGGCTTTTTTCGATGTGGTGAAAACATGAAATCAAGCGTTTTGCCGTATTTATCGACGGCCCGATAGAGATAGACCCACGCACCCTTCACCTTGATGTAAATCTCATCCATTCTCCAAGAGCGATCACATGGCCCTTTCCTGCGGCGCGCTACATCAGCAATTGCGCATGAGCATTGTGTCACCCATCGGTTCAGTGTCGCATGATCAACCGATACACCGCGTTCTGCCATGATTTCTTCCAGATCTCGGTACGACACGCCGTATCGGACGTAAAAGAAGACTGCGAATAGGATGACATCCTTCGGATATTGCGCACCTTTGAAAGAAATCATGGACCACCCTTCAACTGGATAGTGTCGTTCGCCACACATGCGCTAAAGCCACGAAGGTCAATGGATAAGAGTTTGCAACAGAGCCATCATCAACGCGCCTTAATAATCAAAATATTATACTTATGACTACTACACAAAAGCCTAGTTTCGCAAAGAATTTGAGTTTTCAAACCAAGTACATGAAGAGATCTGTTTAATTAGCCCTATTTCCGCTGATCGGCGCGTCGTAGCCAGAGCAGACGAATAGTTTCAGTTATCTTCACCACTCGAAGAACATAATGGACACCCCAAACTCCAAGGGCTCGTCGGGTAGATAGATCGGATTTTCCAAGAAGATTTTTCAGAGTCTTAAACGACGGGATCAGCTTGTGAACGGGTGGTATGTAATTCACAATTCCACGCTTCGCGTTCCTACGCAAACGCGCGCCTTCAATTCGGCGGGCTTTGGTGATGTGTTCACCAAGACTTCTACGCGCTGGATGTCTTACGATGGCTTCCTCGGCAAAAAGGATAGGTTCGCCTGCAGCTTTTGCGCGATCGTTCCACTCCATATCACCACCTGACAAAACCGTGTCGTTGAACCGACCGACTTGATCTATCACACTGCGACGCAAAATCAGGTTGGCAGTAACAGCTCTGCCACGCTCAACCCACTTCTGCTGCTCCAGACCAAGATGAACGTCATACAATTCCGTTGTCGTCCATTCTTCCCCGTTAGGGATCAGAACAACATTGCCTCCGAACCGCCCAACCTCAGGGTGATCCTGGGCTATCTTCAATCCAGCTTCCAGATACTGTTGGACAGGCTGACAATCTGAATCGGTAAAGAAAAATAGGTCGGCATTCGCGTCATCGATACCGCGATTTCGTGCCGCGTATGAGCCTGGCTTTGCTTCGCTCAATATACGAGCGTTTGCAGGCAAGCGAAACTCAGACGGAGTTTGGTCGGAAGGATCATTGTTTACCGCAATAATCTCAAACTGATCGGCATTCAGGGTCTGGGAAGCCAAACAGTCCAGACAGATCTGCAGTTGATTCCAACTGTGGTAAGTTGGAATAATGACGGTCGCGGCCAGTGGTTGCCGCGCCGGTCGTCTTGCAGATTGCTGCGTCAAACCAAGCTCACTCTGCGCTAACTGCGTTAGAATACTGATGGTCGTACAAAGTTTTGAAGGGGCCTTGTTCTTTCAGCAATTGTTTGGCGCTCCCTTGCTCCAACACTTCTCCACTTTCGATCACAACAATTTTGTCCGCGTGCATAATCGTTGAAAGGCGGTGCGCAACGATAATTGTTGTACGCCCCTCCGTAAGCCTGCTTAGCGCTTCCTGCACCAGATGTTCCGACTTTGAATCCAGCGCACTCGTCGGCTCGTCCAGCAACAGAATGGGGCTATCGCGCAACAACGCCCGGGCGATCGCAAGGCGCTGTTTCTGACCGCCAGATAAGAAGGCCCCGTTTTCGCCCACCATGGTGTCAAAACCCTTCTCCAAGGTCATAATGAACTCATAGGCATTTGCGGCCTTGGCGGCCTCGATCACGTCCTCTTGTGTCGCTCCCTCTCGGCCAAAGCGAATATTGTCGGCGATCGACGCTGAGAACAGAAAAGTCTCTTGGCCGACAAAGGACATATTCTGGCGCAACGTCTTGAAAGAGGCGTATTTTATGTCTTGGCCATCGATCGAAATCGAACCACTAGTTGGATCATATAGGCGCAATGCAAGGTTCAGGATGGTCGACTTTCCGCCACCAGATAAGCCAACCAAAGCGGTCGTCTTGCCGGCTTCAAAGGTCAACGAAAGCCCCTTCAAGATCGGATCGCGCCGGGCGTAGCCGAATACAACATCGTCAAACACGACCTCACGAGACCCTTCAGGCAGCTCCTTAGGATTAACTTCCTCAGGCAGGGTTTCCGGCTCGTCCAGCATGTTGAACAGCATTTTAACACGCCGCAAACCCAATTCCATCTTCACCCGCACCTTGGTTAAACGCTTTGCAGGTTCATACGCCATCATCACAGCGGTAACGAATGACATCAGTTCGCCCGGGGTAGAGGCCGCTGCACCAAACAACTTACCTGCACTCAGCCCGATGACCGACGCAATTGCAAATCCTGCCAGAATATCAGTTAGCGGGCTCGTTGCCGCTTGCAAGCGAGCAAGCTTATTTCTGCGTTTTTCGACGCTTTTCACAGCCGAATTCATTTGTTCGGCCATGCGTTCTTCTAAACCAAAGGACTTAACTACCCGAATTCCGGCCGAGGTCTCCTGAATGACTTTCATGATCGCGCCCATCGACTGCAGCTCCATATCCGCAATATCGCGGACCTTACGGAGCAGCATCCGAACCCCCAGAATTGCAAGCGGGCCGACGATTAGTGTAAAGAGGGACAAGACTGGTTGCTGATAGAACATCACGGCGAGCAAACCGATCAATGTAAGCATGTCTCGAACGGCGGTCGTGACAATTATTTCGATAACCGTCCGCGCAGCCTGTGCTGACTGTGTCACTCTCAACAGCAAATCCGAGCTTTCGGTCAGATTAAAGAAAGATACACCCTGCCGCAGAAGCTTGTCATATAGCTTGATCTGCTGTTTTGAAACGATCCGGTTCCCAGCGCGGGTCAATGCTACAACCTGGACGTAGGTGGCGACACCTTTAACCAAGAAAATAGTGAACACAGCCATCGAAACGCCAAAGATCTTGGCCGAATTTTCACTGTCGAACAGCGAGTCAACGACATCGCGCATGATGAACGCGATACCAGCTGTAGTCCCCGCCACAAACACCATCGCAATAATTGCAATGGTATACGGCAGCATTTGCTCCCGCATGTTCTCTGACAGCAATCGCCACAAGACGGAATCGCTTAGTACCGCCGCAAACTTTGATTTGATCTTTTGCAATGCACATGCCCACTGTGATCAGGATCGAGACATGTCTGTTATGACAGACTCATAAATCGTGTCCGCTAGATAGTCTCCCGCTCTCTATTGGGCAAGCCCACGCGGTATTCCGCCTTATTCCACGGTTTCGATGCGCAATATCCTGATCGGTGGGCCGACACAGGTATAAACCGCCAAAACCCGCCCTGACCACTTCTAAGCAATGCAATATCGCTGTTGATTTCATTGTTTTCCACCAACAGAACTTTTGTCAAACCTCCCCCTTGCACCTTCGCGCATTAAGACCACCGATTGGCTCAAGGAGCAGCAAAACTTATGTTCCAAGGCCGTGCTCTGCCGCTGGATCGTGCAAACATTATCGGTCGGTGAAATCTTTCATCAATTCTGTATCATGCAAGTAGTTCTTGGCCGACTCAGGTCGACCCACACCACACTTTTGCCAATGATGGGCATGATCCGTAGCAATTTTATTTGCGGCGGTTCACTTCTTGAACTGCTGGGAAGTCAATTGACCGCTCCGAAAAAGAAGACCCTCTAGTTTGCACCAGCAGCAAAAGTCAGCTATCCGCCCTTCGTGCCGTTTCTCCGCCCCCTACCCTTCCTGGTCCAACTTTAGCCAATAGCGTGTGTACCGGAGTTCACCCGTTCGGAGCAAAGCGCCCTTTTCTACCAGATCCTGGAGATCCCGCGTCGCTGTAGCGCGGGAAGTTCCCGTGATCGAGATATAGTTCTCGGCGCTTAGTCCGCCTTTGAACCCATCCGGCCCAGCCTTGAACAACCGGGCGATTACCTTGCCTTGGCGGGCGTTGAACTGATCGCGATGCCGGTCATAGAAATGCGTCTTGGATATGAAAAACCCAACCCGCTCAAGCGTTACCTGCTGTGCTGTAAGGACGGTCTCGGCAAACCAAACGAGCCATGGCGTGACGTCCAGCGTTTTTTGATGGCGTTCAAGGTTATCATAATATGCCCTCCGCTCTCGCTCGATCGTGAAAGCAAGGACAATCAGGCTTGGCTGACCAATATTTTGCGCCAGGGATTTTTCCGCCAGCGCCCTACCCAATCGGCTATTACCGTGTTCAAAGGGATGAATGCTCTCGAAATACAGATGGCTCAATCCGGCCCGCATCAGAGCTCGCAATGGTTCGGGACCATTTGGTGCAGTCCGATTGAACCAGGCTACGAACTGGTCCATTTTAGCCGGAACTTGTTGAGAAGGTGGCGCTTCAATATGCACGGTTGGGCGGTCGGGCCTACCTGAGACGATTTGCATCGCATCCTCATGGCCCCGATATGATCCAATCCTTTCCAGTTGCCTATCTTGGGACAGAAGCATGTCTTGCCACCGAAACAAGGTTTCGTGTGACAGTGGTTCCGAATAGCTGGAATAAACATCCACCATCATTTTAGAAACGCCCTGCTCGCGCGGTTTGGATGGATAGCTGTCGGGAGCCAGTCCAAGATGTCGGCGCAATAAAGATTGCACGCTGAGACGATCCAGTATCTCACCTTCGATCGCGCTGGTCTTCATCGCTTCTTCGCTTAGCAGGTCGATACGCAATTGATCTCGATCCGATGTGTTCATATGATGAACCGCTCCAAGAACTTCCCCTGAGGACAACAGGAACTGTTGCTCGTATGGTTCGAGTCTTGAGGCATCGTATCGAAATGTCGGCCGATCAGGGCTCTGCCAATTCCACATCGTGAGGTATAAGAATCCAGCCTATAACTCATTATTTATTACTTTTTGATCCATAGGGGTCAATCCCTTAGCTCGCCTTTTTCAAACTCTTCAGTCCGATCATCGATTGGATGTGTAATCTGCAAGCGGTAGATCTCATCCTCTGTCCCAAATTTACGTAGCATTGGAGGTTCGCGAGAGCATTGCCTTTGGAGACAGCTCTCCCTTTTCGATCTTAGCTAGCAATGAAATCAGGTAAGCCCCTGGATATTGTATGTTCTCAGCACGTTGAAAGATGTATCCGAGAATAATGAAGCGAATAGCTGGGCCAAACGTTGATTTCATTGCATACCAGGTTCGGCCAAGCCGTAAATACTCGGCGATATTATCCATAAGCCGATCACAGTGGTCTTGATCTTTTGCAAAGCGTAGTTCTGAGCATAGCCGTGGAAAACTGCGCTCCATTTGGGCTGGAGAAACCTGAATCTGAGAATGTTTTTCTTTTTTAACTTCCGGATTCAAAGAGTCCTCTTTGTGCCCCTCAATTTCACTGTCACTGGCCATCAAATTTTCTGTATCTGCCTGTGTTATCTGAGAAATTTCCACAGAGATTTCAGCCAGCAGTTCGCTGAGTACCTTCGCATCTGGTTTGCGACGTAGAGCATTGCGTACGGTGGTCATCAAATCAGAGATCGCGGTGTCATTTGCTACGAGGTCCCTGAGGCGCGCCAGAGCGGCGGAAACCTTGTCGCGGAGTATAGTGAACTCCAGAACTCGATCAGCATGCCTCTGGGCTTCCTGGATGAACTCAGCGTGCCTTTCAGACAATGGCATCAGTGAGAGCCCGGTCGCGGTGACCACCCTGCCATGTCGATCCCGGCGCGCCCATCGCTTGCCGTTTGCGCTCATTACGCGGCGGACAACTCCAAACTCAACCAGCGTCGAGATATGACGCTCAACTGTCTGCACGCTGACATGCGTTCGTTTGGCGATCGCCGCGTTGGAAGCGAAGCAGATGTGATGATCATCTTGGTCCGCAGCAATCTGATCACCGCCCACAAAGGAAATCATCGCTCTCAGGACATTGAGAGTTGTGGACTTTAGACCAAGAGGTTCTCGGGCCTCTTCAACCGCGCGAAGAAGGTTCCATTTTTTGGACGTACTACTCCCCTGCCCTGCCGTTGCCGACAAGGTTGCTCCATTTGGAGCCAATGCTGTTAGTGTTTTCATGATTATCTATCGGCAGACAAAAATAACCCGTTCGCTCAAGAGCGTTTTTTCTTGTGTGGCGATTCGGGTGCTGCTAGATTCTAGGTGTCTAATCTAAGAATTGCGCTTTGCGCAGCAGCCCTCGAAGCTCCGGTTTCGGGGGTTTTGTTTGTTTGCCTTCCTCCTTTCTGCTCGTCCTCAGTTCTTTTTCTCGGCGTTTACAGCTGTAAACTCAGCGTGTGAGCGCTTGATGATTTCAGCCATGTTTTTGTCCAACCAGCTAGCGAAGCCAGCGTTAGCTCCGGTCCTTTTGACCGAAACAGTTAGTGATCCGTTGGTGGACTTGATTGTAACGCCTTCGATTGGGCTGACTTCGGCCGCACCTTCTCTTTGCCGTGCACCACGTTTGGCAGCTGCTTTAACGAGCATTTCCAGCCGATCATCTGACGACATCGATGGCTCAATGGTTGCAAGCAGGTTTGCCGCTTCATCTTCCGCCAGCTTGCCTGCTACGAAGTGTTCTGCAAGCACGGTCCATTTTGGGCGGCCTGATTTTGGTGCTGCGCCGATCATGTTACCAATCTTTGCGGGAACATGTTGCGTAACTTTTGTCAGGTGAGACAGCCCTGATTTCGAAAGGTTCAATACCTGCCGCACCGTTGCAGAGTCATGCCCGGAAGTCAGGATCGCCTCGGCGAAACGTGCTTTCTCGTAGAAGGAAAGATTGCGCCTCGCAGCATTCTCAAGCCCCTTGGCGAGAAGCGCTGAAGCATCGTCGATATCCTGAACATTGGCGCGGACTTTAATACCGAGTTCACGACAGGCTTTGAGCCTCCTCCTCCCATAAATTGCCTCGTATCGACCGTCAGATTTCGATTTTCTGACAAGAATGGGAACTTGTTGGCCACCGTCTTGGATACTCGACATCAAGCTTTCAAAGCTATCGTCTTCCTCGTCAGTGTTTACAGCTGTAAACTCACCAAGCCTATCGGCTGGGCCCCAATCGTCGATCAAAGCAGGGTCAATTTCCCTGATTGCGGCCAGAGAGCCCTGAAGCGCACCAAGTGCAGGGGCATTGGGTTTTGGGGTTTTGTCGATGGTCTTGGGGCTAGAGCGCGCGATGGTGTTTGCGATCCCCGACATCTCCTGAAGCGATTTTCTAGCCATTAGCTGCGTCCCCATGCTTGATGGATCATTTGCTCTACCTCAGAGCCGATCGCATCCATTGAGTTCTTTGCCCGATCATAAGTTGCGCGTGTCATTTCCGACCGCACGACCTCGTAAATTGATTGTTTGAGCATTGTGGCGTCACTGATTGCGGTGCTTTTGAGGGCTGTAGCTGACATGACGCGATCCTGAAACAGTGCCCGCATGAACGAAGCTAGTTGTTGAGACGGTACATCTGTCGGCTCGTCACGCGTTATCAGGAATTTGAAATTATCGTATTCGAGTGTAGCGCCGGCATCTTCAATGACTGCCATGTAAGCGCCAGCGAGTTCGAGAAATTGGGCCGTCGAAGACACGTCCAGCATCGAAGGCGTCAGTGGCACAAGCAATGAACTAGCAGCGGCCATCCCGGCTATCGTTAAGAAGCCAAGTTGGGGTGGGCTATCGATCAGAACTAGGTCAAAATCGTCTTCTACCTGGGCCAGGGCATTCCGTATTCTCGTAAAGAACGGATGGTCCGGGTTGGAGTGTACGGCAGATTCTGTCTCGAACTCGGAAAGAACAAGCCGTGACGGTGTTACAGATAGTCCGGGGAAGTATGTCGGAAGCACAACGTCCGCCATACCTACCGGATCTTCGTATCGAATAGCATCATAAATCGTCAGCCCGTCAAACTCTATTTCCGGGCTGATGCCGCACATGGATGTAAGAGAGCCTTGAGGATCCAGATCAACAGCCAGTACACGATAACCGCGAAGCGCAAAATAGTGAGCTAGGTGAATTGTCGTGGTGCTCTTGCTGCTGCCACCTTTGAAGTTCATCAACTGCCAGACTTGGAGCTTTTCTCCCTCGGTCCGGCGAGGGATATAGCGCCCTTTTTTGCGAGAGGTTTTCTCAAGCGTTTCGCGGGTCTCCCAAAGCTCATGGGCGGAATAGTAACGTCGACCGCTGCGCACGTCTTTTGGTTCAGGAATCGTTCCTTCTGCGTGGACCTTGCGCATGAATTGACCTGAGACACCTAAGAGTTCAGCCGCTTCTGGGGCTGCAAAGTTGCGCAGTGATTTGGTGTTGTCGGGGGCAAACGCCGCAAGAAGATGTTCACGGATAGCCGAGTTTAACCTCTCAGAAATTTCCGTGGCGAGAGCCGATGGTCGTTCTGCCGCAAGTGGTGTCACGGGAATCATGTAGTTGCCTCAAATTAAAGAATGTGGTCATTTTTGCGCCACTTAAGACAAACAGCCGTGATTCATTGTTCTAAGTCAAGGATTTTCGCTTATATTGTAGGTTCTACAATGCTGTAAGCTATATACGCTTTGCTTCAGTGCCAAGTGGTTTACAGCTGTAAACCTTGTTGGAGCGGTTCTCGGCAATATAGCCGATGAAGTTCTGCCGTGAAAATAAAGCCCGCGCACAAACTCTTCTGAACGCTCCGCCTCGAGTTGAGCTTTTCATAGAGAGCAGTTGGTGCAATTAAGTAGCGGCTTGCTCACCAAGATAGTTAATGGGAAGGGCAGGGGGCCTATTGAGCGGACCGGGTACATCCTCACCCCAGTAGATCCGCCGCCGGATTTTCGGCGATATAGATGTCGTCATAATACTTTTGAGCCTGTGTGAGAGACCGATGCAGCGACAGGCGTATGGCGGCCTGGATCGGGGCGCCGTCCAGTGCGGCCTGGGTCAGAAACCCCGAGCGCAGTCCATGCGGCGAGGCAAATCCCTCGGGCAGTTCGGCAAGCTTCAGGGGCCGCTTGACGATCTGCGCGATTGCGTCCGGAGAGAGGCGGCGGGCCAACACTCGGTCGGACTTGGAGATCGGTCGGAACAAGGGGCCATCCTCGATCTCACTGACCTCGATCCAATGTACCAGAGCCTGCGCGGCGCGGCCCTTCAGTACCAGACGCGAGGTGTCGCCCTTGGCGGTGGTCTTGGTCTCCAGCAGAGACTGCCGGACCACGCCTGATTTGTTGAATTCCTTGAGAGAGACATCTTCACGCATCAGCCCGGTCAGCTCCGACCGCCGCCGACCACCCGAGGCCCAACTCAACATCAGGGTAGCACCGTCGCGGCAATCCCAATGCGAACCGCGGCAGGTGGCTGGCAGCTGCCCGAGGATGTCGCGGGTGATCGGGTGTCGCGATTTCGGAGGGGGCGGGCGGCGGGCCTTGGCACGGGCCTGATTCACCTGGGGTGGGCCAATTGGGCTGGTGAGGTTCTTCATTCTGTGGAAAGCCAGCCACGACGCGATGCGCCGATCCGGAGTCGACGGGGCCGGACAGGCCAGCGACTTGTGCAGCCCTTGTGCGATCAGCGCTTCTCCCGCCTGACAGGCGCTATCCTCCACAAGCGCGTCGCCAAGATCGCGCGAGTGATCCAGAATGAAGACGAGGGCAGTAGCCTCGGATTCCGGCCAGTCCAGCGCCGTCTCAAAGCGCGCTGTTTTTCACGCGGTCACATAGCGCAGGTCGCGCTCATAAGCCCGCAGCGTATTGGGTGGGTGCCGCGGATACAGAGATCGGTGAGGGCCTCCTGATCTTCGACAGAGGGGGCAGGGGAAGCGGTCGGCAGAAATGGGGCAGGGGTCGTCATGGGTTCATCCTTTGTGGATTCCCAGTCGAAATCAATCACTGCTGATAAGGGATACTTATCGGATATGATTGCAAAATACCGATGCCGCAAATGTAACGCGCAAAAGTGATTTATTATGAGCGCAAAATGATTATGGGGTTTGCATCCCAGCATTTGCGACCGTTGATAGTGATTATCGCTTCATCAATCAGCGCTCGACCAATGCTAGGGTTCAGGGCCTTTGTTTCAATGGCGGCTTCACTGGACGGAATCGAAGTGACGCACATGATCCGAAAAGGTCATCTTACGCCCGGACTCTGTCCGTTTCGTCAATTTGCAGAACTGGCAGCACTAGCATGGGTTCGATGCCAACTCTGCAATCAATCGGAAGCTTCGCGATAAATCCTCTCCTTCGGCTCTGCTATCTTCTACGGTGATGAACCCTCGGAATTCCAAGCGGTTCTGTTGCGAAGTTTTGGTTGGCTGAAGTGAACGCGCTGTAGCTGCAGGTTTAAGAGGCAAGTTCCGCGAACTGGCGAAACGGACAGAGTCCGGGCGTGATTTGGCCTTTGCGGATCATGTGCGCCACTTCGATTCCGTCCAATGTTGCTGCTGCTGATGCGAAGGCTTTGAACCCCAGCATCGGGCGGGTTCGTCTTTTTATGAAACGATGATCCTGCTCCACAATGTTGTTCAAGTATTTCCGCCTGACCATTTCAATTGGGATCGGGCAACCAAAGCCTTTCAACATCTTGTTTATGGCCTTGATGCCAGCCGTGTTAGCTCCGCTTTTGTCGATGACAATCTTTCTCGGGAGTCCGTTGACTTCCAGTGTCCGGGCAAAGAATTTGGTGGCGGCTGGTTTGTTTCGACGCTGCGAAAGCATGAGATCAAGCGTCTTACCGTGCTTGTCGACAGCTCGGTAGAGATATACCCACACCCCTTTCACCTTGATGTAGGTCTCGTCCATTCTCCAAGAACGGTCGCAAGGTTTTTTTCGGCGACGCGCGGCCTCAGCAATCGCGCTGGAGTATCTTTTCACCCAGCGGTTCAGTGTAGTGTGGTCCACCGAAACACCGCGCTCACCCATGATTTCCTCCAGGTCACGGTATGAAACACCGTATCGAACGTAGAAGAAGACCGCGAATAGGATCACATCCTTCGGATATTGCGCACCCTTAAAAGAAATCATGAACCGACTTTCGGCTGAATTACACGGGCTGCTATTCACTCTCTGCGTTCTTGAGCGTCAATGGCAAAAAGTTTGCAACAGAACCTCCACCAGACCCCTTGCGGTAACTAGAGGGATAGCAACAGCAGCAACAATCGGGCTGGCAACGCGGCAATCGTGATCGGATAGCCATCTGAGAGGAACTCAGTTGTTACAACATAAGTGCTGCCCCAAATCAGCGGTGAGATGGCCGTCATGGCGATTCCTCATATATCTTGACGTCAAGGTAAGCTCCGACTACCGATGAAACATGGAGCATGTTGACCTCATCATTGCGCAGTGGAACAAGGCTCGGCCGGATCTGGATGTGGGACTGATGGAAGCCATCGGCCGGCTGTCGCGTATTGCGGTGGAGTTGCGAAGGGGAGCGGAAAAGACCTGTAGGTTACACGGTCTGAACGCGGCAAGTTTCGACGTGCTTGCCACACTGCAAAGATCCGGGAAACCGGAAGGATTGTCCCCAGGCGAACTGTTGGATCTAACAATGGTCACGTCCGGAACTATGACCAACCGAGCAGATCAGCTGGTCAAGGCAGGCTTAGTTGAACGGGTTGCAAACCCCGAAGATGGGCGAGGTTTTCTCATTCGTCTTACAATAAACGGATTTGAGAGAATTGAAGCCGCGGTCAGCGATCATGTAAGGACGCAGCACCAACTGTTGAGTGGTTTGTCAGACGCGTAACGAGCCGAATTCAACCAACTCCTCAGAATGCTTTCTACTGCATTAGAATAGAAGCTGATGGCGTCACCAATGATGATCCAGAACTGGGATGGATGTGTCGCAACCATTTGGGTCTAATCATAGAGAACGCGTAGTCTAGGTTTTGTTGTCGTCGAATATTTTCGATTAAGTTTCAGAAGGCTATCATTGAAAGGCTGCCATTTCCTCAAGGATGCAGTTTGTAGGCTGTTAGCTTCGGGCCGCAGTACAAGGTGTTGTATCGTGATTTGGAAGAGAGCGCGGCAATGTTCGGGTGGATCATATGATCCTCAATAGGCGCGTTGAATAGTATTCCTCTTAAGCCAAGTATGACAAGACATAGTGATAGTCACGACTCCATGGGCCTCGGCTGTATTGCGTTGATTGGCGCCACTTTCCTCATTTTCCACGCAAGATACAGAGACAAAGATCCTATATCAATGCGCCAGGATTCAGCGATGCTGGCCTTCCATTTCTAAGCCAGCGCGATCGACCAAAGCGAGATATTGCACGATCCCGTGGTTACGCATCGCATTTTCAACCGTCACACCAGATTCCGCCAAAGGCCTCGAGCAGATCTCGTTAGGTGACACCGTAACGGACGTAGAATTAGACCGCGAACAGGATCACAGAATTAGGATGGTGTGCACCTTTGGAGTCGATCGCCGGACATTCCCGAAAAGTACTACGACAAACACCAGTTGGATTAAGCCACGTTAGGGTGCAACTGGCCAACCAAAGATTGTAACAATGTCTATTACCGAGGAAAAATGTGCGATTTTGGGCGGAGCTGCCGAGGATACATATTGGTTGATGGACTTCAAATAGGTTGTCCTGCAATTGACGGGTGCATGACGAAGTTTAGTTACCGAGTGTCAGATGTCTCAATACCGCGGTAACTGGGTCACCAGTTTTGGCTCGTTGCATAAGAGCTCCACTGACTACGGCATAGCGCGATTGATCTCAGGGCAGATCGATCACCACTGTTCAGTTGGTCTGAGAGTAACTGATGACCGCTATTTAGCATGCCGGCAGATTCATCATCTTTCTGGTCGGTGTGGAGCGTCGGCGTCGAAAAACAGGGTGTCGCCAGCTTTAAGCGGATAGATCTGATCCCCATGGCGATAATCTACTTCGCCCTCAAGCATGTAAATTGTTTCGATCCCGCCGTGTTGAAATGTCGGAAAAATGTCGGATTTGGCAGTGAGCGTGATCAAATACGGCTCCACGATTACGCCCGATCCGTTCGCACCCAAGTGTCCCAGTAAGTTATATTGGTGATTGGCGCGTGTCCCTTCGCGTTCAAGCTCCACCCCTTCTCCGGCTTTTGCGTGGACGGCTTCTCGGCGTTCTTCGAACTGTCGGAAAAAACTTGTCAGCGGCACCGACAACGTATCTGCCAGCAATTGCAGGGTCGTCAATGAAGGAGAGGTGTTGCCGTTTTCGATTTTCGACAACATGCCGATCGACAAACCGGTTAATTGGGCCAAGTCGGCAACAGTGATGTTTTGCTGTTTGCGAAACGCTCGAACTTCGCGCCCGATCGCAACTTTTAACACCTTCTCTCGTTCGCCTGTCCGAAAGGAATGCGGATTTTGCGTCAGATTGGTAGGCATTTCGGTGTCGCGATTTTCTGATCTGGACATTCAGCGTATTGCTATACTTGAGCTGCCTGTTTCTGCAAACATGTACCGTGCATCGCAACCTCCAAACGGGCTAACACATCAACAATATTTCCTGATAGTGAAAGTATCATGCTGGCTGAAAAAACAATCGAGTTGGGCATTTTGCTGTTTGATGGGTTTCCGATGGCGTGTTTGACCTCGGTGATTGAACCCTTGCGGGCAGCAAATGAGATAGTGGGACAGGAGGCTTTTTGCTGGCATCTGGTTTCTGAGGCAGGGCAGAAAGTCAGGTCCAGCGCCAATGTTGGGTTCGAGGCCGACAGGCCTCTATCTGATTGTCAATCCATGGATATCCTCTTCATACTCAGCAGTCCCGTCGCCGGGTTCCGGGACCCAAAGCAGGGCAATGGTGCATTGCGCGCGCTCGCGCGACATGGAACCGTTCTTGGGGGTATCAGTGGTGGCGTTTTCCCTTTGGTCCGCTCAGGGGTAATGACTGGGTTTCCGGTTTCCGTACATTGGTGCTATGAGGCTGCTTTTGAGGCCGAGTTTCCTGATATCGAGGCTCGTCGCGAGGTGATTGTATCTGGTGCCAATCGTTATACCGCGGCAGGGGCAGCCGCAGCCTTTGATCTGGCCCTGCATCTGATCCAAGATCGATTGGGTAGTGAGGTCGCGCATGAAGTGGCTTGCTGGTTCCAGCACCCGATGATGCGTGGAACGAGTGTAAAACAACAGGTTCCGAATGTCTGTCATTCGGATTCCGGTGACAGATTGCCGCCGCTTGTTACCAAATCGATCGAGTTGTTCGCGGGCAGCGTCGGTCAGCCGATTTCGATCACCGAGGTCGCGCGTCAAACGGGTGTCACTCCGCGTCAGATCGAACGCGCATTCAAGCAGGCCACCGGACAAAGCCCCAGCCATTATTTTCGCGCGATGCGTATGAAGGCGGCGCGGCAGATGGTAGTGTATACAAAAGACCCGATCTCTGAAATTGCGGCAGCAGTCGGATATAGTTCCGTCGCACCGTTGGTGACACATTATCGCGCAGCCTTCGGCTTGAGCCCAAGCGAGGACCGCCGTCGGATCAACCGCTTTCGAGTTGAGGATAATGCTCCGCTGCCCTCAAGCTGAACTGCGTGTCACAGAGCGGATTTCATTGCAGTGACAATCGCATGTTGCAGAGATTGGGCTGAAGATCGCGGAGCGTATATACTGAACAAATCGGTTGACCGGCGCAGGAGGAAGCATGCTAGGTGGTGAATTGAGGTTCGTGCTGCGCCGCCTGTCGCCAAATTTCGGCAGTCCAGATTGCACAACAGTTCCAGCACCGACTGAACATCGGGACCTTTTAGATCAAACCGGGCCCAGGCATCCGTCTGTTCGGACACCGAAGCAGCATCTTTGGTGCCATCTTTTACCACTTCAGCGAGGCTCTCATGACTTTCAAAGGGAGCCTCGACAATCCATTGTTCGGGTCCAGCCCAAAAGGCTATGAGGGTTTGTCCTAAAAACTGACCGATGCCAGGTGCCTTCTGCCCGATCAAAGCGGCCAACGCCGAATGAGTTTCGCCTTCACGCCCCAAGCGCGCCGCGACCGAAGCCAGCGCAACATCGTGGACTTCACTGCAGGTTACGCTGCCAATAGTGCAGGTTTCCGGGTCCGCTCCACCAAGTGCGGTTAACGCGATAAGATCATGCACGGAGCCGTTCTCCCTCAGGGTCGACAAAATGGGATGAAACAATCTCGACCTCGACGGTCAGATCGGTTAGCGGCGACACAAGGCGCATCTTCTCGCCATGACGGTCACTTCCGTTCTTCAGAAAGCCCAGACCGATATAGCAGTTCAGAGAAGGCGAGAAGGCGGCTGAGGTGACATAGCCCTGATCATTCGCTGCATCGACCGGACCGGATGCATCCATGAGATGCGCGCCAGCGGTGATCTTATCCGCGCTGTTCACGGGTTTGACGCCGACCATGTTCAAGGCATCAGCCTCGTTCAGCCCTTCACGCTCTGACAGAACTGAGCCAATGCTATCTTTCTTCTTTGATACCATCCGACCCATGCCAAGGTTCAGTGCGGTGGTGGTCCCGTTTAGTTCGTTGCCCGCCGCATGACCTTTTTCGATCCGCATAACGCCCAATGCTTCCGTGCCATAGGGCACCACGTTGAATTCTTCGCCTTCGACCATCAATCGTCGCATCAAGGCATCGCCATAGCGGGATGGGACCGCGATCTCGAATGCCAATTCACCCGAGAATGATATCCGGAACAGACGAGCTCGTAACCCACCGCAAACGGTAATGTTGCCGCAGGCCATAAAGGGGAAACCTTCGTTCGAGATGTCGAATTCCGGATCCACAATTTTTTGCAGCAACTTACGTGAATTCGGGCCAGCAACGGCGTATTGTGCCCAGGCTTCGGTGGTCGAGATCAATTGCACGTCCATGTCCGGGAATAGGCATTGCCGGACAAACTCCATGTGCTGGTAAACTTTTACCGCATTGGCCGTTGTTGTTGTAACCACAAAATGATCTTCGGCCAGCCGTGCTGCGGTGCCATCATCCATTGCAATGCCATCTTCACGCAGCATAAGCCCATAGCGGGTTTTGCCGACAGGTAGCTTGGCAAAACCATTGCAATAGATCCGGTTCAGGAAATCCGCTGCATCGGTGCCCTGTACATCAATCTTGCCCAGCGTGGTGCAATCGCACACTCCGACCGAGGCACGAGTCTGGCGCACTTCGCGGTCAACGGATTGCCGCCAATGCGTTTCTCCAGGTAACGGGAACCATTGAGCGCGCAACCAGTTGCCGACTTCCACAAACACGGCACCGCGCTCTTTGGCCCAGTGGTGTGATGGTGTCAGACGGGTGGGGTGAAATTCCTTCCCCCTCATACGGCCCGCAAAGGTTGCTATTGGCACTGGCGTATAGGGCGGGCGGTAGATAGTGGTGCCGACTTGCGGAATGGATTTCCCGGCGATCTCGGCCATAATTGCCAAGCCGCCCATGTTCGAAGTCTTACCCTGATCGGTTGCCATGCCCAGCGTGGTGTAACGTTTGAGATGCTCGACCGACTGGAAGCCTTCCTGATGGCTAAGCTTTACGTCTTTGACAGTTACGTCGTTCTGTTGATCCAGCCATGCCCGCGAACAGCCTTGGACATACCAGAATGGCGTCTGAGCGACCGGAGCATCTTCGGCCGTTGGTATCGCGATGGCATCGCTTTTCAAGTCAAGTGCGTGGGTGGCGGCTTCGGCACCGGATTTCAAGGCACCATGAGTGGACATGATGCCATTTGCGGCTCCGGCGACTGTCAGGCCCGGAGGCAACGTATCGCCGGGGACGAAGGCAGACAGGGTCTCATTCCAGACCGGGCGACCGCGTTGGTGGCAGATCAGGTGCACATTCGGGTTCCATCCGCCTGAGATACCAAGCGCACCAACATCCAATATCCGGTTTGAGCCGTCGGCCAATTTGACCTCGGCGAAAGTTAAGCCAAGACGCCCTTTGGTATCGATCACCTCAGCGCCGCGCAGCACCTCATAGTCACCGTTCAGTGGGGCCTCGGGCCGAACGTCAACAACGGCCGCGATTTTCACCCCTTTGGCATGCAGATCGGCTGCGGTGCGGTGGCCATCGTCATTGTTGGTAAAAATAGCCACGCGTTGCGCGGGGGTGGCGGCGAAACGGTTAGCATAACTGCGCAGCGCTCCGGCCAGCATGATGCCAGGCCGATCATTGTTCTCAAAGGCAATCGGGCGCTCGGTTGCGCCCGCGCACAAGAGGGCGCGCCCAGAATAGATGCGCCATAGGATTTGACGGGGTTTGCCCTCTGATGGAGCGGACAGATGATCGCCTTTCCGTTCGACTGTCCCGTAAATTCCATGATCAAAAGCACCGATAACGGTTGTGCGCGGCATCAGGCGGACATTCGGCATCGCGGACAACTCAGCCACCGTCTGTGCAATCCAGTTTGCAGCGATGTCGTCGTTCAGCGAGTAAGTTTCGCTATTCAAACGACCACCGAGGGCAAAATCCTCATCCGCCAGTATCACGTCGGACCCCGCACGACCGGCGGTCAGCGCTGCCATCAATCCTGCCGGACCCGCGCCGATAATTAGAAGGTCGCAGTGCCTAAATCCCTTGTCATATTCATCAGGGTCTTCCTGCATCGACATGGTGCCCAGCCCTGCAGCCCGGCGGATAACAGGTTCATAGAGCTTCTCCCAGAATGCGGCGGGCCACATGAAGGTTTTGTAGTAGAAGCCTGCGGTCAAAAAATTTGAAAACCGATCATTGATCGCCATCGCGTCAAACCTGAGGCTTGGCCATCGGTTCTGAGAATGCGCTTCGAGCCCGTCAAACATCTCGATCGTCGTGGCCCGTGTGTTGGGTTCTTTTCGATTGCCCGTACGCAGTTCAACCAAGGCGTTGGGCTCTTCAGACCCGGCGCTCAAAATACCACGGGGGCGGTGGTATTTGAATGATCGCCCAATCAGGCGCACGTCGTTGGCTAGAAGGGCGGATGCCAGAGTGTCTCCCGGATGCGCCGTGAAGTTGCGGTTGTCAAATTTGAAATTCAGAGTACTGGTGCGGTCGATCTGACCGCCGTTCAGCCGGTTGACTTGGGTCATTTGGAACGTCCTTGCATCCGGGCTACATCACGGGCCAACTCCACTTTCGAAATCTCATGCGTGACCGTATTGCGTGTCACGACGAGCCAGGATCGATCCCCCCCTTCATGAAACCACAGCTCACGGTGTTCGCCCGCTGGATTGTCGCGCAGATAGGCGTAATCATAGAATGTCTCAGCTGCGTTTTCAGCTTGCCAATCGGGACGGTCTATCAAGGACGCGTCACCCAGATACACGAACTCTGAACTGTCACGGGGACCCAGCAATGGATGTTGGATGATCATTTTTGGCTTCCTCAGTGCAGATTGGGCTGATTGCCCATACCTTTTTCGTCAATCATCCGACCGGTGCGAAAGCGGTCAAAGCGATAGGCGGTCGCGGTTGGGTGTGGCTCGTCCTTTGCCAGCAGATGCGCGAAACAATGGCCCGATGCAGGAGTGGCCTTGAAGCCGCCATAGCACCAGCCGCCATTGAAATAGAGCCCGTCGATATGTGTGCGGTCGATAATGGGCGACCCGTCCATGGACATATCCATGATCCCGCCCCACATGCGCAGCAGTCGCGCGCGGCCGATCATTGGCATCAGCGCCATGCCGCCTTCGCAGACATCTTCAACTACTGGCAGGTTTCCGCGCTGAGCGTAGGAGTTGTAGCCGTCGATATCGCCTCCAAATACCAAGCCGCCTTTATCGGATTGGCTGACATAGAAATGTCCCGCACCAAAAGTGATGACGCCCGGCAGAAGCGGCTTCAAACCCTCGGAGACAAACGCTTGCAGAACGTGGCTTTCAATCGGCAGTCGCATACCCGCCATTCCCATCAGACGCCCCGAATTCCCAGCAACGGCACAGCCAACCTTACCGGCCCCAATGAATCCTCTCGAAGTTTCAACGCCCACGCATGTGCCGTTTTCGATGCGGAATCCGGTGACTTCGCAATTCTGAATGATATCGACGCCGTGACTATCCGCCGAGCGCGCATAGCCCCATGCTACGGCATCGTGACGAACGGTGCCGCCGCGTCGCTGAGCCAGACCGCCTTTGATCGGGAAACGCGCGTTGTCAAAATTGAGGAACGGATACTCCTTGCGTACCTGTTCGGCATCCAGCAGTTCGGCATCCGCGCCGTTTAGAATCATGGCATTGCCGCGTCGCGTGAAGGCGTCGCGCTGTGCGTCCGAGTGGATCAGGTTGATAATCCCGCGCTGACTGACCATTGCATTGTAATTCAGGTCCTGTTCAAGACCTTCCCACAGTTTCAATGAGAATTCGTAGAAAGGTTCATTACCATCCAGCAGATAATTTGAACGTATGATGGTCGTATTGCGCCCGACATTGCCGCCGCCAATCCAGCCTTTCTCGATCACAGCAACATTGCGAAAGCCGTACACTTTGGAAAGGTAATGGGCCGTCGCCAGACCGTGACCGCCGCCGCCGATGATGACAATGTCATAGTTCTGTTTGGGTTCGGGATCACGCCACGCCGGTTTCCATCCTTTGTGACCGCTAAGCGCTTCTTTGATGACGGTGAAACCAGAATATCGCATGAATCAGACCTTTTTCCAAAGAATCGCTTTATTTTGGTGAATTGGATACTCTCAAATCCGACATCTATAGCCCTGAATCAGACCTGAATGGCAGGCTGTGACTAAGTTCTCTTTACGGTAGGACAATTCTATCGAATGCGGGTGCCGGATACATCATGTCCGTCATGACTAAAGGAATGAAACGCCTGCGCAGATCTTGCGTCGAACCTAATTGAGTTTGGATCGGTTGCGTGTTTGCAATCCGACGACGCTGAGGCAGGCAAATAGAATTGCGGCCACGCAGACGATGGACGGACCGGCAGGTGTATCGAACATATAGGCCGCCCTTAGACCAGTGACCGCCGAGAATGCGCCAATAGCGGCGGCGATCAATGCCATCGATTCCGGTGATCGCGCCAAACTTCGAGACGCTGCAGCAGGTATGATCAGCATTGCAGCGATTAAAAGAACACCCACCACCTTGATTGCCACTGCCACTGTTATGGCAAGCGCCAATGTCAGGATTAACTGCTCGCGTCTGGGGTTGAAGCCGCTGGCATATGCCAGTTCTTCGTTTAACGTGGCCGTCAGCAAGTGAGACCAGCGCCACGCGATCAGCGCTACGACAAGGACGGCGCCGCCCCAGATTATAAGCAAATCAGTACGCGATACGGCAAGGATATCGCCGAAGAGGTAGGCCATAAGGTCAATTCGTACGCCGGACAGAAAGGAAACGGCGACGAGGCCAAATGCGAGGGCGGAATGCGCCATAACACCTAGCAGAGTATCCATCGCATACCCGCGCCCGGACAACAGTGTTACGGTAAGCGCCATCGCAAGCGCAACAGCCAATGCCCCAGTAAAGACTGACAACTGAAATGTCAGCGAAAGCGCGATCCCCAAGATTGCGGCATGCGCTGTGGCATCTCCGAAATACGCCATCCGACGCCACACGACAAAGCAGCCCAGCGGGGCTGCGGCGAAAGCCACGCCAACGCCTGCCAGCGTTGCGCGTGTCATAAAATCATCAAGCATTATTCTGCCGCTTCTTGAGAGGTTTCACGGTGATCGTGATCATGGTCATGGTCATGGTCATGGTCATGGTCATGTCGATATAAGGCCAACGCACCGCCTGTCCCTGTCCCGAACAGAGCCCGGTATTCCGGGGCCGATGCCACCACAGCGGGCGAGCCTTCGCAACACACATGCCCGTTCAGGCAGACCACGCGATCTGAAGCGCTCATGACCACGTGCAATTCATGGCTGATCATCAGAATGGCGCATCCAGTTTCGCACCTGACTTCTTCGATCTGGTGATAAAACGCAGCCGATCCCGGTTGGTCGAGTCCCTGCGTTGCCTCGTCCAATAGCAATACATCTGGTTGGTTTATCAGGGCCCGCGCCAACAGTACGCGCTGAAATTGCCCACCTGACAATTGCGACATCTGTCGTTTCAGCAGATCTGGCACTCCGGCAGCTTCAAGCGCTTTTTCGCATTTTGCTTTGGAAACGCGATCGGTCAGCCGCATGAACCTCTCGACCGAGATTGGCAGTGTCGGATCGATGTGCAGTTTTTGAGGCACATATCCAATTTTCAATCCTGGTTTCAATGAAACCTGTCCTGCGGCTGGTTTTGTTGCACCAATGATGGCCCTCAACAGGCTGGTCTTGCCTGATCCGTTGGGACCGACGATGGTTACTATCTCTCCGGCCTCGACAACCATATCTACATGTCGCAGAACTGTATTCGCGCCGTAACGTACGCTGAGATTCTCAACGGAGATCAAGCTCATTTCTACGCCTTTTCAGTGCAGCTGGGACAAAGCCCTTCGGCTTCTACAACCGTTCGCTCTATTTCAAAACCCGTTGCACGTGCAGCTGCGCCAAGTATCCCCTTGGCTGGTGCAGACTGCGCTTCGGCCACAGCGTCACATTTTCGGCAGATCATGAACGCCGGCGAATGGTCTGCTCCGGGATGAGAACAAGCGACAAATGCGTTCAAACGTTCGATCTTGTGAACAAATCCATTTTGGACAAGAAAATCGAGCGCACGGTAAGCCACTGGTGGCTGCGAACCAAACCCTTCCTCGCGCAGCGCATCAAGAATTGCATAGGCCCCCAAGGCTCGATGCTCCTGCAGCAACATCTCAAGTACTTTTCGCCGCACAGGCGTTAACCGCAACCCTTCTTTTTTGCACCGAGCTTCAGCTGTGGTCAGCGCAGTCTCAACGCAATTTTTGTGATCGTGTTTATGAAACCCAACAAGTGCGTCGTCGCAAACAGGATTAGGAGTGGCTTCACTTGTCATGTTATTCCATATCATGTATGTCGCTCGCAATGTTATACAATCACACTGAGGGTCCGATGTCCAGAAAGCTGCTCTTACAATCGATCACCGCTGCGTTAATGGGTGGAACAGCCATGGCGGATGCCCCAAAAGTGGCCGTCGACATTGCACCCGTCCACTCGTTGGTAGCCCGTGTTATGGAAGGTGTTGGAACACCTGATCTGGTCATCCCAGCGGGCGCATCGCCGCACGAATACAACCTGCGTCCCTCGGAAGCCTCTGCGCTGCAAGAGGCTGATCTGGTGTTCTGGATTGGCGAGGATCTGACACCCTGGTTGGAAGGCGCTGTCGAGACACTCAGCGACGGTGCCACGGTCACAACGCTTCTGGAATCGGATGGAACGGTTCTGCTTGATTTCCGTGAGAACACATTATTCGAAGCACATGACCATGGGGATCACGATGACCATGGTCATGATGATGATCATGCGGAAGACGAAAAGCACGATGAGCACGATCATGAAGAAGAGCACGCACATGATGATCATGGCCACGATGATCACGATAGCGAAGATAACAATGATCATGCGGATCACGATGATCATGACCACGACGATCATGCTGATCATGACGATCACGGGCACGGTGAGCATGATCCTCATGCCTGGCTTTCACCGGCGAATGCAGAAGTCTGGCTGAATGTCATTGCGGCCCAGCTTTCTGCCGCTGACCCTGACAACGCTGGTGCATATTTTGCAAATGCGGCTGCAGCGCGCGAAGAAATGGCAGCATTGTCAGATGAGGTAGCTGAAACACTGAAACCAGTTCAAGGCGGTCGTTTTATCGTATTCCATGACGCCTATCAGTATTTCGAGGACGCCTTTGATTTCCGTGCTTCCGGCGCAATTTCTCTTGGCGATGCAACCGACCCCAGCCCGGCGCGTATCTCGGACATTCAGGGGCGTATCCGGGAAGAAGGTATTGATTGCGTTTTGACTGAGCCGCAATTCAACCCAGGAATTGTTGCAACTGTTTTAGACGGTACAGAAGCAAAGACTGCCGTAATTGACCCGCTGGGCTCTGACCTTGATCCCGGAGTTGAGCTTTATCCGCAAGTCATTCGCAATTTGGCAAACTCACTGGCTGAATGCTTGTGATCCAATGAACAGCCCAACCGTTACCAATAGGCGGTCGGGCTGAACATCCGCAAGCGTAACCAAATACGTTAATTGTCAGGATGTCGAACAGCACAAGCCAAGGGTGGCGGCTTGTTAAAAAGACGCCATCAAATTACGTGCTCTGATGGGCGAGATTGACCCAGAACGCGACACCGTGATCCAGTGCATCGTCGTTAAAGTCATAAGACGCGTTGTGCAGGGGCATCGCAGCCGGGCCGTCCAGTCCGTTACCCATCAGGATGAGCGCGCCGGGGCGGTGTGTCAGAAACTCGGCAAAATCTTCAGAGAAACCTACTTGACCAAATTCCGCATCTACCGAACCTACCTCGCGCGCAGCGCTGACGATGGTTGCAGTGGCTTCAGGGTTGTTCTTGAGCGGCCTGAAAGATGTTGAGTATTTTAGCGTTGCCACGGCACCTTGCGCGGCACACACGCCCTCCACAATAGCACGCATTCTGGTCTCGATAGTGGCAGACACCTCGCTGGAAAAGCCACGGCAATCCCCCCGCAACACCACGTTGCTTGGCAGGATATTACGTGCTCCATCTGTGAGGAATTCAGTGACAGAAACGACCGCATGTTCACTTGCCGGTAACGACCGAGATACGATCGATTGTAGCTGCAGCACAATCGCCGAGCCCGTCACGATAGGATCAATTCCTTTGTCCGGCATCGAAGCATGACCGCCTTGGCCAGCAATCTGAATCTCAAAATTGTCCTCGAACGCGCAAAACGCTCCGGATTGCGTTGCAAAATGACCAAGCGGCATACCAGGCATATTATGCAGTCCAAAAATCGCGGACATGGGAAATCTGTCGAAAAGTCCATCCGCAATCATCGCGGCGGCTCCATTTCCGTTCTCTTCGTCGGGCTGGAATATGAAATGTATGGTTCGCTTAAGCGTCGGGTCATCCGCAAGCTTTACGGCCGCACCCAATAGCATTGTGCTGTGCCCATCATGACCACATCCATGGAACTTGCCTGGGGTTTCTGAACGATGCGCAAACGTATTGGCCTCGTCTATTGGCAGCGCGTCCATGTCGGCGCGAAATCCAAACGCGGTTTCCCCAGGACCTCGGCGCAGCGTCGCAACAAGGCCGGACTTACCTATGCCACGCGTGACCTCCAGACCAGCTTGTTCCAATTGCTCGCCTATCAGGCGGGGTGTTCTGACAAGGTCAAAGCCGATCTCTGGGTGTGTGTGCAAGTCACGACGAAAGCGGGTGAGGTCAAGCATCATGAAGGCCTTTCTTGGATAGATTTCTCCGCGGTTGAACATTGTTTTGGCCAATCACGCTGTAGGTCCCGCAATTGCAGATGGCGGGATTGCTTATCCCATGCATCGCACCGACACAACCTCGGCTGTAGACAGCGCATCGCTGATCGCCATCCAATCGCCTAATGCACAGCTGCTGCTGGGTGCCATGATTGTCGTGCGTCGCATGTGTTTGGTCTCATGCTACTTAGAGGATATTCAAGTGTAGGCTGGCATTGTTTTTGGTATGGGTTTTCTCTGCAAGCATCTGAGAATAACAAACCACTTTTTGAAACAGGCGCTGACCCGGCTCACCAAGTACTGTTAACAGTTGAAACGCGACATTGTAGATCGAAAGCCTTAGGACTGCACGATTTGGCCTGTCT
Organism: Ruegeria sp. CL5; assembly: GCF_056536485.1. NCBI lineage: Bacteria > Pseudomonadati > Pseudomonadota > Alphaproteobacteria > Rhodobacterales > Roseobacteraceae > Ruegeria > Ruegeria sp. CL5. The sequence goes on from NZ_JBQFPS010000003.1 coordinate 40,596, forward strand.
ATTTAAATGTGGAAGTGCGGCGGCGCGATGCTACGACAGGTGGCCTCCTTATCAAGGGTTAACCAAAATAACATCATGGTTTAAATTTCCCCTTATTCACAGATAGTTATGGGCTGGGAGATTCCTGCCCTTCAGCGGTTCTCTCTTCATTGATCATTGATTTACACCCCAAAACCGAATGCTAACGGAAGATGTTGTACTGGCCTTCGATGTACTCGTTACAATCAAGGCGGGTCTCGGCCTCAGCTTTGAGCTTTTGACAGTCGTGAAGTTCATATTAAACGGTGTCGAAGAAGCTCTAATTCGTGGCGTCTACGTATCACTCAACGATTGATTCCATTGAAGGTCTGAAACCAAAGTGATTGTTGTGCAGACCGAAGTTTACCGAGATTAAGCGTCATCCCAGATTGTTATGTTGAATGACCATACTAAGCTCTCGCAGCGCCACTGCGATGTTAGTCGTGTAGATTGACAGTTGTGTGCCGTTAAGCGACTGTTTTATGCATCAACAAAGGTATTCTGAATCTGGTTCACAATCGCCGGATCTTGCAACCTCTTGCTGAGGATTGGTACAAGATCGTTATGGAAACCAAAATATACCGCTAAAATAAATCGAAACGCACCGGGTTTCTGGCCCAGTACACTCTTGCCGCTAGCAAGAGCCGTTCTTTCGGATCCTCCAGTGCGGCGTAGGGAATGGGCACTCTGTTCAAAGCAGTTGCGTTTTCCAGAGATTTTAGAGTCTGCGCGCCGACCTGGCCGTCTACTTTGATACTTTCACCTAATTCGTTCAGTGCCATCTGGAGAGCACGGTCCAAGGCCTCGCGTGGTACATTGTCCAACTGCGATTGTGCCTGGGCGGCTGCTTCAGTATCTGCCAACAACGCTGCTTTTGCAGCTCTGAGGGCGGCGTCTGCCGGACCTTTTCCTGAAACCTGACCGTCGAGGATGATATAAGCGCCGTTTGCCCCACCCCAAGCATCGCCCCTTGCAAGTGATACATCATACCACTCCAAGGCTTCAGAGCGAGATCGGCCTTCAAGCTGGCCACGCAAGATCATCCGCGCGATGCTGGCCGGTGCAGTTGGGTGACCGCCTTCGGAGGCTGCCATGAAATATTGCAATGCCTTGTCATAGTCGACAGGGTTTCCGCCGAGGCCAAGCAGTGCGACGTAGGCGAGGTTGTCGTAGCCATAGATGTCTTTTCGCAATTCAGACGCCCGGAGATATCGCATGCCTCTCTCCGGTATGTAATGCGCCGAGTCTTCCCGCAGGAAATACAGTCCAAGCTCGTTCATCGAAAAGGTGTGTCCAAGTTCAACTGCACGCTCAAGAAGCTCAAACCCACGGCTCTTTTCCTGTTGGGTATCTCCTTCTCGTAGCAGCTTCTTCCCAAGGCGGTGCATGGCGTACGGGTCTTGTTCGGCGGTGCCCTGTTCCAGCAGGCTGAGCGCTTGTTGAGGGTCATACGGAATCTTGGTTACACCACGGTCGATCCGTTCCGAGTCGAGTAGCATGGCCAAGGCAAATTTCGCCCGTATGTGGCCAGCTTGTGCCGCCGCAGATATATTGGCATGTGCATCTACCAGTTGCCCGGCGGCCTGTTGCACCCGCCCAAGCTGATATCGAAAACGGGCATTACCGGGATATTCGGCGACAGCTGTGCCACACGCCTTCAGGCCAGCCGGGATGTCCAGTTCGTTTGGAAGGCGAAATACACCGACACCATTGAGATCAAGTGCATCACCTGCTTCGATGTCACATGCGTTAATGTCCAGCTGCAATGAGACGTCGACGCGTTTGCGTTCCTGATCGGAGGTGACTACTTCAACGCTAAAACTGTCCCGAACGCCATTATTGCTTATCTCGACCGCACGGACATCTGAAATTTCAGGAGCATATGAAATCGAGGCGGTTTGCTGAGTATCTTCCAGCGCGATTACACCTTGTTCAGGGCGTTCGACAATCTGAACATCAGTGATTTCGGTCCCGAGCGCCTGCGACAACGTTTGGATCAGCGGAATGCTTTTGTCGAACTGCTGAACGAGGTCCAGCGACTGGCTGGTTTCGCTCGGAACGGCCTGGGGTTGCTGTTCAACCTGGTGTTGAGCCAGGTAAAAAGGTTTCACCAGCGTAGAGCTTTCCCACGGTATTTGCCGCCCACCCGTCGCCTGGTGGACACGTTCCCGGATGACCGGGAACAATTGTTGGATGTTTTCATATGGAGTGGCCCGTGCAGCTTCTAATACGGCTGAAGTGTAGGGGCTGTTCTGGCCGATGTCGCCATCGCTGGCGACGGCACCCGGTGAGGTCGAATATGCGACCAGTGAATTCAAAGGCGTGCTAAAAACATCAAAGCCTGGTCGCGTTTCGAACAGGTTTGCATCAAGATCCGCTGCCAACCTGATATCGCTGAACGGATTGTCCCGGCATGAATCAAGGATCGCCACATGGGCTGAACTTCTGGCGGACAATGTGTCGATAATCCGGTCCAGTGTCATCGTGGCCAAAGGAACGTCGTAGATGCTTTCGAATTTTGCATCGACCGGTAACAGGTAGTTGCGTCGCCCAATCTGAATGCCATGGCCAGCATAATAAAATAGGACGTTAGCTGAATCAGGAATGTTTAAAACCGCAGTTCGAAGTAGCTCCTCGAATTCTCGCTTTTCAAGATTGTATCCGTCGTAAACCTTAAAGTTGAATTCCCGTAACAGAGCAGCAATGTCTTCTGCATCTTTTTGTGCATTCGCAAGGTCGACGACTTCGGAGTAATCCTGATTGCCAATCACAATTGCAATCCGAGGCGCTTCAGTAATCTGCGCTGTGCTCTCAGAACTTGATTGCGCCCAAACAGAGTCGCTTGCCGCAGACAAAGCGACTGTGCCTCCGAAGAGCGCGCCTAGCAGACTACGCTTCAACATATTTTATATCCCTGCGCTAGTTCCAGCTACCGCCGCCGCCGCCGCCGGTTCCACCGCCGCCGCCACTGCCGCCACCGCCATCATTTCCTCCACCGCTATCGCCACCTCCGTCGCCTTGGCGCTCTTCGCCGGAGACCAACGTGCTTTCGGTTGGTGCGGGAGCAGTTTGGACCACTGGGGCCGACACTTGGGTAGGTGTTGGCGAAGCCGCTGAAACAGGTTGTGTTGCGGGGCTTGATGGAACGGTTTGTGTCTCTGCCGTCCACGGCAGTTCGCACCCTGCCAAAATGAACGTACACGACAATAGTATTGGCAGTGAAACTCGGGCCATAATAGCCTCCCAACTCTCTGAACTAATCAATTTCATCTCCAAGCTTACGCCTGGTAAACTCTCTCTGTCTATTGTTGTTTGCCACACAACCTAGGCTCAGACTGTAATCTGCATCACATCAGAAGTTATGTTGCAATCTTGCCGTGCAAACAGATCCGTGTTTTGCGGTGACAGCGAGTATCCGCGCACCTGCCAAGGCGTAGGTTTGTGGCAGATACGAAACATATCCATCGATATGTGCCTCAATTAACTCTTATGGAAAAAGACGATGTCTACCGCTCGGTCGTAGTGATGAAGAAGTAAACCCATTCTCCTTTGAAGTTCGGGTTGCTTTTGCGTGCTTCGGCAATTCGTGATTTCAGGAAATTCAGATATCCCACGGCAGGTTCAACCAACGGTCGATCGTCTTGATACAGCGGTTCCGACGCTGCGAAGGCGACGGCTATTTCCTGCCCATAAGGTGGCCCTATCGTAACAAAGAGGCCCGCGTCACCCTGTTTCGCTGCGCCGATCTGCAAAGCAGCGTTTGCAGGCGTTGGGGCCATTGGAGTTGACACGTTTGGCCTGAGGTGGATCACCTGACCTTCGGCATCGAAATAATCGACATAGACATAAGCGTCGTAATCCGCCCCAGTCAGGTCCAATATCAGCTGCTGTCCTTTAACATAGTGAAATTCGCGCGCATGAATGTCCTTTCCGATGAGAAGCGGATTGGTGATTTGATCTGTAGATTGCGGCAATCCGACATCCGCGATGCCACTGAGCGCGCCACATTGTGGGCGAGGTAGGATGTGAAGCTTGTCGTCAACCCGTATGTTGTTTCCCATTTGTGCCTGAAGGGCTGTCAGTACAGGATTGCGCAATCCGTCTTCGGGGATATGACCGATGACCTGCAATGTGTTGGTGTCGGGTTGAAATTGAACTTGCAACCGCGCACACGGGATTTGCGCCAGCAGCCCATCGATTCCATCCCGCAGATTCTGAGCGCTATTCCCGGCGTCTTCGGGTCGCATGAAACTTTGGATCGCCGCCAGAGAGACGGGGTCGATCGGTTCATTGCCCGTGGTTGAAAATACCTCGGACGCGTTGGTGGGAGGGATATCAGGGACTTTCTGCTTTAGGGCGTCGGGTTGGGGTCTAACAGGCTGGGCCAGTTCCTGTTTTGGAGGTTTGGGGGGCAAAGCTTGCAATTGCGGTGAGCTTGAAAGGATCGGATTCGCTTGCAAAGTAGCTGGGACCAACCGAGATGGTGACACTGCTGCGGCTTGTAAGGGCTGAGGTGCGCCGGTGACTTGCTGTATCGGCTTGGCCAAATTTTCAAGCGGTGCCAGAGCATCCGGTTTCGCCTGGGTTGCCGCAAGCGTCTGCTGTGGGAGTTGCTTCGAAGCTGCGGTCGATTGATGTATCGCGCTTTGATCCAGCTGCGCCCCAATTGCATCCGTTGTCGGCGCAGCCTCGACTTCCGGTCGTGCTTCGATAGCCTCGCTTTGTTTGACCTGATGGGCGGACAATTGCATCCGGGTCTCGGGCACGGGCTGCTCCGTCACCGGGTCTGGCTCAACACTCCAAATCAGGGCCAGAGCGCCGCCGACATGAAGGGCAAGCGAGCAGACTAACCCAACCCCCCATATGAACGGCCCCTTGATCACCGTGCAGGCCCCGGAGGTGTCACCACCAGAACTACGTCGCGTGCACCCATCGCCTCGAATTGGGCGATCCGGGGCAGGATGTCGCGTAATGCAGCGTCGCGATGCGCGTTGATCCGGATCAGAATGTCTGGATCGGCCTCCAGTTGGGACTGAATGCGCCGATCAATGTCTTGCAGAAATACCTCTTCGCCGTCTAGCGCCATCGTCCCATCGGCCGCTACGGATAACGTGATGCCTCCCGCTGGCATGTCCGCCCCGGTCAGGGCCGTTGGTGGGGTTACATCAAACGGCGCAGTGGCGTCCATGCGACCGATCAACATAAAAAAGACCAGCAGGAAGAACACCACATCGATCAGGGCGATGATCGTCTCGGGGTGATGGCGACGAGCAGGGCGAGATATCCTCACTGGCGGGCCTCCAGTCGGACCACGCGCATGTTCACGACCCCAGCGCTTGTGACAATATCCATGACAGTTACAAGCGACTGTAGTCGAGCACCTCCGGTCGGCAGTATGATGACCCGAAGCGCAGGGTTCCGATTAAGGCGGACTGTCAGCAAGCTGATCAGTTCGTCCCGGGTGAAATCCTTACCTTGATGAAAGGGGGAACCGTCTGTTCCGATGCGAATAAGCAGTGTTTCGGATACAGTTTCGGTTTTGGCTGCCTGCGAGGGGACCGGGCGGTTGGACTGTGCCAGCGCCGGAATCATGTCTAGGTTCAGATAAGTCGACGTGACCATGAAGAACACCAGCAGGATCAACATTACGTCGATCATCGGAACCAGAGAGATCAATGGCCGGGTCGGCTTGCGTCTGTTCAGGCTGATATCGCTGTACATCGAAGCGTCCTTAATGCGCGCCGCGCTCCTCAAGCACCATCAGATTGCCAACAGCGTTCTCTATGGACTGCGCCCCTGCTTCGGCACGTCCAGACAGCAAAGAGGCTCCGATGGCAGCTGGAATGGCGACCAACAACCCGGCAGCGGTCGTCAACAGCGCCTGCCAGATACCACCCGCCAGAACCGAGGCGTTAGCCGCACCCTGCGCCAGCTCCAATTCCTGAAACGACTGAATCATTCCGGTCACTGTGCCTAATAGCCCCAGCAAAGGTGAGATCATGGCGATTAATTCTAAAACGCGAATCCAGCTGTTCATTACGGCGAATTCTTGATTGCCGCGACGCGTCAGCTCGGCCATCAGCGCAGGCCCTTTGAAGCCATCGATAAGCGCTTGCATGGCATAGGCACAAACACGGTCCGCCGGTGATTTACCTGCGGCGACGGCCTGTTGCGCAGATTTTTTGTCTCCGACCGACCATTGGACAAATGCCGCGTCCCGAGCGGGCCCTCCAGCGCGTACCGGCGCGAGCCTGATAACCTTGACCACGATCACTGTCAGCGACAGCAAGGACAGTAGGCCAAGAAGGACGATGATTGGGCCTCCGGTGCCCAGATTTTCCAACCCCGGCATGGCTTATTGCGCCAGATTCGCTGTTGTCTTGCTGTCCAACGCTAATAGCGGGAAGCAATCCACAGGGTTTTCGTTCTGAGGTTTGCACGCGGGCAGGTCGTGTAAAAGCACCTCGGAAATATCTGAGCAATCAATCTCGGGAATCTCAAAGAGCTTTAGAACGGTCCGTTGTACCGGTAGGGGGGCTGCGTCGATGGACAGCAAGCGATCGATCACTCCGTCGCCGTCGAGGATCGCCAGTGACATTTCAAATTCTTCAAAGCTGTTACCGGTCTGGTTGCGAAACAAAAAGAAAGCACGGCAGCCCCCAGCCTCGCCAGTTTCAAACTTGTTCAACTCAATGGACAGTTTACCTTCGTTAGCCTGCGCCATCATGGCTGCAAGTGTCAGTGCAATGACTGCAAATATCCCTGTTTTCATTTTATTCCCGTTCTCGATTGCCGGTTTCTCCTAGTCGTCCGCAGGCGTCGTCTGTGAAGACGGTGTGCCAGGGTCCGCTCGATCGGGTTCGGACCTTTCATGATCATTGCAGCATCGGACTGCATGCGAGAAGAGGAAATTTTAGTCCTCGGCATCTAACTTCGTCTGCGAAACGAAAAAAGCGTGCCTTATCGACGTAGCGGCCAAACCATGTCGTAAAAAAAACGTATTTATTAGGTTTGACTTTGGGCCTGGTATGGGGCTGATTCATAACAATGACTGCGCGTAAAGCGCGAAATGTTTGCAAGCTTTGTCATCGTGTGAAGTAGTTCATATCGGTTGTCGGGAATATCACGTTAAGCGGTGCCAACAAACGGACAAGCGGCAGACAACCGCCACGTTATTGGGGAGAGTATGGAACTATCATCTTATCTGGAGCCTAGAAGCGAAGATCAGCCAAGTGGTGAAAACCTGGAATATGATCCGGCATTTACTGATCTTGAGATCGCGGCTCAGCCAGGGGAAGAACGTCAGATGGGCGACGAGGTCGTCGCCGCTGAAGAACAAGATTGGGCTGATGTCGAGGCCAAAGCGCTAGCGGTTATGGAACAGAGCCATGATTTGCGCGCCGCGATCTACCTGGCCGAAGCGGTTTTGCATACAAAGGGTCTTACTGAATTTTCAGCTTCGATAAATTACGTCAGATCTCTGCTGGATGAATTCTGGGATACTTGCCACCCTGAGTTGGACGAAGATGATGGCGACGCGACGATGCGGATCAACGCGGTGCGTGGTCTGGCCTCGACTGAACGTATGGTACGAGCGCTACGTCGCACTGGCTTGACGGAAAGCCGAACTTTCGGACGCATCACCCTACGTCATCTAGATGTTGTCGATGGCCGCATAAACATGCCGGCCGATCTGGACGACATCCCGGACGAAAACAGCGTTGCCGCCGCTTTCAAGGATACTGATGAAGAAACACTTTCCGCCAACGCGGAAGCGGTTGCATCAGCGCTTGAGAATGTAAACTCTATCGATGCTGTCTTTGCTGACAAGACCCCGGGAGAAGGCCCGAATCTGGACCCTTTGATTGACGCATTGAAGAGCATCAAGCAGGCGATGTCCCGTTACGCTGATGTCGGTGACACCGCAGATGACGACGTGGACGAAATGGATGCACCCGCGGCTAAATCAGGATCAAGACCAGCTGCTGCGCCCGCAGGCGGTGGTGCGGTCAACTCGCCCGAAGACGTTACCCGAATGTTGGAACGCATTATGGATTATTATGCGCGCTGCGAACCTTCCAGCCCGCTACCGATTTTGTTGGAACGGGCAAAGCGGCTTGTGAATGCAGATTTTATGACGATTATCGAAGATATGGCCAAAGAGGGTCTAGACGAAGTGCGCCAGATCGGCGGATTGAAAGATGATGATGACGATGGATTTTGATACGTTTCCGGCGATAGCGCTGGAACGTGGATCGAAACAAAAAGCTGACGGATGAGTCGAGGAGCAACAGATGGCTGACAGTTCACAAAAATTCATAGCCCGGAACAGGGCTCCGAGAGTTCAGATCGAATATGATGTCGAGCTTTATGGAGCCGAGAAGAAAGTACAGTTGCCGTTTGTCATGGGCGTCATGAGCGATCTGGCTGGCAAATCCGAGGTCGAGCAGCCCGCCGTTGCGGACCGGAAATTCCTGGAAATTGATGTAGACAATTTCGACGACCGGATGAAATCGATGGCGCCGCGCGCTGCGTTCACGGTGCCCAACACCCTGACAGGCGAAGGCAATCTGGCAGTAGATATCACCTTTGAAAGCATGGATGATTTCAGCCCGGCCGCGATCGCGGCCAAGGTCGAACCGCTGAAAGAGCTGTTGGATGCACGCACACAATTGTCCAACCTCATGACCTATATGGATGGCAAAACCGGGGCCGAGGATCTGATTTCAAAAATTATGCAGGATCCCAGCCTGCTAAAGACACTGGCAGCCCAGCCCAAGCCGGGCAACGACGCTGCTGAGGAGGAGTAAAAGATGGCCGATGAAGAAGCCAAGGTAGAAGCCGCCGAAGGCGCAACCGCATTTGGATCATCCGAGTTCGAAGCTCTGCTGACCAAGGAATTTCGCCCGAAATCGGACCAGGCCAAGACTGCCGTTGAAAGCGCAGTGAAGACACTGGCCGAACAGGCCCTGGCCAACACCGGCCTTATTTCGGACGATGCGCTGCGCTCGATCGAAGGCATCATTGCTGAAATCGACAAGAAGTTGACCGAACAGGTTAACCTGATCTTGCACCATGCCGATTTCCAGCAGATGGAAAGCGCGTGGCGTGGTCTGCACTATCTGGTGAACAACACCGAAACCGATGAGATGCTGAAAATCCGCGTGATGAACATCTCGAAAAAGGACATGCACAAGACTTTGCGCAAGTTCAAAGGTACCGCGTGGGATCAGTCGCCGATCTTCAAGAAGCTCTACGAAGAAGAGTTTGGCCAGTTTGGTGGTGAGCCTTATGGCTCATTGGTTGCAGACTATCATTTCGATCACAGCCCGCAGGATATCGAACTGTTGGGTGAAATGTCGAAGATTGCCGCTGCTGCCCATGCGCCGCTTATCACCGGTGCCAAGCCCAGCCTGTTCCAGATGGACAGCTGGTCAGAATTGGCTAACCCGCGCGACCTGACCAAGATCTTCCAGACCCCGGAATATGCTGCTTGGCGGTCTCTGCGTGAAAGTGAAGATTCCAAATATGTGGGCCTGGCCATGCCGCGCTTCTTGGGGCGTCTGCCTTATGGTTCCAAAACCGAACCGGTCGAGGAGTTCGCCTTTGAGGAAGACACCACCGGTGCGAATAGCGACAGCTATAGCTGGGTGAATGCGGCCTATGGCATGGCGGTAAACATCAATCGGTCTTTCAAGGAATATGGTTGGTGCTCGCGGATCCGCGGTGTGGAAAGCGGCGGTACCGTTGAGGGCCTGCCAGCGCACACCTTCCCGACCGACGACGGTGGCGTTGACATGAAATGCCCAACCGAGATTGCGATTTCGGACCGGCGCGAAGCGGAACTGGCCAAGAATGGCATGATGCCGTTGATCCACCGTAAAAACAGCGACGCTGCCACCTTCATCGGTGCGCAATCGCTGCATAAACCCGCCGAGTATGACGATGCTGACGCGACCGCGAACGCCAATCTGGCTGCTCGTCTGCCATATCTGTTTGCGACCTGCCGGTTTGCTCACTACCTAAAATGCATGGTGCGGGACAAAGTTGGTTCGTTCAAAAGCCGTCAGGATATGGAATCCTGGTTGCAGGACTGGATCAACCAGTATGTTGACTTCAACGCTGATATTTCTGCTGAAGCTGAGAAGGCGCGCAAACCGCTGGCTTCCGCCGAGGTTGTTGTTGAGGACGTAGAAGGGAACCCCGGATACTACACGTCCAAGTTTTTCTTACGCCCACACTACCAGCTTGAGGGGCTATCGGTGTCTCTGCGCCTAGTTTCGAAACTTCCGTCGGAAAAAGCCGGTTAAACCGAAAAAAAAATGTGGCGGCGGGTGAAGTGCTTCACTGCCGCCATTTCAAACCTCGAATATCTCAGTGTCATCATTAGCCCTTGAAGGAAGGTAAAATGGAAAACGTATTCATCAAGATGGACTTCCCCGGTGAGGCCAGGGAAAAACAACATACCGATTGGATCGCTTGTAAAGAGATCAGCTGGGAGGTCGCGCGCACCCTGGATATGGGCGACATGGGCACCACCCAGCGTGGTTATGCGAATGCAAATTTCGGCAAAGTCACGCTGAGCACCGAGCTCAGCAAAGCCTCGGCAAAACTCATGACCTATGTTGCTTCGGGCAAGTCCAACGGTGAGATGACCATTCATCTGTGCCGTTCCGGTGATGATGAAAAGAAAGGAATGGAGCCATATCTGATCTTCACACTGCGTGATGCCATCGTTGACAGCTATTCTGTGTCTGGCGGCGAAGAATCGATTCCATCAGAACAGTGGACCGTCGCGTATCGCGGCATCTCGATCAAGTACAAGATCGCCGATTTCAAAACCGGCAAGCTCAGCGACTGCAACGAGTTCAAGTGGAATCTGGAAACCGGCGACGTCAGCTGATTTTTGGAGAAAAAAATTGGCCTTGGCGGTATATTCCCCGCCAAGGCTGTTTCCTTTTTTAACATCCTGACGACGCGAGGGCTTCATGACGCCAGAAGAACATCTAAGAACAGGCGATCTGACTGCCACGCTAACTGCGCTGCAAGATAAAATCCGGGCAAATCCAGCCGATGCAAAGCTACGAATTTTCCTGTTTCAATTACTTTGCGTCATGGGTGATTGGAAACGCGCGATCACTCAACTGAAGCTGAGCGCGGAAATGGATGAGGCGGCCACAATGATGGCCAAGACCTATCGCGAGGCCATCATTTGCGAAGTGTATCGCGAAAAGGTCTTTGCGGCCGAGAAAACTCCGATGATCTTTGGCGAGCCCGAAGAATGGCTGGCGCATCTGATTGAAGCCCAGAAGTTGACCGCGGGTGGGAACCTTGAACAAGCTGCCGAGATGCGGGCGAAAGCCTTCGACGCGGCCCCCGCAACGTCAGGTACCGTGAATGGCGAAACGTTCGAATGGATCGCGGATGCTGACATGCGTCTGGGTCCGGTGCTGGAGGTTATTGTGAACGGGCGCTATTTCTGGCTCCCGTTTGCTCAGATTGCTCGACTTGAAATCGAACCACCCAGCGACCTGCGTGACGCCGTCTGGACGGCCTGCACTTTGACTGTTGCCAGTGGTGGAGAAATTGCGGCGTTGATCCCTACCCGATACCCGGGCACGACAGAACACGGAGACGATGCCGCTCGGTTGGCGCGCGCGACAAGTTGGGTCGATGCGGGATCTGATACCTTTACCGGCCTGGGTCAGCGCATACTGACCACGGACAAATCCGATATTGCTTTGTTGGATGTGCGCGAATTGGTACTGAACGTGGCCGCCGCGGCCGGGGAAACGGCGGGAGATGGCTGAGAAGACCCTTGCCGAACGCTTGCAGCCTTCGCTTCTGGATCGGCTGACGGACGACGCGCCGGATCAGAAAAAGGAAGGGCGCGACTCTCGTGTGATCGACGTGGGCCGCCTGAGAGAAATCATTCAGCGTGATCTGTCCTTGTTGCTCAATACCACAGATCAATCCGATCTGATTGACGAAGATACTTATCCCTACGCGTCGAAATCTGTTCTAAATTACGGCATCCGCGAAAGCTCGGGGTCGTTTTCAACACTGCGACAAGCCCAGCGAATCCAACGCTCTATCGCGGATTCGATCGAGGTATTCGAACCTCGTATTATGAAGGGCTCGGTCTCGGTTGATTTGCGGTCCGAAAAAGGATCGGGCGAAATGCATGTAGAATACGATATTCGCGCTGTAATGTGGGCTCAGCCGATGCCTTTGGAGCTCTACCTACGCAGTCGCGTTGATATTACGACCGGCGAAGTCGCGATCGAGCGGAGTTAGTGCGATGGATACCCGCCTGCTCAAACACTACGAAACTGAACTTGCCTTTCTTCGCGAAATGGGGGCAGAGTTCGCTGCCGCTTATCCCAAGATCGCGTCCCGTCTGGGGATGGAAGGGATCGAAGTTGTCGATCCCTATGTAGAACGCCTGCTAGAGGGTAGCGCTTTTCTGGCGGCGCGCGTGCAGTTGGAACTGGAAATGCAGTTCCCGACATTCACGTCGAACCTTCTGGAAATTGTCTATCCGCATTATCTGGCGCCGACTCCATCCATGATGATTGCGCAGTTTGAACCGGACGTTGGTAATGCCGCCCTCAAAGAGGGCTATACGATTCCACGTGGTGCGACGTTGCGTTCATACTTGGCGGAGGGAGAGCAGACCGCGTGTGAATTCAGGACCTCGGCCGACATGACACTGTGGCCGATTGAGATTACCGAAGCCGAATACATTGACGGGCGCGGTGAACTGGTCGCAGCAGGTGTGGCCAAGGAAACTGACGCCCGGGCTGGCATCCGGTTGCGTTTGAGACGCACCGACGGCGAACCTATGGCAGAACTGGGTTTGGACGATCTTGTGCTGCATCTGGACACCCAGAGCGGCAAGGCATGGGCGCTTCATGAATTGCTGGCGACTCAATGCGTAGGCCTGACAGGGCGGTCGACAGATCGGCGTGCGGACTGGACCGTTCGCCTAAACCAGGCAGATGTTATCCCTAAAGGGTTCGAGCCTGACGAAGCTTTGCTGCCGACACCGCGCCAATCCTTTGACGGCTATCGTCTGTTGCAGGAATATTTCGCAATGCCCGAACGTTTCCTGTTCGTCGAATTGACCGGCTTGCAACAGGCTTTGAAACAGTCGGCGGGCAGTGATGTTGATATTTATATCCTGCTGCAGGACGGGATGCGCGATGTCGCTCCGGCGGTTACGCCTGCGGCATTTGCGCTGAACACAGTTCCGGCTGTCAATCTGTTTCACCGCCGATGTGACCGGGTTCATATCACGCAAATGGACGCCGAGCACCATGTTGTGCCGAACCGGACAGCTGGTTTGGATTATGAGATATTTTCGATTGATCGCGTGACCGGGATTCAGTCCGATGAAGAAGGGGACATTCCTTTCCGCCCGTTCTACAGCGACACCGATCTGACAGCTGCGGGCGATAACCACTCGGCCTATTACACGGTCAAGCGTCGGATGCGGCAACGGAATGAAAAAGAACGGTTGCGCGGAGTTCGCACATCTTATCTGGGCTCTGAAGTGTATCTGACGCTGGTAGATCGGGCTCAGGCTCCTTACCCCGGATCGCTTGACCAGTTGGCGGTTGAGGCGCTGTGCTCGAACCGGGATCTTCCTATGCTGCTTGCGGCGGGAGGGACAGATGTGTTCCATTTGCCAGAAGGTGGGCCAGTAAAATCGGTACGCACACCCGTAACCCCAACTCGACCTCATGCGACGTTGGCTCAGGGGGATGCAGCCTGGAAATTAATCAGCCATTTGAGTCTGAACTATCTTTCGATCTCTGGTGATGGCGCGGAAGGCGGTGCAGGCGCGCTGCGCGAGTTGTTGGGGATCTATGCTCCTCTGGGAAATCGGGTGACCGAAAAACAGTTGGAAGGCGTGGCGTCTGTTACCAGTCGCCCAATCGTGCGTCGGATGAGCGACGAAGTGCTCAGCACAGCCGTGCGCGGTCTGGAGATCACGTTGGGGTTTGATGAAAGCTTTTACGAAGGCACCAGCGTATATGTTCTGGGTGCCGTGCTTGAACGGTTCTTCCGTAAATATACGACGATCAACAGTTTCACGGAAACCGTTCTGAAAACCGAAAGACGAGGAGAGATTGCCAGATGGCGACCAGCAGCCGGCCTGGGCAGGATCATTTGAGCCTGCTTGCCGCGCTGGCGGCAGACCCTGAAAGGCATCATGTCTTTCAGGCACTTCGGGTGATCGAGGCGCATTATTCCGATGCACCGAGGTTGGGCGAATCCCGCCGTCCGCGCGAAGACAAAGTGCGGTTGGGGCAGGATGTGTCACTGGCCTTTCCTCCCAATACTCTAACCCGTTTTGAACCGGCGTCAGAAAACGCACCCGGCAAGCTGAACAACCTATTCTTTGGATTCTTCGGCCCGCAAGGCCCTTTGCCGTTGCACTTGACGGAATTTGCCCGCGACCGGCAACGTAATCACCGCGATCCTACTTTTGTCGCTTTTGCCGACATGCTGACGCACCGAATGATGAGCTTGCTGTACCGCGCATGGTCAGCAGCCGAACCGGCCCCCAGCTTTGATCGTGGGGATGATCCGTTCGAACAGCGGGTGGCTGCTTTGGCCGGTTTTAAAGGGCAGTCGTTCGTAGATCGCGATGCGATGTCGGACATTCTACGCCGATTTTTCGCTGGGCATCTGGGATCGGGCACCAAGACAGCTGAAGGTCTAATCGCGATACTGTCCGACTATTTCGGCGTCGAGGCACACATCCAACAATTTGTAGGATCCTGGTTGGAACTTGAGCCCGATGATACCTGGCAACTGGGTGGGCCCGCTCGTCTGGGACAGTCAACCAGCATCGGGAGCCGGGTTTGGTCTCGGTCGGCCAAATTTCGAATCCGGATAGGGCCGGTTTCACTAGAAGACTACAAACGCCTGCTTCCCGGCGGCCTGTCGCAGCAGCGGTTAGAGGCGATCCTACGCACCTATGTCGGCGACACTCTGGATTGGGAGATCAATCTGGTTCTGGCCGGTGACGAAGTGCCCCGCGCATCGCTGGGCGGCACGACGCAGCTGGGTCACACAAGCTGGATCAAAAGCCGCAATGAAGCGGACACAACCCAGCCGGATGCAGATGATCTGATTCTGTACCCCGGCTACACGACACAAGAATTCGAGGCCAAAGAACTGGCACCCAACGAGAGGTATTGAATATGACGGAAATCAGCCGTGTTTCGCTTTTCGGCAAGCTAAACAAGCTGGGCTATCAAGCGATCGAAGGGGCCACTGTATTTTGCAAGATGCGCGGCAATCCTTATGTCGAGATCCAGCATTGGTTGCATCAAATCCTTAATGGCCAAGACAGCGACATTCACCGGATCATCCAGCACTATAATCTGGATCCGGGCAAGATCGCGTCGGAACTGACCCGCAGTCTGGATATGCTGCCGCGCGGGGCGTCCTCGATCTCGGACCTCTCCGACCATCTAATGGATGCGATGGAACGCGGCTGGGTCTGGGGTTCGCTTTTATACTCCGATAGCAAAGTACGCACGGGTTATCTGATTTTGGGCATGCTCAAGACGCCCGCGCTGCGCAATATTCTGGGCAGTATGTCGCCCGAGCTTGCGAAGATAGGCGCGGATGATCTGGCCGACAGCTTTGCCGAGGCCACAGATGGTTCTCCTGAGGATACGTTGGGCGCACAGGATGGTTCCAATGTTGGGGGTGGGGCCGAACCTGGTGAGGCCAGCAGTGCGATGGCACCCGGCGCGATGGGTAAAGGTGAGGCATTGGAGCAGTTCTGCACTGACCTGACTGAACAGGCGCGCAACGGCGAGATCGATCCGATTGTGGGTCGCGATGAGGAAATCCGGCAGATCGTCGATGTGTTAATGCGCCGCCGTCAGAACAACCCGATTTTAACTGGTGAGGCTGGCGTCGGTAAAACGGCGGTGGTTGAAGGGTTTGCGCTGCGGATTGCACGTGGTGACGTGCCACCGGCATTGAAGGATGTGCGCTTACTGGTGTTGGATGTGGGTCTATTACAGGCTGGGGCTTCGATGAAGGGTGAGTTCGAAAACCGCCTGCGTCAGGTGATTGACGAGGTGCAGGCCAGCCCGACGCCGATCGTAATGTTTGTTGATGAAACGCATACATTGGTTGGTGCTGGTGGTGCCGCAGGGACAGGAGATGCGGCTAACCTTCTGAAACCAGCGCTCGCGCGTGGTACATTGCGTACAATCGGCGCGACAACATGGGCTGAGTACAAGAAATACATTGAGAAAGACCCGGCCCTGACCCGGCGTTTTCAGGTCGTGCATGTTGAAGAGCCAGATATTCCAAAAGCTGTCCTGATGATGCGCGGTATCGCCTCGATGCTGGAGAAACACCATCGTGTGCAAGTTCTGGACGAAGGGATCGAGGCGGCGGTGACGCTATCGGCTCGCTACATCCCCGCGCGTCAGTTGCCCGACAAATCAGTCAGCCTTCTGGACACCGCCTGTGCCCGCGTTGCGGTATCCCAGCACGCGGTTCCGGCGGAAGTCGACGACAGCCAAAGGCGGATCGAGGCATTGACGACTGAGTTAGAAATCATCGAGCGGGATGAGACAGCAGGGTATGACGTAGCCGAGCGGCGCGAAGCGGTGAATGCCGCGAAAGTGGCTGAGGAAGCGCGACTGGCAGAATTGACTGGACGTTGGGACGCCGAGAAAAAGGTGGTCGAAGAAATTCTCGACCTGCGTGCCAAGCTGCGCGAGGGTGGTCAGGAGGTTGAAGGAACTGGAACAGCCGAGGGTGAAGCCGCGACCGATGAAGCCCCGGATACGCAACCCATCGACCGGGAGGCACTGCTGGCCGAATTGAAGGCCAAGAATGCAGAACTGGAAAAGTTACAAGGTGATATCCCGCTGATCCTGCCCATCGTCGATCATCAGGCGGTGGCCAGCGTCGTCGGTGACTGGACAGGTATCCCCGTCGGCCGCATGGTCAAAGACGAAATCGAGACCATTCTGAATCTCGAAGAACGCCTGGCCAAGCGTGTGATTGGTCAGGACCACGCGATGAAGATGATCGCCAAGCGGGTTCAAACCAGCCGTGCGGGACTGGACAATCCGAACAAACCGATCGGTGTGTTCATGCTCGCAGGTACCAGTGGTGTTGGCAAAACGGAAACCGCGCTGGCACTGGCCGAGGTTTTGTACGGTGGTGAACAGAACGTCATTACGATCAACATGTCCGAATATCAGGAAGCTCATACCGTCAGCAGTTTGAAAGGGGCACCTCCGGGTTATGTCGGCTACGGCGAGGGCGGTGTGCTGACCGAAGCGGTAAGACGCAAACCGTATTCGGTTGTTCTGTTGGATGAGGTCGAAAAAGCGCATCCTGATGTACACGAAATTTTCTTTCAGGTCTTCGACAAGGGCGTGATGGAAGATGGCGAGGGTCGCGTAATTGATTTCAAGAATACTCTGATTCTGCTGACTTCGAATGTCGGGACCGAGATGATCATGGATATGTGTGCGGACCCCGACTTGATGCCCGACCCCGAGGGGATGGCCAAAGCGCTGCGTGATCCGCTGCTCAAGGTTTTCCCGCCCGCGCTTTTGGGACGTTTGGTCACGATCCCCTACTACCCGCTGAGCCCTGAAATGTTGGGCGAGATCACCAAACTGCAACTGGGCCGGATCAAAAAACGTGTTCAGGACGCTCATGGCGTGCCCTTCGAATACTCTGACTCAGTGGTCGAAGAGATCGTCAATCGTTGCCAGGAATTGGACAGCGGAGGCCGCATGATCGACGCGATTGTGACCAATACGATGCTGCCTGATATCTCGGCTGAGTTCCTTCGTCGTATGATGGAAGGGCACGAAGTTTCAAAAGTGGTGATCGAGGTCACAGACGGCGAATTCACTTATGGGTTTGACTGACAAAGGCCGCCATTCGGACGGATCATAACTCAATAGATTATCGCCAGTGGAGGAGTCCCAAGATGGCAAAGACAACAGTTACCAAGCACAAGTTTTACGTCGTCGATCTGATCCGGTCGAAGCCAAAGCTTGAATACATCGAAATCCCAAAATACCGGGTTGATGTAGAATTCGAGATCACGAAATCGGGTAAGCTGAAAAAGCCCGCACCGGTACCCTCAACCGCGCTGAAACGTCTGGAAGATGCCGGCATGAAGGTGCTGGACGACTACGAAAAGACGATCACTCAAGAGGCTGTCCGGCTCGACAAAAAAGTCGGGGAGTTGATGAAGACGCCTGGGAAAAAATCCCAGGACGAGGCGGAAAAGCTGATCCAGGGCGTCAATCAGTCGATCAAGAATGCCATGGCCTCCGCCGAAGGTGCGGCCAAGGTGGCGATCGAAAAGAAGCTGAAAGACGAAGCGAACAAAGACAAGCTGCTGAAAGAGGCGCGCATAAAAACCACGGTGAAGGTAACCATGGGCGTCATCAAGATCAGTGGCGCAGTCGCGAGGTTGGTGGCATCTTCGGGCGCAGATGCGATGGCCTACAAGACCATTGCCAAGCAAGTGTATTCTCTGGGCAAGGAGCTTCAGCAACAGCTCAAGGGTGAGGAAAAGCTGCGCAAGGACCTGTATAAGGCAATCCAGAATTACATGAAATTGCGTGAATCTGTCATCATGCAGGCGGCCGAGCGACAAGGTATCACGGATACATCCGGTATTTCGCCGAAAAAGCCGTTGGAGGCGATTAAGAAATTCACCGCCAAAGCTATTGCGATGGGTGAGGAAGTTACAAAGGGCAAAGACCCCAAGACCATCGCCAAGAATATGCTGGATTTCGCAGCGAAAGCGGTGAAAGGCAAGGCGGAGGACGCAAAGAAAGCACGCGAGAAATACCGCGAACATACGACGAAGACACGTCATAAAGTGGATGATCTGGGCGCTTCGGCAGACAAATTGATGAAGGCGGCCAGAGGCTCCAAGACCCTCAAAGAGGGGATCAAGTTGGGCGCTGAATGTATGAACGTCAAACGCTCGGCCAGTGAACTTTCAAAGAAGCTGGAAGATCGCGAGAATTTCCTAAATGATATGAACGCGTTGATGGAAGGCAATGGGCTGAAAGTGGACGACACCGCGATCATCGACAAGATCAAGGCGTTGGATAAGAAAACCATCGCAACGGAAGCCAAGAACATGTTCACCAACATCAAGACCGTGAAAGGTATGATCGACAACATCAGCGACGCTGTAGGTTGATCGAACCCTGACACGTTGGGCGCGCCACTTGTGCGCCCAACAGATGCTAGACGACAGGAGGCCATGTTGGATACCGGTATCGAGAAGAGCGAAACGCTCCGCGACACCGTGCGTGCATTTGTTGAACGCAAGGCTGTGACCAACACCATTCTTGGCGTGATCATCTTTAATGCGATCACGCTGGGATTGTCGACTTCGGCGTCCATACAGGCCAGTGTTGGCCATCTCCTGACCACGTTTGACAGCATCGTCCTAGGTATTTTCGTGGCCGAGTTGCTGCTGAAATTTTATGCTTACCGGCTAAGTTTCTTCAGAAATGCATGGAACATCTTTGATCTTGTGGTCGTAACACTGGGCCTGTTGCCCAATCGCGATGGCCTTTCAGCCTTGCGAGGGCTGCGGGTCATTCGCGCCATGCGCCTTTTGTCAGTCATTCCACAGATGCGGGCTGTGGTACAGGCCTTGCTTGATGCGTTGCCGGGCATGGGCGCAGTGATCATTATGATCTCGATCGTGTTCTATGTCTTTGCTGTCATGGCTACGCTGATGTATGGCCCCGATTTTCCCGAATGGTTCGGCACGCTGGGCCGGTCCTTGTATTCGCTGTTCCAGATCATGACGCTGGAAAGCTGGTCGATGGGCATCGTGCGTCCCGTGATGGAAACACATCCAACTGCGTGGTTATTCTTTGTTCCATTTATCGTCATAACTGCGTTCTCAGTGTTGAACCTGTTCATTGGTTTACTGGTCAATACGATGCAGTCAGCGGTCGAAGACGAGTCAGTCGAAGAGTTTTCGCATCTTCGTGAACTGGTACGCAGCGAAACGGACATAGTTGACGATCGCGTTAAGGAACTGCTTGTCGAAGTGAAAGCATTGCGTCGCGAGGTTGCGGAGTTGAAAGGGCAGGGCGATGGCTGACAGTTCTCAGAAGTTCATTGCACGCAACAGGGCGCCGCGGGTTCAGATCGAATACGATGTCGAATTGTACGGGGCCGAGAAAAAGGTTCAGCTGCCGTTCGTGATGGGAGTTCTGAGTGATCTGTCCGGGAAGTCCAAGGCCGAAGCCGTCTCGATTTCCGACCGCAAATTTCTCGAGATCGACGTCGACAACTTCGATGACCGCATGAAGGCGATGGCTCCTCGTGTTGCATTTTCGGTGCCCAATACTCTGACAGGTGATGGCAATCTGTCGGTGGACCTGACATTTGAGAAGATGGGTGATTTCAACCCGGCCCAGATCGCGGCCAAGATTGAACCGCTGCAGAAACTACTGGACGCGCGCACTCAGCTAGCCACGCTCATGGCCTATATGGACGGCAAGGCCGGAGCCGAGGCGTTAATCGAAAAGATTCTGGCCGATCCTGGACTGTTGGCGACGCTGGCAAGCGGCCCGGTTGAAGATCCTGACCCAGCGTCGACACTGGATGCATTGCGGGAGTTGGCCCCCGAGGACGCTCCCGAGGATCACTCGGTGGCCGAGGCATTGGCGACGCTGCCCCAAACCAAGGTCGTCGAACATCCGGATGAGACGTCAGACGTCTTATCGAACCTATCTGTCAATGCTCCCGAAGACCCGCCTGAGGATACGTCCCTGGACGATGCTTTGGCTTCATTACCGGAAGCGATTGCAAGCGACGACGAAACCGACATGACCGCTGACGTGCTGTCTGATCTGGCAGGTGCAACCCCCGAAGAGCCCGTAGAAGATACTTCGGTCGAAGACGTCTTGTCTTCAGTTCCAGACATGGCAGAAGACGAGGCGCAAGATGAGGCAACAGGTATTTTGTCCGACCTCGCAGATCAGGCCTCAGATGCTGTTGCCGAGGACAATTCCCTAGAAGAGGCGCTATCGTCCCTCCCAGAGACAGAAGAAGCAACCGAAACCGATTATTCCGAAATCCTGTCCGACCTTGCCGAAGCAGAGCCGGAGGTCGAGTCTGAAGACAGTAGTGTTGATGATCTGCTTGGTGAACTTGCCGAAATGGCGCCGGTTGAGGACACCACCGAGGGTAGTTTAGCCAGCGATACTCTGGCGTCCCTGCCGGATGTTGACGAAGCCGAGGACATCGACGACAGCAGTGACATCCTGTCCGATCTCGCTGATGCTGCGCCAGATGATGCCCTGGATGACAGCCCTGTAGATGGCCTGCTGAGCGACCTCGCGGATTTGGCACCGGATGACGAAGCGCTGGAGGATACCTCCTCAGCAGACGCGTTGGCCTCGCTACCGGTCGTTGAAGAGGCCGATGACGACGACGAGAGTGATGACATACTATCCGACCTTGCCGACGCTGCGCCCGAGGAGGACACTGAAGACAGCAGCATCGATGATCTTTTGGGCGATATTGCCGACATGGCACCAGAAGACATGGATCAGGATGATGAATCGGATGATATCCTTGCAGCAATTCCGGATCTCGATAGCGCGGATGACGCAGAAGATTTAGATGATGTTCTCGGCGATCTGGCAGAGAACGTGCCCGAGGAAAGTGCGGATGACGTTGACGATTTGGATGCTTTACTAGGCGATTTGTCAGACAGCGCGACCGAGGAGGAGACCTCGGATGAGGTTGAACTGGACGATCTGCTCGGAGACCTTGCCTTGGATGATGAGGGTTCCGAGGCTACTGCGGAGGAAGCAGACGGGGACGATTTGGAGCTGGATGAACTTTTCGAAGATGACCCGTCAGACGATGACAGTCCCGTATCAGAAGGTGAAGACGACAACCTCGATCTGGACGACCTACTAGACAGCGACGCGACCGAAGGAGAAGACGCTGGGGATACTTCCGAGGCAGATCTCGACGACTTGGATCTGGACAGCCTGCTTGGCGATGACGACACGACCGGCGATGCAGAAGAAGCTGAAGGCACCGAGACTGATCAGGACGATTTGGATATAGACAGTCTGCTGGACGACACGGATGAAGAAGATCCTGTGCCTGATGAGCTGGATGACCTCGATCTGGACGATCTGCTAAGCAGCGACGCGTCTGAGGATGATGACGCGGCGGATACATCCGAGGAAGACCTCGACGATTTGGATTTGGACGACCTGTTCGACGATGATGACTCGTCCGATGACGTATCAGGATCCGAAAGTGCCGAGACTGATCTGGACGATCTTGATTTGGACAGTTTGCTGGATGACTCGGATGAAGCAGAGACTATGTCCGATGACGCAGATGACTTTGATTTGGACGATCTGCTGTCGGACGATGACGAATCCGAGGGCACCGGTAAAGAGGTCGCTTCGGAAGGGGCCAAACCGGATGGGGAACCGATGCTCGCTTTTGGTCGGATGAGCGCCGACAGGCCCGATCCTGAACGCTTGAAGCGTAGCCGTTTTCGTATAGCAGTTTTTGGCGATTTCTCGGGCCGTTCTGCGAGGGGCCAGATCGAGACGGGGGACGCTTTGGCCGCGCGCAAACCGATCCTGCTGGATTCGGATACGGTTGAGGATGTGATCGCCGGCTTCGCCACCACCCTTGTGCTGCCTATCGGGAAGGATGGCGCAGGGATTGAGGTGAAACTGAATGAGCTCGACGACCTGCATCCCGATGAGCTGTACGAAAACGTTGAGCTTTTTGAGGGTCTGGCGGGCCTGAAAGGCCAATTGAGTGCCGGAGCAACGGCGGATCACGCGGCAAAACAGCTGACCGCATGGGGAGAGGAATTTGGCCAGGCTGTGGTTCCACCGCGCAAGTCTTCGGGTGGCAACACCGTACGAGCTGATCTTAAACTGAGCGATTTTCAGAAGCTAATCGGTGATACCGGCGGTGAATTGGCGCAACCCTCTCCGGTGGACGATCTGTTGAAGCGCGTGGTTGGGCCGCATATCCACAAACTACCCAGTCCCGATGTCGCCGCTATGCAGACTGCGGTAGATGACGCGCTGAGTACGGCGATGCGGCTGGTTCTGCATCATCCCGAATTTCAGTCAGTCGAGGCGCAATGGCGCAGTCTGGATTTGATCGCCCGCAGCGTCGAAGATGACGATACGCTGGATGTGATCCTCTACGATGTATCCGCTGAAGAAATCGCCGCCGATCTGGCCGCCGAAGAGGATCTGGCCCAAACCGGGCTTGTGCGATTGTTGACCGAAGAGCCGCTAGATGAAGAGAACGGACGTGGAGGATATTCCGCGATGATCGGTCTTTATACTTTCGAGGAGACCCCGCCTCATGCAGAACTTCTCGGGCGCGTGGGCCGGGTTGCTGCACATGTGGATGCACCCTTTATCAGCGCTATTACACCCGCCTATCTGGACATCAAGAAAGACGACCGCCACCCATTGGTGGTCAAGGCTTGGGACACGTTCCGCATGATGCCTGAAGCCGGGCATGTCGGGCTTGCTTCGCCACGCTTTCTGCTGCGTCGGCCATACGGGGCCAATTCCGAACCAATTTATGAGTTTGAATTCGAGGAATTCACCGAGGCTGAAGGATTGCGCGGAATGCTCTGGGCCAATCCAGCGGTGCTAGTGACGATCTTACTTGCACGGTCATTCAAGCAGAATGGCAAAGCGATGAATTTGGGTTCAGTCATGAGCCTTGGTGGAATGCCTTATCATTTCGTAAACGACCGCTATGGCGATCAGATGGCTCTGCCCTGCACCGAGCGCAATATCAGTTTGGACAAGCACGAACATTCGGTTCAGCGCGGTTATATGCCCCTGCTGTCTGTCAAAGGGCGGGATGAGATCAGGCTGGGATCGTTCAACTCGGTCGCTGGTCAGGAGTTGCTAGGGCCGTGGTCAGGCGTCCCGGCTCCGGCGCCATCACCGGATGTGCCGGATGAGCCCGAGGCGGAAGAGGCGGTCTCGGACGATGAGTTTGATATGGATGATCTGGGTCTGGACGATGATTCCGATCCAGATCTTGACCTCGGCGATGACGACACATCGGATCTGGATGACGATGACTTCGACCTGGATATTGAGGACGATGACGCTGGCGGTCTGGATGATTTTCTCTCGGCATTTGATGATGATGCGGGGGATGACGGGGATGAAGATGAAATGGACCCGGAACTGGCGGCTTTGCTGGCCGATCTGTAACGGCGTGTCGAACGAGATTTGGAAGGAACGGTAAATGGCGCAAGGTATGCAAAGTAAAGAGTGGCCCCTTCGGATCACCGGCTCATACAGCTATGGCGAAGACGAGCTTGTCATCCGGCGGGCGATTGTGACGGAAAAGCTGGGCGAGCTAACGGACATTCAGGTCGAGGTTCTGTCGCCGGACAAGTCCATCGCGCTGGACAAGCTGCTGGGCAAGATCATGACCATCCACATGGCCGCCGCCAAGGGGGCCGAGCGCAAGTTCACCGGCACGATTGTTCGCGTTGAACGGCTGGCACTGCGGGATGGCTTTGTACAATTGCTGGCAGAATTGCGACCCTGGTTCTGGATGCTGGATCAGACCACCGACAGCCGCATTTTCCAGAACATGACCGCCGTGCAGATCATCGAAAAAATCTTCGGCGAGTACGCGTTCTCGGACTTCAAAAAGAGTCTGAGCGCCAGTTATCAGCAGCGGGAATACTGCGTGCAGTACCGGGAAACCGACTTCGATTTCATCTCGCGTCTGATGCAGGAAGAGGGCATCTATTATTATTTCGACTACGCGAATGCCGAGCGTAAGCTGGAAACGCTCGTGCTGTGCGACGATGTTTCCGCGCACAAGCCCATCGAAGGCATATCGACGGTCGAATATCGCCCAGGCGATGACTATAAACAGCGCCTGCCGGATTGCGTGTCGGAATGGGCTAGCTCGCAAGAGGTCGTACCGGGCGTCGTGTCGCTGCGGGATTTCGATTTCAACACGCCGAACGCCAAGCTGGATGTGCGGGCGAACACAAAGACCAAGGCTACGCATAACTACAAAAGCTATGAGCTGTACGATGCACCCGGACATTATTATAAGGAAACCAAGCTCGGCACGACCCGTGCTCAGGTGCGCATGGAGGCCGAAGATGCCCGGTTCGACCGCCGCCGGGGCCGCGCCTCAGTCCGGGCGATGGAGGTGGGCAAAACCTTCACGTTGAAGGAACATCCCGAAAAGGCCCAGAACGATGATTTCCTGATCACCGGGGCTACCTATTACCTGCAGACGACCGAGGGTTACGGGTTCGAGAAGAACTCACAAGACCTTGATACCGGCGCGCTGGAATTCCCCGATGATGGCGGCGAGATGTTCATGGTCGAGTTCGAGGCGCAGCCGAAATCAGTCAAATACCGCTCGCCCCTGACCGCGCCATGGCCCGAGATTTCGGGGCTGCATACCGCCATTGTGACTGGCAAAAGCGGCGAGGAAATCTGGACCGACAAGCACGGGCGCATCAAAGTGCAGTTCCACTGGGATCGCGAAGGCAAGAAAGACGAGAACACGACTTGCTGGGTGCGTGTCGTCACGCCGTGGTCCGGCAAGAACTGGGGGATGGTCAGCATTCCCCGCATTGGTCAGGAGGTGGTGATCCAGTTCGAAGAGGGCGATCCGGACCGGCCGATCTGTACCGGCATGCTGTACAACGCGGACACCATGCCGCCCTATGCGCTGCCTGCCAATCAAACGCAGACCGGGATCAAGACGCGGTCCTCGAAAGGTGGCAGCGCCGAGATGTTCAACGAGCTGATGTTCGAGGACAAAAAGGGCGAAGAACTGGTGCGTTTTCAGGCGCAGAAGGATCATGAAAAGCTGGTCAAGAACATGTCCACCATTACCGTTGGTTATGACAAGCTGGACAAAGGCGGCAACGGCGGCGACGGCTGTCTGAGCCAGGTGGTCAAGAAGAACGTGGATGAAACGATCAAAGAGGGCGACCATACTTTCAAGATTGAAACCGGCAGCCAGACGGTCGAAATCAAGACCGACCAGACCGAAACGGTCGAGGGCAAGTCCACCCGCACCGTGACCGGCAACAACACCGAAACGATCAAGACCGGGAACAAGACAACCACGGTGAACACCGGCAATATTCAGGTCGATGCCAAATCGGGCAAGATTACCGTCACCGCAATGCAGTCGATTGAACTGAAAGTGGGCGGGTCATCGATCAAGCTGGATCCGACAAGCATTACAATCAAGAGTACGATGATCAAGGTTCAGGCGAATGCCAAACTGGATGCAAAAAGCCCGATGACGACTGTAAACGGCGATGCCATGCTGACCCTCAAGGGCGGCCTGACGATGATCAACTAGGGGTCCGACCGATGAGTGAACGATTTGCAGATATGGTCAAGGTCCCGCAGGTACCCGCCGCCCGGATGTTGGCCGACGCCAACGCGCGGCTCAGTGTTGAACTTGATGCCCCGGCTAGCGCTGCATTGGATGTTGTTCTGGCTGAATTGGACAAAAAGGAAGCCTACATTGATGTACTGCGTCTGTTGGGTGTTGCGCTGCCGCCACGTGAGCGCGTGTGGTGGTCTTGCCTGGCCGCACGCGATTACATCGGCAAAGCGCCGGACAACAATACCCGCGCTTTAGCTGCATCCGAGGAATGGGTGTTTCGCCCAACGCCCGAAAACCGGCAAAAAGCGGGGGAAACCATTGATCTGGCCGACCCGGATGACGAAACCGTGAATTGTGCCATTGGCGTGCTCTATTCAGATGGTACGCTGGGAACCGGCGATCTGGCGACAATGCCAGCCCCGCTTGGGGCGGCGGAAATCGTGGCCTTTGCAATGAATGTTGTTGCGATGGACAATCACGAAGGCGATTTTGATGCCTACCTACAGTTGCTGATTGATCGCGGCGTCGATATTGCTCGGGGTGGGAATGGTAATCTGGACCGCGACGGTGCCGGTCCAGGGACGGAGGAATAAACATGGGATTTCCACAGGCCCGTGTAACTGATCTGCACGCATGCACGCTGCCGGCACCGCCGCCAGCGCCGCCGCCTCCTGCGCCGGTACCGATGCCGATCATGCCACCTTGTTGTCCAACCGTTCTGGTTTCGAAACTGCCAGCGGCGCGTGTGACAGATTTGGCGACACCTGCATTTCCGCATCCTATATTGAAAGGATCGGCGACGGTGCTGATTGGCAAGCTTCCGGCGGCGCGGGTTATGGATACTTGCGCCTGCGGTGGTCCGATCCTGCCGCCTTGCTGCCCCACCGTTCTGGTTGGAGGATGAAGACAAACGAATGACGGTCACACTAAAATTTCAATCCACCGGCATTGTGCCGGGCGACGGGCGCCCGGTGTCGATGCAGGGGGGTTCTTTGACCGTGGGGCGTGGACCGGCCAATGACCTTGTCCTCCCCGACCCTGAGCGAACGCTCAGCAAGAACCATTTTGTCATCGAAGATCACAATGGCAACGTGGTGATTGTGGACTTGTCGACCAACGGCACTTTTCTCAACTACTCTAAGATTGCCCTGGGCCGGACGCCCACACCGCTGAACAATGGCGATGTGCTGACGGCGGGTGGGTATGAAATGGTGGTCGAAATCGGCGCTGATCTGCCGTCGTTCGAAGAGATGATTCCTCAGCCGACGCAACAGGATCGAGTCTCTCCGGGGCAGTCGCAAAATGCGCCGGACCCGTTGGCTCTGTTGGACGATTCAGGGCCGGACGGGGATTTCCTTGATGATTTGTTGGGGGGAGATGCGCCGAAAGGGCCGGGCCAAATTTCAACGCCTGACCCGATGGATGAGCTGTTGCCGCCCTTGGATGATGACGACCCATTTTTTGCGAAACCAAAAGATGCGCATCAGGAAATGGGGGCCAGCGATCCGATGCACAATCCGTCAGCCTCGGATGCGTTTTCAGCTCCAAGCAGTGGCGCAAATCTGATCCCGGATGATTGGGATGATGACCTGCTTTCGCCACAAGGCGCGTCACCCACAGACCCTTTCGGGGGCGCACCACAAAACCCGGCTCCGCCGCCAACTAAACCGACACCGGGTGGGCAGGCTGCTGCACCACCACCGATCCCCAAACCCGAAGCTGCATCTTCCGAACCTGCGCCGCAACAAGCAAAAGTGGACGTACAGGCCGCTACGCCTGTCGCGACTGGGGATCAGGCGGCGGCGCGCGCTTTGCTTGAGGCGCTTGAGGTGGATGATCTACGCATTGACGATGCTGACCTGCCCGCAACGATGGGCCGATTGGGCCGTGTGCTGCGAACGATGATTGTTGGTCTGCGCGAGATCCTGATGACGCGCACCTCGATCAAGTCCGAATTCCGGATCGATCAGACGATGATCAGCGCAGGTGGGAATAACCCGTTGAAGTTTTCGATCAGCCCAGAGCAGGCAATCGAAGCGCTCGTGAAGCCCCGTGTCAAAGGCTATCTGGCTTCGGAAGAAGCGACTGAGGAGGCGCTGAATGACATTAAGGCGCATGAGATCGCCATGGTGACAGGCATGGAGGCGGCATTGAAAGGCGTGCTGTCTCGTCTTGATCCCGAAGTTTTGGCCGGAAAAATTGAAGGGTCTGGCAAACTTGGGTCACTTTTCAAGGGTAAGAAGACCCAATATTGGGAAGTCTATGAGAAGATGTACGCGGAGATTTCGGACCAGGCAGAGAATGATTTCCACGATCTATTCAGCCGCGAGTTCGCACGTGCCTATAAGGAACAGCTGGAGAAGCTGAAGTAACGTCCAGATTGGGCGCGATAACAAGGGAGGGCAGCCATTGTCCTGGGACAGCAAGGTGCTTTGGACCGAAGGGTTGTTTCTGCAGCCCCATCATTTCCAGCAGGCCGACAGATATACTGAGGCTCTGGTGGCTGGGCTGGCGCGTAGAATGACGCCCTATGCCTGGGGTTTGAGTGCGCTTGAGATTGATGACGAAGTACTCAAGGTCGGTCAGATCGCGCTCAAGTCTTGCGCGGGTCTGACATCGGATGGGCAGGTGTTTCGCGTCCCGCAGGCCGAAGATCATCCACCGGCGCTGGAAGTGCCCGAGTCGATCAAGGATTGCGTGGTATATTTGACGGTTCCGCAAAGGCGGCAAGGCGCGTCCGAAGTAGACCTGAGCGGGGCTGAACAGTCGGTTAGCCGTCTGCGCCCGGCAGAGCAGGAAATCACGGATGTGATGAGCCAGCAAAAAAAGCCGGTGACCCTTGGTGTTGGCAAGCTGCGCCTGCAGTTTGCACTGGCTGTTGACGATTTGGCCGACAAGCTTGCCATTCCGATTGCCCGGATCATCGAAGTGCGTCCGGACAAAGAAATCATAATGGACCGTGGCTTTATCCCCTCGGTTATGGATGTTCGCGCGGCTCCGGCACTGGCGGGCTTCATGAACGAGCTTGAGGGTATGCTGTCACACAGGATGCAGGCCTTGGCCGGAAGATTGTCTGAAGGCGGTCCTGCCAAGGGTGCTGCAGAGATATCGGATTTCTTGTTGTTGATGGTGATAAACCGGAACCTGCCTCTTGTTCGCCATTTCGCAAATATCGAAAATGTGCATCCTGAACATGTTTATCGCGTCTGTGCCGCGCTGGCCGGGGAGCTTGCGACCTTTATGAGTGCCGAAAAGGAAGCCGTGCAGTTTCCAGCCTATCAGCATGACAATCTGACCGAGTCTTTTGCACCAGTGATCCGCGTTCTGCGCCAGTACCTGAGCTCAGTTTTGGAGCAGACGGCGATCTCGATCCCGCTGGAGCCACGGAAATACGGCATTAGCGTAGGGGTAATTGCCGACCGCAAGTTGATCGGAAATGCCGGTTTCGTTCTGGCCGTCAATGCCGATATCCCAGCCGAAGATGTACGGAGGCATTTTGCGGGCCAGGCCAAGACCGGGCCAGTCGAGGAAATCCGTCAGTTGGTGAACTCGGCCTTACCGGGAATCACGCTGCGCCCGCTCCCGGTTGCTCCGCGTCAAATTCCGTATCATTCGGGCGTGGTGTACTTCGAACTGGACGCCGCCAGCCCGTATTGGAGCAAAATGACTACCTCGGGTGGGATCGCGGTGCACGTGTCAGGACAGTACCCAGGTCTGCAGATGGAACTTTGGGCAATCCGCAATCAGTAAGCGTTCGTTTGAAAGACGAGGCCTTGAGTGGTTGCCAAAAAACAATTTGATGGGGCTGCCCGCGTGGGTCACAGTAAGATGCGGGGGCCTTGAGGAAGCAGGAAAACGATGTCCGACAACGATCCTTTTGCCGAACCGGACGACACAGACAAGACGGTGATCCGACCTAACCCGGGTGGACGGCGTCAGCCCGGCGGCACGCAGCAGCAGCCTGCCGCGTCTCAGCAACCGGCAGGTTACCCGATGGAGACTCCACCCCAGCAGCCAGCGGCGGGCGGGGCAGAAATTGGCGTGCCACCTGCGCAGGCTTCGCAACCGCGCATGTCACAGGGTGGAACAGAGCAGGTGGCAACCACCGGCATGAACCGCCTGAATGCCTGTGCCTCGCCTTTGTTTTCGCTCATCAGTCGAATTCGCAACCGCGCGCAACACATGGACCCCGACAAGCTTCGCCAAAGCGTGGTAGCCGAAGTGCGCAGTTTCGAGAACGCGGCATTGCAGGCGGGTATCCCAGCCCAGTCAGTAAAGATCGCACGCTATGCGCTCTGCGCCACTCTGGACGATGTGGTGTTGAATACACCCTGGGGCGGGCAATCCAGCTGGGCCACACAGTCTCTGGTCGGGACCTTCCACCGCGAGACGGTTGGTGGCGATCGGTTCTATGATCTTCTGGCGCGGCTGGAACAAGAGCCTGCGAACAACATCGAATTGCTAGAGTTCGTCTACATGTGCCTGTCACTGGGCTTTGAAGGCCGCTTGCGGGTGGAACAGGGAGGTCCGGACAAGCATTTGCAGATTAGGCAAGGTCTTGCGCGGATCATCCGGGCTCAGCGCGGCCCGGTTGAACGCGACCTAGCTCCGCATTGGGAAGGCGAAGATAAGCCATATCGAGCGCTCAGCATGTGGAAACCGGTTTGGATCGCGCTTGGCGTGACGGCCCTTTTGCTGATGATCGAGTTTGGTAGCCTGTCCTACGCGCTGTCTAATAAAACAGAAAATCTTGTAGGACAGATGTCGGTAATTGATGCGGGTCCTGTGACCGAATTGCAGCGTCGTGCACCTCCACCTCCACCGCCTCCACCGCAGGCACAGGTGGAAAAGGTCGTGGAATTCCTGAAGCCCGAGATCGACGAAGGATTGGTCGAGGTATTTGAGAAGGGCAACACACTGGTCATTCGCATCAAAGGCTCGGGCATGTTTGGCTCGGGTTCGGATCATCTGCAGGATAAATTCCGCGAACCGGTGCGCCGGGTTGCGGTAGCGCTGAACGACGAACCGGGTTCCGTGATCGTGGCTGGGCATTCGGACAACGTGCCAATCCGGTCCTCTCGGTTTCCGTCCAATCTGGCCCTTTCATTGGCTCGGGCCAAATCTGTCATGAACCAGATGGCGGCGGATTTGTCCGATCCCAAACGGCTTAGCGCTGAAGGTCGGGCCGACAGTGAACCAATCGCCGACAATTCGACTCGAGAAGGTCGCGCGACCAACCGTCGGATCGAAGTCCTGTTGGTTCAGGAGGAAACCCCATGATTGTCCTCAGATTTCTGAAGTTTGTTTTCCTATCCATCTACACGGTTCTGTTCTTTACCGCGATTGCTCTGTCGCTGAGCTTGTATTTCTTCGGGCCTTTGATCGGATCGGATGAATGGCGCCCGTTGGATGGTGTGGCGGCGCGCCTGATCTGGTGTGGCGTCATATTTGCCATCTTTTTGGCTATCGCGCTGACGGTATTCTTTGTCCGCCGCAGACGCGAAAAGAACCTAACCGAAGAAATCACCGAAGCCGTCAGTGATGGCGGCGATATGATCGACAGCGAGATTTCCGAGCTGCGTGGCAAGTTGAAAACGGCAATGGCGGCGCTGCGTAAATCCAAGAACGGACGACGCCATCTAAACGAATTGCCATGGTATGTGATGATTGGCCCGCCAGGCGCAGGCAAGACCACGGCGATCGTGAATTCAGGCCTTAACTTTCCACTGGCCGATGAAATGGGAAAAACAGCGATTGGTGGCGTCGGCGGAACGCGCAATTGCGATTGGTGGTTCACTGAAAATGCTGTTCTTATCGACACTGCGGGGCGGTACACAACGCAAGAAAGTGACGCTGAAGTCGACAATGCGGCCTGGATCGGTTTTCTTGGGTTGCTCAAGAAATATCGTAAACGCCAGCCCATTAATGGCGCGATGATTGCGATTTCGCTTTCTGATCTGTCTCTGCAGGATGAAATCACTCAGAAAGAGCACGCGAAAGCCGTTCGCCGTCGGCTTGAGGAGCTGCGCGAGAAGTTGGGTGTGCGCTTTCCGGTCTATATCCTGTTTACCAAAGCTGATCTGATTGCCGGTTTCGCCGAATTCTACGACAATCTGGGCAAGGAAGATCGTGAACAGGTGTGGGGCTTCACGCTGCCATTGGACAAGTCTCGATCCGAGCAATCTCCTGTTGCTGCCTTCGATGAAGAGTTCGCCTTGCTGCTGGGCCGCCTGAACGCCCAATCGCTGGAACGGATGCAGACCGAAACCGACCCACAGCGCCGCGCTCTGGTTGCCGGTTTCCCGATGCAGGTGGCATCCTTCCGGAAGGTTGCGCATGAATTTCTAACCGAGGTTTTTCAGGACAGCCGCTATCAGCATCGCCACATGCTGCGCGGAGTGTATTTCACGTCTGGAACGCAGGAAGGCACACCGATTGACCGGCTGATGCTGGGGATGGCGCGGACCTTCGGGATCGGGCGTCAGGCCATTGGTACGGGGCAGGGTTCAGGGCGCTCGTACTTCCTGACCAGGTTGTTTGATCAGGTGATTTTCCGTGAAGCAGGTCTGGTCAGTGCAGATGATAAGGTTGAACGCCGGTACAGGATTACCAAATGGGTTTCGGTCGCCGCGACTGTTATGGCGGCCGTGACGGTTGGCGCTTTGCTTGTGCGCAGCTTCTCGGGAAATTCCGAGCTGATTGCCGAGGCGCAGGAAGGTGTGTCCGCCTATCAGGCTGCTGCAGCAACGCTTCCGCCCAGCCCGGTGGGAGATACCGATCTTGTACCTGTCGTGCAGGCTTTGAATACGTTGCGCGATCTGCCTGCGAATCCGACACTGTCAGATCCGGATCCGGAAACGCGCCTGACATATGGTCTGTATCAGGGTGACGTGATTGGTACGCAGGCGGCGCAGACCTATCGCGCCGCATTGAACCAACGGTTCCTACCGCGCTTGCTGCTGCGTCTGGAGGAGCAGATGAGCGCGAATATCAACAATCCCGATGTTCTATATGAAGCGCTCAAGGTTTACCTGATGTTGGGCTTGCAGGGTCCGATGAACCCGAACCTCGTCAATGAATGGATGAATATCGATTGGACGGTTTCGTTCCCTGGCCCCTCTCGTGAGGAATTTCGCGCCGACCTGAATGATCACCTTGAAGCTTTGCTGAGTCAGCCGATGCAGGCCGTTGCCTTGAATGGGCCGATGGTGGAACAGATCCAAGGTATTCTATCGGAGCTGCCCTTGGCGCAGCGGGTGTATAATGGGATCATATCCAGCCCAACTGCAACGGCCTTGCCGGAGTGGCGCATTACCGAAGTTGGCGGCCCTGCCGTTGGTCGCGTTCTGGTCCGGTCGTCTGGGAAGCCGTTAAATGACGGGATCGAGGGGATCTTCACCTACAAAGGTTTCAACGACGTATTTTTGGGCGAAGCGGTCGGAGTGGCCAAACGGGTACAAAAGGAAAGCTGGGTTCTAGGTCCTCGCGGAGAAGCCGAGCAAACCGAACTGGCCCTTGCGGCGCTTAGTCGAGATGTTCTGGACCTGTACTACAACGATTACATCGCGCGCTATGACGCCATGCTAGGCGATATCGACATCGTTCCTATGGAAAGCCTGAGCCATGCAGTTGAGGTGACCAACGTACTGTCAGGCCCGACGTCGCCTATCGTGAACATCCTAAATTCGATATCTGACGAGACGAAACTGACAGAAATCCGTTCAGCCCTGCCCAATACGGATGCGTTGAACGAAGGGTTGTCAAATGCCGCCAGCCTGGAAGTGCAATCCGCAACCTCCGTCCAGACACAAATCCTGCTGGAAGCGCTGGCCAAGTCCAGCGGTGCAACTTCATCAGAGCCGGTGCAAGAACCGGGCCAATATGTCGAAGATAGGTTCTCTTGGTTGCATCAGTTGGTGGAACAGCAACAGGGACAACCCTCGCAGCTTGATCTTCTGATGGGATCGCTGACCGGTGTGTATCAAGAACTGAACAAGATGTCCTTCAGTGGTGTCACTGGCGCGGAATCCGGTCAGGCGTTGCAGCAGTTCCAGCAGGAAGCGGCGCGTATTCCTGGCCCGATGGAACGCTGGGCATTGCAGATCATCGATGGCTCATCGGGAATCACGTCGGACAGCACGCGCGCATCTATTAATGCGCGCTGGCAGGCTAATGTACTGCCCTTCTGCGAACAGGTCGTGACCGATCGTTATCCGTTCAACCGCAGATCGGGCGCGGATGTTGCCATGGGTGATTTCAGCAAGCTGTTTGGCCCGCAAGGTTTGATTGATACGTTCTTCAATGAAAACCTCGCAAAGCATGTGGATATGCGTACCCGGCCGTGGTCTTGGAAAACCAGTGTAAATGAGGCCGATCTGGGGATCAGTCAGGCAGTACTGACCCAGTTTCAGAATGCAGCCGAGATCCGAGAAGCGTTTTTTGCAGCTGGCCCCCAGCCGCGGATACAGTTTCAGATCATGCCCGAGGCGCTGGACCCCAAGGCCAAGGGCGTGAAGCTGGAGATTGACGGTCAGACGCTGGAGTTCCGTCATCGTGGCGGGCTTCCGTCACCGATGGCCATTGCCTGGCCGGGTCAGGTTGGGCTGGCGCGCGTTAGCTTTGAACCGGAAAAGCGCAACATTGAAAGCGTCTTGTCCAAGGACGGACCGTGGGCCTGGTTTCGGTTACTTGACGCGGCCGAGGTGCGGCGCACAAACGTGTCAGACCGCAAGAAGGTAATATTCAACGTTGGCGGTCGCATCGCGATTTTCCAGCTGCAATCAGGATCGGTCATCAACCCCTTTGCTTTGCCGGCGCTGCAGAAATTCAGCTGCCCCAAGTCTTTCTGATGCCGAAGGCTGGATTTGGCGCATTCGGGAAGATGCCCTCGGTCGGAGATTTCTTTCGGCTCGGGGTAGCACCCGAGTTTGTCCAGCCCTGGGACACCTGGATACAGCACAGCATGCTTGCCGCGTCCGAGTCGCTGGGGCCTGCTTGGGATTCGCATTACATGTCGGCCCCTATCTGGCGCTTCTGCCTTGCCCCAGGCTTGGCAGGTCCGCAGAAAATGCTGGGCGTTCTTATGCCTTCCGTGGACAGAGTAGGGCGACGCTTTCCCCTGACATTGGTTGCAGCGATTTCGAACGAGGGTTCTGCTATTCTATCTCATTTTCGGGCTGCGGAGATTTACGGTCAGCTCGAAGATCTCGCATTGGCTGCGCTCGAGGACGACATGACCCGTGACAAGTTGGCTAAGGAGCTTGAGGCTTTGATCGTTCCAGTGCAGGAGCCAACAGCCCCGGTTCGTGCACAAGGCAACACCTTGGTACTGACGCGCGGAGAAGTATCCGACGGCCTGCTGCCCGATCTTGCTTCGGGATTAGTATCTGATCGTTTTCGGATGCCGACAATTTGGAGCACTGAAATCGGTGGTGTGCCTCGAATGATGGTCTGCGAAGGTTTACCGGAAGGGGCAAACATGCAAGGTTTGTTCAACCTTCACGCTGCAGTCTGGACCGAGGCAAGGCCAATATGAATTCAAGTCACCGCGTTCGGTACAGCGCCCGCAGCCATGTTGGCCTCAAGCGGAAGCTCAATGAAGATGCGGTGCTTGCACTGCCCGAGGAAAACTTGTGGCTGGTTGCGGATGGGATGGGCGGTCACGAGGCGGGTGATTACGCCAGTCGGCTTGTTGCGGATATGGTTGCGGCCATTCCCCCGGGTCTGCCACCTTCAGACCGGATGGTCACATTGCGCGATGTTCTTCGGCAGGCTCATGCGGCGATCCGCGCCGAGGCCGAGGCACGCGGTGGCGGAACCATCGGCACGACTGTTGCCTGCATGATGTTGGCAAATGGCCATTTTGTTGGGCTGTGGGCCGGAGACAGCCGAATTTATTTGTTGCGGAACAATCAAATTCAGATGCTGACCACCGACCATTCCGTGGTCGCTGATCTCGTTTTGGCCGGTCAGATGAGCTGGGATGAGGCTGAGCAACACCCTCAATCCAACGCCATCAACCGTGCGGTGGGAGTTGGGGATGAGCTGGAATTGGACAAGATCCGTGGCGAAGTTCAACCGGGGGACCGGTTCCTGATATGCTCGGACGGATTAAGCAAATATGCTACTTTTCCGATGCTCGAAAAAGCACTGTCCGAAATGCCGATTGAGACAGTGGCAGATCAGTTGATCCAAATCGCTCTGGATGGGGGTGGCGCAGATAATATCTCGGTGATTGTTGTCGACGTTCCCTGAAGGCAAACGATGCCTTCAGGCGTCGTTGATGCCTTAGGGTTTGCAGTTCGAGGCCAGGTCATTGTTCCAGCGTAGTCAGAATACGGCTGTCCAGCGACAGGATCTGCGTATCGACGTTGCGATCTTGCTCGCGCAGCGCTTCGGCATATCCTGCTGCGGATTCGGTGGTTGGTCGCAGAGTGTCGAATAACTGTTTGTCACTATGCAACACGATGACTTTGCTTTTGCCCAAGGTGGAATCATCAACCTCGAAAGCAATGCCTCCGTTTTCCTGGCTCTCTGGTATCGAATAAGCAACGCGTACTGACATGGGTCCTGTTTGGCCGTCCCTTAAGGCCGGGATGCCGTTTTCCTGGCGCGTCACATTGGGCAGCAGGTGGAATACGTTTCCTGAGACATCAAGAACTGAAACAGACAGAAATCCGTCCTGCGCATCATTTGGCAGTTTGACATCGATCACCGGGTTCTGGCCGACGATAAAATCACCATTGGGATTTGGCGCGTTATCCTGTTCACCGTTATAGAATGCGATCGAAATATCGCTGGTCGGTGCAGTTGGAAGATAGTTCTCGATCAGACACAGGGTAGGATTCAAGAGCGCAATCTGATCCAAATCCACGGGTCGTGTGCCAACAAGCGCCGTCAAAGCGGTTTCAAGCCCGATTAAGCTGTCCTGAGACGCCAGTGTGCCGCTCAGCCGGACCGGGGTTTCAAGCCCGTATCCGGTTGTAGGCGGGTCAACCAATTGCAACGTGCCACAATCGGCCAAGCCTGCCAAAATTGGTCTGATCTCTGCTGCTGTAACGAATAGAGTTTCAAGTTCCAGATCAACTGTTCCCTGCAGCCCAGCAGGTAATCCTGCGGAAAAAAGCTGCTCCAACTCTGTGTGCAGGGCCTTGTTCGTGGTCTGTCCGGTCAACTGGGCATCATTGCCGTTCACGACCAGACGCCATTCTTCCAGGTCCATTACCGCGTCTACGACATCGCTGACGGCGCTTCCCCAGGTTTCTGAAATGTCGCCCGATGCCAATGTCAAATCGACCGTACCGCCATCTCCGGTAATCTCGCGTGTCATAGCATCCCGGGTTTCTTCCGATGGTACGAACCCAACCGCACGCGGGGGCTGCCCATCGCGTTTGTCCGCTACCAATGTGTAGGGCGCGACGGCGGGGTATGACCGGCCCAACAGACCATCGAAGGTGCCGCTTAGATAGCCGCCAATCCCGGCCCCGCCCACGATAACAACGCCCAAAGTCGCCATAAGCCCTGTCCGCGACTTTTTTGCGATTGCAGGCTGAGAGGGCTTCGGTGTCTGCACTTCCTGAGTAGGCGTGGATTCAGGCGCGGCCATCGCAGGTGCGGGAGCGCTACCTTTAGGAACAATTATGGTGGCATCTTCATCAGTGTCAGGGATTGCCCTCTCAACTGGTTCTGATCGTGCAGAGGCAAGCGCCCTTAGTACATCACCGGCCGATTGAAATCGGTCATTTGGATCCGGGGCGGTCATCTTGTCGAGAATGGATTTCAGAGGCTCAGGCACATTTGTTGTGTCCAGGGGCTCTTTCTTGCTTTCGACAACCTCCAGCAGGTTGCGCCCTGAGTTTGCTTTTTCGCCCCGGAAGTTTGCAAGTAGCAACGCGCCCAAAGAGTAGATATCTGTGCGTTGATCGGTTTTACCCGACAACTGCTCGGGCGCTGCGTAGGCATATTTGCCGGCAAATTCACCACCCACGATGGTCTCCGCGCCAGGATTGGTGTCCTTGGCAATACCGAAATCGATAATCACCGCCTGTGCAGGATCGCCATCACGTAGGATGATGTTATCCGGGCTCAGATCGCGATGGACGATATTGCGGGCATGGGCGGCCTCCAATCCCTCGCACACCCGTTTGCACACAGTGAGAATTTCAGGCGCAGACATCGGACCCTCGGCCAGCTTCCGGTCCAGTCCGGGTCCGTCGACGTAATCCATCACCAGATAGACATGTCCGTCGGCGGTGCGGTTATTTTCAGAATACCGCACAACCGCGTCGTGGCGGATGTCGCGAATTTCTTCTTCTCGGGTCAGAAGGACAAGATAATCGTCGTTACTGGAGAATTCGGCCTTCAATACCTTGAGTGCGGCAAGTCGCCCCGAAATCTCGGAGCGTGCCCGGTAAACGTCTGACGTTCCACCCCGCCCAAGGATCGCTTCGATCCGATAGGTATTGTTCACCAGATCGCCCGGCTGAAACAGGTCACCTGTGCGGGATTCAGTCATGCCGCCCTCGAATTTAGTTGTTATCAGAGGAGACTAAATCAGCCGAGAGCCTGAAATTCAACGCGGCGATTTTCATCTGCACGCGGGTTATCCTTATTCAGAGGTTGTGCTTCACCGACGCCGAGCACTTCCAGGCGTTGGTCCGAGATGCCGCAATCGCTGACAAGAAAGCGTTTGACCTCTTTTGCGCGCAACAGAGACAGGTTTTGATTGTACTCCGCAGATCCTGCGCTGTCGGTGTGTCCGATAATCTGGAAGACATTCACGTCGACGTTCTTCATCGCCTGACAGAGCGAGGCCAATTTCGGTTTTTCATCGTCCCGCAGTGCAGCCGAGGCGAAATCGAAACGAACCTGAATATTGACCTGGTCTTCTGTTGCGACGGGTTGATACTCGGCGGGCGCTGCAGCAACAGTGGTTTCAGCGGTGTCTTGTGTAGTTTCGGTGCCGGAATTTGAGGGCACGATCACGAGTCCGCGGGTTTTTTGTTTGTTGAATGCGTCGGTGATTTCGTCGGCTGTCAGCTCATTTGACTGCGCCAGTGCAAATTGTGTCGCACACACAAATGCAAAAGCCGAAGCCCCGATAGTTTTCGTCGATGAAAATGCAGGCATTACTGAAGTCCTTCCATATTTGAGACAAAGAGTACCCCTGCCTCTGATCAGCGACAATGAAGAAAGTCACATATGAGATTAACAATTTCGGGCAAAGACGTGACATCCTGTCCGTCGACTTCTAGGTTGATGCATAAAGGCAGTGAGACACAGGAAAACACAGCAGATGCGCACCGTTCCAGCGATAATCCTTGGTGTGGCGATAATCCTTGCCCCGATCATCTGGTATGTCTTCCCTATAATAGTCCCTATTGAAAGTGATTTTGAGGGGCCCGCAATCGACTCAGGCGCCCGGATCGAGATTGAAATGCTGAGCCAGCAAGTCGAAGACATGCGCAATCAGATTGAGCAGTTATCTCTGGAAATCTCTCGATCGCAAAGCGGTGGACCTTTGTTGCAACAAGGTGCCGACGGTGCCGATGATTATGGCTATGACAGCACCACACCAAACGACATCATCGATGCCTATGCTCAGGTTGTTCTGATAGCCAATCGTAAGAAGGTGAATCAACAACTTCAGCTGGCAAATTCAACATTCTTGAAAGAGACGTTTGGTCTGCCGCGCGAGGACTTAACAGATAGTTGCCAGTCAATGACTAATCCGCGTCTGGAAAATCTGTTGGTCCTTGAAGAAGTGGGGCCTGTTCGTGTGCGGATGCTGAAACCTGCAATCGATTCCCTGCGCACTGTATTCGACAATATCCGACGAACCGATCCTGATTTATTTGCCCGTATTAATACGGCAGGGTCTTTGTGTGTCCGCCGAATTCGAGGAG
The DNA here is from genome assembly GCF_056536485.1 of Ruegeria sp. CL5. Taxonomy (NCBI): domain Bacteria; kingdom Pseudomonadati; phylum Pseudomonadota; class Alphaproteobacteria; order Rhodobacterales; family Roseobacteraceae; genus Ruegeria; species Ruegeria sp. CL5. The sequence continues at coordinate 80,981 of NZ_JBQFPS010000003.1, forward strand.
CGACATCCTCAGCCTCGGCGCATGCTTATGGACTGGCTGTTGATCTGAACATCGACGGTGTGCTCGACACTTTGGGCGATGGAAAAACTCAACTTGGCCTCACTATCCTTGCCGATTTTTTCCGCCAGGAAGGCTGGGTCTGGGGGGCTGCATGGGGGCGCGAGGATTCCATGCATTTCGAAGTCAGTCGAGACAAGATAGAAGAGTGGCTGGAACAAGGTCTGCTGTAGTTTCGCGATCCGTTGCGCGTTATGTGAAGTTGGACACGGACTTCAAAGCCACTAAACGTGATACCCAGAACAGTAAATCCAACGAGTTTTCGTAAATGGTAAATACAATCTTGCTTTGGCGTATACGCTGGGTTTTTCTGAGTACTGTTTCTCGCCGTCACCAAAGGTCACCAATGTCGAAGCTACTGCCTAAGAAGTTTCAGCGCCTCCAAAATATCAGCGTGATATTTTCACTTGCCGCCGGCAGCTTGAACATTCTTGCGGATAGCGCCTGGGCGCAAAGCGCGTCCAACATTGCGCCTTCGACGTTTCAGCCACAAAATCAGCAAAGCACTGGGCCAGTGACTGTGGCGCGGGATCCGGGTGCTCCGATCCCGGAGGGCGCGGACCGGTTATTCGTGACGGTTGGGCGGGTCGATATCGAAGGTGCTCTGCCACAGATGGAGAGTGCAAATACCGCCTTTGTTGAGCGGTTGTCGGGCAAGCGCGTCGCGGCGTCTGAAATCTTTGCGGCGACCAACCGTCTGGAAAGCGCGTACGCCAATGCCGGGTTTGTCCTAAGTCGTGTGGTTTTGCCGCAGCAGACTCTGCGCGACGGTGGAACCCTTCGCATTGTTGTGGTTGATGGGTTTGTCGAGCGTATCGATGCCCGGAAGGTTCCCGAACAAGTTCGCGACCGGGTGGTGGCGATCACTGAACCACTGATCGGCAAACGCGGTATCAGGCTGCAAGAGATTGAACGGGCACTATTGCTAGCGGGTGATACATTTGGAGTTCGGCTGGCATCGACCCTATCAGCCGGGGACGCCAGTGGCGGAACGATTCTAACACTGGACGGAGAATTCAAAGAAATTACCGGCTCATTTGGGTTCGACAACACATTATCGGATGAGCTTGGTCCCGTGAACCTGAGCCTGGGGCTTGAGATGAACGGTTTTCTCGATCTTGGAGAGACCTTCTACTTCAATGTGGGCGGGTCCCCTACGCGGTTTTTCTCGAGCGACCCTGAATACCGAATAGTCGCGGCAGGTACCGTATTCCCGATTGGCTATGATGGTCTGACGTTTAATGCAGAAGTAACATCCAGTAAGGCGCGCCCCGAAACAGACATTGTTCCGAATGAAAGCGAATTCGAGAGGTTGTCTCTGAGGCTGTATTATCCATGGATTCGATCGAGGCAGCTAAATCTGACATCGCAGCTGATCTTTGACCGTATCAGCGATTCTCAAGATTTGCTGATCGGATCAGATTCAGTCCCGGTATACGACGACGATACAAGCGTCTTGCGCGCAACATTAGATGTTACGCGAAACTATGATAATGGGGCATTCTTGCGCGGCAGTGCTATCCTGTCTCGTGGGTTAGATGCATTTGGAGCCAGCACATCGGTCGGGCCTGATGAAGCACCTTTGTCTCGGCAGGGTGCCAGTGCTGAATTCACCAAACTCGTTTTGGCCGGTCAGTATCAGCGCCCGATAAATGCCAATTGGTCGTTGAATCTAAGCGGCCGCATTCAATCTAGTTTTGGCGATCCGCTGGTTACATCAGAGCAGTTCAGCGTCGCCAGCTCCAGCGAGCTGTCAACGTTTGACGCGGGCTCGCTACGTGGTGATGATGGTTGGGTCGTGCGGTCCGAAGTGGGACGATCTCAACAGATTGAACTCGCCGGAGTTCCGCTGCTGTTGAAGCCCTATATCTTTGGTGCTTATGGGGAACTGGGATTAGAACAGCCTACGATATTTGAGCAAAGCACCACCACGGCCTATTCCTATGGGATCGGCGCTGATTTGTTTGTCATTGAAAACTCGACCTATAAGTCGGGTTCGTTACGAGTTGAGTATGGGAGAGGTGAACGCGATGACCTGGGAGCTGATGGAAACCGCTTCAGTATCGTTGCGAGCCGGAGATTCTGAGCGCACCGACAAGATACTTCGGACTGCGATAGTTTCAGCCACGGCATTGCTTTGGGGCACGACTGCGATGGCGCAGTCCTTGCCCACAGGTGGTTCCGTGGCCGCAGGCAGTGCGACAATATCGCAGCCCAGCGGCACACAACTGGACATAACTCAAAATTCAGACACCGCTATTGTGAACTGGGACGGATTTTCGGTCGGTTCCGGTTCGACAGTTAATATTCATCAGCCCAGACAGCAGAGCGCGATCCTGAACCGGGTGATGGGTGATACCACTAGCCAAATCCACGGGCAGCTGAATGCGAACGGGCGGGTGTTTCTCGTCAACCCCAATGGCATTTTCATCGGGCCGAACGGTCATGTAAATACAGGCGGATTTGTAGCCTCGACCCTCGCTATCTCGGATGATGATTTTTTGAACGGGAGATATCGTTTCGAAGGTAGCGGAAATTCAGCTTCGGTTGAGAATGCCGGAACGATCTCCATCGTTCCCGGTGGCTATGCGGCGCTGATCGGCGGCAAGGTATCTAACTCGGGCTTGATCAGGGTGCCATTGGGCAAGGTCGGTTTGGGTGCCGGTGAACAGGTAACCCTAGACGTCTCAGGCGATGGATTTTTGCAGGTGGCGGTTCCATCGGACAGCGATGATGCCACGATGGAGGCCTTGGTCACCAATTCGGGGCGGATCGAGGCTGAGGGTGGTCTGGTTCATCTGAAAGCAGCCAGCGCGCGCGATGCCGCGCGGCAGGTGATCAACATGTCTGGAGTGATTGAGGCGAAATCCGTTGGAGGCGTTTCCGGCGCGGTTGTGCTGGGTGGCTCGGGCGGTGCGGTGCATGTCAGCGGGACCATCGACACCTCGGCGCGTGAGACGCTGGTGGCCAGTTCGCCCCGGCCTGTGGTGCGGCCGCAGACGGGCGGCGACATCACCATCACCGGCGAGGCGATTGCGTTGGCGGGTGCCACGCTGGATGCCAGCGGCGCAGGCGCGGGCGATGGCGGATCGATCCGTGCGGGCGGCGATCTGCAGGGCCAGGGCGACCTGCAGCGGGCGCAGACCACTACGGTCGATGCGGACAGCCAGTTGATCGCTGATGGCGGCAGCCATGGCAATGGCGGGCAGATCATCGTGTGGTCAGATTATGAAACCACGTTTTCAGGCTTCAACTCGGCCCGCGGCGGCGATCAGGCTGGCGATGGCGGCTTTGCCGAGGTGTCAGGCAAAGAGGTGCTGACCTACCGGGGCCTCACCGACACGCGGGCACCGGTCGGAACCCACGGTACGCTGCTGCTCGATCCGTCGAATATCGCGGTCAATTCCAGCGGTGCGGCGGGGACGATTGATCCGGGAACCATCGTTTCCAATCTGGGGCTGGGCGATGTGACCATCACGACGGCCGGAACCGGGGCGTTGATCCCAGGAAGCGGGCCACCAGTCGATCTGGGCGGCCCCGATGGGGAGCCTGGCAACATCACTGTCGAAGAGGCGATCACTTGGGGCACTGCATCCGACCTGACGCTGGTTGCGGACAACGATATTGATATCAACGCCGCTATTACAGCGCCTGATGGCGGATTAACGATCGATGCGGTTGGTGACGTTGTAACCGGCTCTGGCGGTGCAATCGATGTTGCGTCGTTCACTCTGGAAAGCGGCTCATGGGATCAGAACGGCGGCGCGATTCCGTCCTTTTCGGCAGGCGATTTCTCGATCACGGACGGGGCCACATTCCTGAGGGCGCTGGGTGGTAGCGGAACTGCCGCCAGCCCCTATCAGTTGACGGATGTATATGGCCTGCAAGGAATAGACAGCACGGGGCTGGATGCTGACAGCTTTGAATTGGTGAACAACATCGATGCGTCTGTCACATCCGGCTGGTCCGGAGGATTTGACCCAATCGATACTTTCTCGGGGTCATTGGATGGAAATCGGTTTGCGATTGATGGGTTAAATATTGATCGGGGCGGTAGCACTGCCATGTTCGGAATTATCGAAACATCGGGATCAGTTTCCAACTTGTCCGTAACCGATGCAGATATAGATGGCGAAAACGCGGCTGTTTTGGCTGTGTTCAACGACGGTTTGATAAGCGGGGTCTCAGTCGATGGATCGGTTACTGCCGAAGGCGCGGGTGGCGGATCTGTGGCGGCAGGTTTGGTTGTTACGAACACCGGTACAATCGAAGACAGTTTTAGTACAGCTAGAGTCGAATCCATCTTTCCTATCGACGCGTCCAGTACATTCTTATCCGCGGCAGGACTAGTCGGTGACAATGTCGGGATTATCGAAAGGTCTAACAGTTCCGGCCCCGTCATTTTGTCCAGTCAAACGGGTGGTGGAGACGCTATTGGCGCGGGTTTGGTGACGTTTAACAGGGGTATTATCCGAGATTCATACTCCACATCAGACATTACGGCCGTCAATATTGATGATACCGTAACCATCGGTGGCCTTGTGGTCGACAACGAAACAGACCCTGATTTTGGAACTGTCGGTACGATCGAACGCACATTTGCGACTGGCGACATAACCTCTGGCGGGTTGGCGTCGACAACCTTCGGCGGTCTGGTCGTCTTTAACGATCCCTCAGCCTCGGTTACGGCTTCATTCTGGGATAGCCAAACTACGGGGGTCAGCACCAGTGACGGTGGCACTGCACTGACCACATCGCAGCTGCAGGACACCGAGAGCTTTTACCGACGCGCCTCTTCTCTGGGATGGGATTTCACCAGCGTGTGGGCACCGGGAACCGGCAGTACAAACCCTGCAAATTACACAACTTCGCCCGTGCTCTTCGCCATACCTGACGATGTTGCCGTCCCGGCCGGCGAGACATCTAGCGCCTCAACGACGGGTACGGTCTATGGTGGGCCATCGCTTTATCGGTTTGGTCCGGCATCCGATACGCTGAATACTTCCAGCGTTTTCAGTCCGTTGAATTTCGCCAGCACTTCACCCGGGGCGACGACCTTTACATTGGGCAGAAGTTCTGTGACCAGCAGCGGCGGGCAGGTCTTTACGATTGCCGCTTTGCCGGGGGCGGCCGTCATTACAAACGGCACGATTATTACAGTTCCTCCGACGCCTACAATTGAGGTTACGCCGACCGTCGACACTACAATCACCGGCGGAGGTGGCGGAGGCACAGCCGTGACAACTGTCGCCGAGGCAGAAGCCGCGCTGGGGACAGTCGAAAATGTGTCGCAGGAATTTGACGAAGAGATTGCATCCTGTGCCAGTAGTGGTGAAAGCGTTAGCGAATATCTTGCCTGTCTGGCCCAAGCGATGGATGAGTATGCTGCCGATCTAGATGGGATCGTTAAGGGCCTACCACCGGGACTGGATTCCGTTGGGGATATCATTCGCGGTGCCAGTGCCGGTATCCGCGAAACTGGCGAAGAAGCCAGCCGCCGTCTGTCGCTTGCCACGACCGCAGAGGAACGCAACGCGATTCGACGCGAAGCCGTCCAGCAGGCACGGCGTCAAATTCGTCAGGCTCAGAGGGAGATCCGAAAAGCTATCACGTTGATAAGAGCAAGCGATCCCGAACTTGCCATCATCCAGAACCAGCAGGTAGAAACGATAGTGGCGGCTGTTGGTCAGGCGGAAATCGGACTGACGCGCGCCATCGGTCTCTAAGACGTCGGAGAACTTAGCCAGTGTACCTGAAACGTTGCCTCGCGGCGCTTCTACTGTTGATGTTCGGTGCTTCAATGGCACTGGCTGACAAACGTGTTGCGCTAGTCATCGGCAACTCGGACTACTTGTCGGTGAGCCCGCTGGATAACCCGATCAACGATGCGTCCGATCTGGCCATCGCGCTTGAAGGGCTCGGGTTTGAGGTGTTTCTGGGCACCGATCTGACGCATGATGAAATGCTGTCACTCGCAGAATCTTACGGTGCAACTGCGGCGGATTCCGATGTGTCGCTGCTTTTTTATGCAGGCCATGGGTTTCAAGTGGGCGGGCGCAATTATCTGGTCCCAGTTGATGCTCAGATCACGGAACCGGATGACATTCCGGAACAGACGATTCAGATGGACGAATTCGTTAGCCGAATGGAACGGTCAGACGGTATTCGACTGGTTTTTCTTGATGCCTGTCGCGACAATCCTTTTGTAGGCACCGGGATTGAGGTTGGCGGTGACGGGCTGGCACGTGTTGGCAGCGCCGCGGATTTCATGTTTGCTTATGCGACCCAACCTGACAACGTGGCCTATGACGGCACCGGTCGAAACAGTTTTTTCACCGAAGCGTTGCTGAGCCATATCTACACGCCCGGACAGGACATCTCGGATCTGATGATTTCGGTCCGCAAGGATGTTCTGGCTTCAACGGGGGGACGTCAAATTCCTTGGGACAACTCGTCTTTGACGCGGCAGTTCCGTTTTGACAACAGCCCCGTTACTGCCTCGGAAGAGACGTTGCTGTGGCAGGTTGCGGCTAATGCGCAGGATGCCTCGCTCATGCAGCTTTACATAGATCGCTACCCGCAAGGCGCACATGTGAACGAAGTTGTGGCATTTCTGGACCGGGCAGGGCAGGCGCAAACGCTGACCCGCGCGGTGACCGTCGAAGAGGAAGACGAGCAAGCCGAGCGTCTTTGGAAACTTGCACAGCGCAGCCGCATGCGCCCGCTGCTCGAATTCTATCTGGAGCAATACCCCAACGGTGCTCATGCCGGTCAGGCGCAGCGCTTAATTTCATCAATTCCGCGCCCCGAAGACAGTACCCCGGGCGGTATATGTGAACGTCTTGCGACCCATCCCCGAGACCGAACGGCCAGCATCCCTGGGGTGCCATTCAGCCGCCTTCAGGAAAACGCATTGACGGCTATACAGGCCTGCAGTGCTGCCACTGCGCAGACGCCTGATCTGTCGCACTACGTAGCCTTGTTGGCGCGGGCAACCATTGCTGCAGGGGATGTGGATCGCGCCGTTACGCTTTACAAGCAGGCGGCTGAGGCAGGTGACTTGCGGGCGATGGTTTCGCTGGCGCAACTGCATGAAAGCGGAACAGGGGTGCCACAGGATCAAGACATGGCGCTGTCTCTCTACGAACGCGCGGCAGAAGGCGGCAGTTTTGACGCCATGATCAATCTGGCTGTGACACTATTCGAAGGGAATATCGTGCCTAAGGACGAGGCGCGCGCGATCGCGCTATTGCAGCAAGCCGCCGAAGGTGGATCAGCCAAAGCAACCTTCAACCTTGGTGTGCTGGCGCAGGATGGGGTTTCCGGAGAGCCAACAGAGGCGCTGAACTACTTTGAGAAAGCCGCGCGCGATGGTGAATATCAGGGGTATCTGGCGGCGGCGATCTTGTTGGATGAGGGGCGTGGCGTTGCACAAGACCCCGTCGAAGCAGCCCGCATGTTGCTGCGGGGTGCGGCAGAAGATAACGGCACGATTGTGAACCAGTTGTCACTGGCCTCGGATCAGTGGACACGGGACACTTTGATGGAAGTGCAAAAACTGCTGCAAAAAGCCGGCTACTACTCCAGTACCATCGACGGTGTGCCAGGACCGAATTTCATTTCAGCCCTGCAACAATGGCGCAGCGGCGGTTTCAAACCGATTATTTTGGCCGGGGATTGAGCCCTTGTTCTTCAATTTCGGTTAATTCACCGGCACAAATTCGATCCGACGATTGCGCCGTTTGCCTTCGGCCGTATCGTTTGAAGTCACAGGACGGCTTTCACCATAGCCGACGGTTACAAGACGTTCGGGTGCGATACCCTGATTGACCAGATAGGTGTTGACGGCCTGCGCGCGACGTTCGCTGAGCACCCGATTTGCTGAATCTGAGCCGTCACTGTCTGTATGGCCTCCGATCTCGATTGTCAGTTCAGGGCAGCGATCAACGATATTGTGCAGGTTGGTCAGCAGCGGGATGGACGCATCTGACAAGCGGGCGCTGCCCGAATTGAAGTAGATGTTGCCTGTACGCGAAAGAATCTCCATGCGGCCTTCACAGGCTTCGCGGTCAAGATTGCCTTTGGTTTCAAGCGCTGCGGCCCCGGGGGTCGTCGATGCCGCGACAAGTTGCGGAGGGGTGCCCGCTTGCGCCCGGTCGAACACGAAGCCAAAGCTGACGAAACCGAAGGGCAGGATGTCAACGCCCGCAGCCTCTTGCAGTTTGCTCCGCCCTTCCTCGAGGTTGAAATCGGTCAGCGCGATTGCAATCGGTGTAGTATTTGCCACTGCGACACGGTCATTGTCGACCAATGTGATGGCAACCTGCGCGACACCATCCTTTGTTACGCCGTGCAGCGACAAGGTATAGGGCAGGTCAATGATTTTGTGACGTGCCTGATGCAGGTCAACCAACTTTTCGGGTGGTAGCTGCGCTGAGATGACAGCCTCAGGGTAATTGAAGGTCTCAAAAAACAGAAACCGCATGCGCACATTGCGCAGATCAATGTTGGTATCGACACTGTCCATCAGAACCCTGATCTCAGCGGCACCATCCGGGTTGATCACACCTGTGAGCGTTGCAAAGCCACTGTTTTCAGCTACCGAATTTTTCTTAACGGACAAAAACTGCAATTCGGAGGTTTCGGCATCAAGCGTCCAGCCATGCTCAAATGGATCAGCGCTCTGTGCCGATGCGGCATTCGAAAGTACCAAGAGCGCGATGGCAATAAGAACTTGCATCAAGGTTGAGCGTGGCATGTGTGAACCTCTTCCTATGCTTGATACTCAAATCGGAATATGTCAGTCCGTGGCCATAATAAAGCCAAAAGACACATATAACCAATTTCTAGCTGGCTTGATGTCTCGGCGTCACGGATATGCTAGGATGATGGTGGCAAAGGATCTGGCGTGTTTCGCATTTATTACGTTCTGATTGCGATGATATCGATATCATGGGCTGCTCAGGCAGGGGCTGAGACGCGTATTGCGCTTGTGATTGGGAATTCTGCCTATGGTTCGGTCTCGCCGTTGGACAATCCGGTCAAGGACGCAAAGCTGATTTCGGAAAAGCTAACTGACCTTGGCTTTGATGTCCGAAATCTGACGGACAGTAATCAGATTGAGATGAAAAGGGCGATTTCCCAGTTTGGCCGCGACCTGCGTCAAAGTGGTGAAGATGCGGTCGGGCTCTTTTACTATGCCGGACATGGCGTACAGTCATTTGGTTCGAATTACCTGCTGCCGGTCGATATCTCACTCAGTGATCCGGCTGATCTGGACTTGATGGCAGTTGAAGCGCGTTCTGTCCTGCATCAAATGGCATCAGCACATAACAAGACCAATATCGTCATTCTTGACGCTTGTCGGAACAATCCATTCGAAAGTCTTTCGAACATGGATGACAATGGCCTGGCCGAGATGAAGGCCCCGACGGGCACTTTTCTTGCCTATGCCACCGATCCCGGTGGGGTTGCACTGGACGGCGAAAAAGGCAACAGCCCGTTCACACTCAGTCTGGCAGAACATATCGAAACACCGGGCATGGCCATCGAACAGTTGTTCAAAAAAGTTCGCGTTGACGTACTGCAAGAAACGCGCGGCCTGCAAACCCCTTGGGATACATCGTCTTTGACACAGGATTTTGCATTCTCACCGCAGATCCAAACGCAAATTGCCAAAAATCAAAGTGAAGATGAACTGTGGCAGGAAGCGATTACCACACGCGACCCTGTTCAAATTATGCTCTTCATGCGGGCGTATCCCAATAGTTCGCGTGCCGAAGAGGCTAGCAGTCTTTTGCAAACGGTTATGGCAGAGTCCTTTGGGACATCCCCGCTGCTTGGAGCGAATGCACCTGAGCAGCAGGAGGAAGTTGCCGAGGCTAATGAGACAGAACGCCTGATGTATGAGCTCGCTCTGGCAGACGATACCGTTCACGCCTACGAAGTGTATTTGCAGAGCTTTCCCGAAGGTGTGTTTTCGAACAAAGCGGAGGACCGTCTGGCGGCCCTGAGGTTTGGACAGGAATCCGTGACACGTAAGACTGCGCCCGATTCCGACGTGTCAGAGCCCCAAGGCGGGGTTGATGCGTCAGCAGATGTGCTGGTTACGCTGGACTCTCTGCTTGATTTTGGAAACGCGTATGTACGCGGGCAAACCATCAATCAACTGGTGGTGGGCACGCCACAATTTCCGCCAATCGAGGGGTTGCCGGACGAGTTGTGGAAAGACCAGAACTGCTCCAATTGCCATCAATGGACACCCGAAGCCCTTTGCGATCAAGCACAGACCTACGTGAATCGCCCCGAGGCCGGGAATGTTACCAAACAACACCCCTATGGAGGTGGCCTAAAGGTCAATCTCCGCCGCTGGGCTCTTGGTGGGTGCCAGGGTTAATGCGCTGAGGCGGATCAACCCGACAGTTTGGCAAGATCGGCACTCAGGGCGCGGGCTTCAGCGATGCTCTTTTGTAATGCTGCCAGTTTAGCATCCGGGGTTGCACCGGTAGGCGCGTCATTCAGCACACGGTCGATGCGGGCAGCCGTTGCGGCGTCGCCCCCTCCGATTGCATCGCGCTGTTGAAGAATATTCAACTTCAACTGTGCCAATTCGGATTCAGAATTCCGGATTTGCGCGGCGAGGGCTTCGTTGCGCGCCTCTGCGGTGGCCACATCCCACTCGGCAGCAGCGATGCGATCATCATAGGCTCCGGTTGTGATACCTGAGACTCCGGCAAAGAAACCGCCGTCCGCCGGATCGGTCGTGGTCTGACATCCGGCCAGCAATAGGCAGGGCAGGGCGGCGAAACGAGTTGCTGTGCCTTTCGTCATAGCGAAGATGCCAGATCGTTTGCGATCCCGCGCATTTGCGTGATCTGGTTCGATAGGGCTGCTAAATCTCCGTCAATCGGTGAGGCGGTCTGACCGCGTTTAATCGTCAGGTTCCGGGCCTCATTGAATTCAGCCTGACGTTTGGTAGCTCCGTCAATTGCAAGCTCCATCTGAGCAAGATTGCCATTAGCCTCGGCAAGCTCTTTTGTGACCTCCGCCTGATCGGCTGTGCCCGCTGCTACGCTGGCGTTCAGTGCATCAAGTTCGGCTCTTTGCGCCGCAAGAACCTGGTTCATAACGTTCAGCGTCGTTTGCATTTCACTGGCATTGCGATCCAGATCTTTTTTGATTTGCCTCAGACGTGCCTCGCGGCCAGCATAGTTGCGCTGAACGAAGGCGACGTAGGTTCCGGCCAGGGCACCCGCCCCGAGGCCAACTGAAATACCTGTCCCAATATCGTCACTACCGCCAAGGCCAAATCCGATCGCGCCACCGGTGACACCACCTGCAATGGCACCTTGCAGGATTGTTTTCTGCATCGCCGCGGCCTGTTTCGCCAGATCGGCCTCAGCCTGTGTTGCTCCCGTGGAGCCAGTCGCAGGGGCCGAGGTCTGACTGCTATCCCCGCAAGCCGAGAGGGCAAGAGATACCGCAACAAGTGCAGCACCTATTCGGGAGGGATGAGATCGGTCAGCCATTGGTAACTTCCTTTTCTACTATCTTCTGCCTGCGAAACGTGCCGCAAAAAAAGAGCTGCGTCGTTCTTCATTCGCGCATCGGCGATGTTCAGATCCCGCGGTGCTGATGCTTTGCTTATTATTGACGCATCGATGCCAGGAGGGAAGAAGATGACAGCGCGATTTAGAACTTCTTCGTAGTAGCTTCGGCTTTGGTCTAGACGGCGCAAGATGATTCCGCGCGATCGATAGATATCATAAATGTCGTTGCGCGCCTGTTGCAAAATGGGCAAGGCGTTTGCGTCGGTACGGGCAATATCCTCGATTTGCCGCAATGCATCTTCGGCGATACCAAGCGTGCGTTCCAGGCTGCGCAACGCCACAATATCGGTGCGTAGTCTTTGCAGCGTGGTGGTGGCCAGAAAAATCGACACTTGCGCCGCGTCTTGAAGCAGGCGGTCAGCCGAGGCAGTTTCGCGTTCTGGCAATTGGCTACGATAATTGTCCAATGCCGGGCCTAGATCGCGCGTCTGGGGGTCATTCAAATACCCCAGAGCTACCAATGCCGAGGCAATTTTGTAGGGATCGGCTTCGGTTAGCGAGGCGTTGATCGGCGCCAGCGAAGCTGCTGGTTCCGGTAGGGGAGCGGCTATCCTTTCGCGCGCAAATGAAGCAAACAATCCCTCCGGGTGGGCCTCTAGGTATCCCTCGAAATCCTGTGCATCTGAACTGGAGGCGATGCGCCGCCAATGTTCCAGATCAATAGTGTATTCGTCCTTAGGGGCACTGCCAGTCAGAACCGGCGCAAAGCTGTACTCATCCAGAACGGATTCCTCGACCCAGGGAATTTGGCGTCCATCTGTCTCAAGAACGACCTGTTGGCGTACGCGACCCAACATCAGTCGAACGTCCAGATTGGGTGTCGCAATGTGATCGAGAAGACCCGAGGTGAAAACGCTGTTTTCTTCCAATCCATCATAGGCCACATTGCCGGGGTCAGTGGCATAAGCGATCAGCAAACCGGCTCCGCCACGAATTCTGACCAACCCATTTTCGACCATCCCACTTTCGGTAAACGGGTTGTTGCGACAAGCGTCCAAGAGCAAGATCCCGATATCTGGTCCGGCCCTGGACATCACATCGCGCACCAAATCTAGGGTCATCGAGCTTTGCTTGAGTGCCGATAGATCGTTGCCTGCAAAATCTGTGCCAATCAGATGGTTTTCTCCTCCGATCTGAACACCGTGTCCGGCGTAGAAGAAGACCGCCATCTCAGCACCCTTCGCTAAGACGCCGAATTTCTCTACCGCCCTTTGCATGGCTTCTGCGTTCTGATCTGTGGCTTGGGTGACGGAAAATCCAAGCTCCTCCAGTGCAGCGCTCAAGGCTGCGACGTCATTTGCGGGATTGCGCAATGACATTTCTGGGGCTTCATAGTTTGAATTGCCGATTAATAATGCCACACGCTCTTGGGCATATACCTGCGTCGCAAAAAACAAGACGTTCAAGAACGTCATTATGAGAAAAATGCTAGTTGGCTTGGCCGGATGGAGCGGGCTCATGCAGCTAGGTTAGCGCAATAGATTGAAAATTTACAAATGGAGTTTGTATGGTTTGGTTCGCCCGCAAGCTATTCTAATAGATCGGCTCCATTGAAACTCTTTTGACCGCAAAAATCGCTGAGATCAAAGACAGTACCGTCAAAGTGCAGAGTGAGCACAAACCTTGGGGAAAGCTCTGCATTCATGTTGCTCCAGAATGATTTTTGTTGCGCCAGGTCTAAGCAAGATCAGCATTGAGGCCGCAATTCCTGTAAACGATGACTGATCTAATGGAAGAATTCACGCCAGATTGCTGACTCTACTACCATTTGAGCACCACGCGGTAAAATTAAGAGGCTTTCCCACTCTTATCCACTTGTGATGCCAGCTGCGAAGGATGGAGGGGCCCGTCCGAAGTAATCATCCAATTGGACAAGGTTTTGTCCATGTGACGCATGCGATGCCGTAACATCTCCTGCGTCATTTGGGTGAGGACCTGCGAAAACTCAGGTCGTTCTGCGACGTTTTCCATTTCGCCTTTGCCTTTGTGGTCAAAAAGCAGGGGTGGTAGGTCGGCTCCGAACTGGACAAGTGTGAACCGATCATTGCGCAGAATGCCAAGACAGCTGTCCGAGATGTCCGTGCCAAGCGTCTTCTGCCAAAGGGTTGGCGCGATAGGGTCCGCAAAGTCGAGCTCAGAGAAAGAATAATTGCGCCAGTTCTCTGGTAGGTTCCCCTCAAGGAACGGCGTCAATGTTATGCCATTCATTGCGTCATGAGCTGGTTGCCCAACCCAATCGAGGATCGTTGGGACAATATCGATGCTCTCCGTTGGTTTCGAGATCTGTGCGCCTTCGGCACCGCCCGGCATCCTGACAATCAGGGGTGTATGGTATGCCGCGTCATAGACCGACATCTTACCCCAACTATGATGGTCACCCAGCATCTCGCCATGATCGGCTGTGACTACCAACAATGTGTTGTCGTATTGGCCGCTGTCTTTCAGAAACTGCACGACACGACCGATGTGGTGATCAACTTCGGTTGCGAGGCCCAGATAGATAGACCGAAGGGTCGCGACGACCTCGTCAGTTGGCTCGAGTTCGGGGAAGCCTTCAACAAATCCTTCAACAGCACTGTTAGCTCTGGCAGGTGCGAAGAACGGATGGAGCGCGTCTTCTGCTTGTGCTGAAGCATGGCGCGTTGGATTCGGCAGTTTGGCCGGATCATACATTTGGTTGTAAGGGGTTGGCGCGACCAGCGGCGGATGTGGTCGTAGATAAGTAAGATGGGCGAACCATCCTTTGTCCTGATCTGCATAAGCCGGCATGGTTTCCAGAAACCGGTCAGTCAGAAATGCTGTGTCGCTGTCTTCTGCAGCATAGAGCGCAGGATCATTCAGTTTCGGGGCGTCCCCGGTTGGCGAGACGGGTTTAAAAACATCAAAATAGTCGTCGAAAACATATCCTTTGTTCTTAAGGTGTGATCGCCAGGGAAAAGACATCTCCATGCGCATTTCCACCATTTCCTGAAAACCTGGCAGGTGAAACTCGTAAGAACGCAGAGCCGGATCATTGGCGTCAAATACACGCGGGTCCTGCGAGGTGTCGGTATATCCAAAAAGCATAGGAAGATAGCCTGCCTTGCGCATCTCTGATGCGATCGAAGGCGTGTCGTGGCGAAGAGGCGTGCCGTTTCGAACCGAGCGGTGGTTCATCGCATATTGCCCCGTCAGCAGCGATGCTCGCGATGGCCCGCATGGATTTGTAACCGAGAAATGACGGGTGAAGGTGACGCTGTCTTTCATCAGCGCCCGCAAATGGGGTAGATCAACGTGGTTCGCCAGCGCACCAAACACACAATCAGCCCGCATCTGGTCGGTGATAATAAAAAGGACGTTTCTTTTGTCGTGCATCTTTTGACGCTCCAGATGAATTGACCGACGGCTCAGTTGATGTCAGGAATCTAGCTGTTGTGATTCTAACTTGCTTGTGCCGAGCAAAGAATGCGCTGCACGCCCCGTCAAAATCCACATTAAACATCAAAAATCAACATATGGACGCAAGAATTGTTGCGTTTGTAAAAAATTGTGGGATAACGTGGGGGCTGCGAGGGATATTGTGGAAAGCGGATGTCGCAGACACACCGAGAAATTGAGCTTCTTGAAGCGCTAAGGCGCCTGGGTGGCTCTGCGCGGAACACAGATCTGGCGAAAGCGCTCGACGTTTCCGAGGAAACAGTACGGAGAACAATCAAGTCCCTTTCCAAAACCGCACTGGTGGCCCGCGTGCGTGGTGGTGCTTATTTGGTGGGCACACAGAACGACCCCAGCTTTTTTCGGCGCATTACTCAGCGCCCGACAGAAAAGCGGCTGATTGCCAATGTCGTTAGTACGCTAGTCTCTGACGGCATGACCCTTTTTCTTGATGTTGGATCGACCACTGCATTTGTCGCGGAAGAACTGCGACGGCATCAAAACCTGACAATAGCTACCAATTCGATTGGAGTGGCCCAGACACTGGTCAACGTGAATGGTAACCGGGTGCATATTCTTGGTGGAGAAATGCAGGCCAATGAGCGTGGTGCCTTTGGTCACGTAACCCACAGACAGGCCCAGCGACTGGTATATGACATGGCGATCCTCAGTACGGATGCCGTTTCACCACGCCGAGGCTTTTTGTATCACAGCAATGCAGAGGCAGAGCTTGCGCAGATCGTGGCGGAATGTGCCGACCAGATTCTGATTGCATTCGACCACGGCAAACTCAGCGAATCTGCGCCCTTTGTAGGACCCGCCCCGCGCCAGATTAGTCATATTGTGACCGATAAAGCGCTTAGTAAGGCACTCGCGCAATCACTGGATGCCTGGGGTATCAAAGCAGTAATTGCAGATGGATCGTATTGAATGTTGAGCCCTTCAGAAATGGTTAGATCGACTACGGACGGGAAAACACATGCAGAGCA
Organism: Ruegeria sp. CL5; assembly: GCF_056536485.1. Lineage (NCBI taxonomy): Bacteria > Pseudomonadati > Pseudomonadota > Alphaproteobacteria > Rhodobacterales > Roseobacteraceae > Ruegeria > Ruegeria sp. CL5. The sequence continues at coordinate 97,050 of NZ_JBQFPS010000003.1, forward strand.
TGCGACGCAGATTGCAGCTTTGGCCGCTGACGCAGCTCGGGGTTATTTTCGTGGCCGCTTGGGCGTTGAATTCAAAACCGATGAAAGCCCTGTGACTCAGGCAGATAAAGGCGTCGAAACCATCGTGCGTGCCTACCTGGCTGAGCACTTTCCAGAAGATGGAATATTTGGTGAAGAACAGGGTGCCGAGGGGTTGAATCGTGATCATGTCTGGATCATCGATCCGATTGACGGCACCCGTTCGTTTCTGTCAGGCCATCCATTGTTTGGCTTCTTGTTGGGTTTGCTTGTTAAGGGTGAACCTTTGCTTGGCGTGATTGGAATGCCCGCACTGAATGAATGTCTGCTTGGTATCAAAGGGCAAGGGGCCATGCTAAATGGCCAGTCGGTTTCAGTCAGTGAAACAGAGAGTTTGAGCCACGCAGTATTCTTCGTGAATGAAGGAGATAAGATTTACCGTGATCACCCTGATTTGTTCGGAGATTTGATGCATTCCGGGCAAACCCGAAGGTTCGCCTACGATTGCTATCCCCATGCCCTGGTTGCGATGGGGCACGTTGATGCGGTTATTGACTATGACCTGCAACCTTACGATTTTCTTCCGGTTGCGGCTGTCATCGAAGCTGCCGGTGGTGTGATTACTGATTGGAATGGTAATCCGCTCAATCTGAATTCGGATGGTCGTGTGATATCAGCCGCGACGCCTGCATTGCATGCCGAGCTATTGGCCATGACCCAAGGACGCTAGATGGTAAATGGCAGATTTCTATTCGAATTTGTGCGCGTGGCGATGCTGATGGTTTTTGTCGTTCATATGGTGCGTCGTGGCACAAAGTTCAGCCTTGGTGCAAATCTGCACAGGGAGGTGGCAGGTGCATGATCGACCCGGTTGAGATATTGAATCCGAATGGCAAGGGTCGTGTCGTGTTGTTGTGCGAGCATGCAAGTTCCACAATACCCGAAGCTTATGACGGGTTGGGCCTTGCCGAAAAAGACAGGTTGAGCCACGCGGTTTGGGATCCTGGTGCACGTGAAGTTACATTGGCCTTGAGTGTCGCCCTGGATGCGCCCGCCATACTGTTACGGGTTTCGCGGTTGGTTTACGACTGTAACCGTCCACCAGATGCGCCAAGTGCGATACCGGAAAGGTCCGAGCTGATTGAGATTCCGGGAAATCAGAATCTGGACCAGTCACAGCGCGATGCAAGAATACAGTCTGTCTATGAACCATTCTGTGCGGCCGTGTCAGGCGTTTTGGAAGCCCGCAACAACGATCCGGTGGTTGTGACGATACACAGTTTTACGCCGATATATTACGGCGTAAAGCGTGCGGTCGAAATCGGGCTGTTGCATGATGAAGACAGTCGCTTGGCCGACGCGATGCTGGCGCGGAAAACTCTACTTTCGCATCGTCGGGTAGAACGGAATGAACCTTACGGACCCGGCGATGGGGTTACACATTCGCTCAGGTTGCACGCCCAGTCCCGTGGATTGGCGAATGTCATGATCGAAGTGCGCAATGATCTGATGCGCTCTCCGGAGGATGTGGCGGAGATCACGGAAGAGCTATTGACGCTTCTTCAACCTGCCATAAAGGAAATCGCTCATTTGGAGGAGTTGTCATGGGCGGAACGATGACTTTTGAGGACCTTCAAGCGAAGGTGCAAGACGGCGCAATCGATACTGTTTTGGTCTGTTTTGCAGATATGCAGGGACGTTTAATGGGGAAACGTTTCCACGCGGCGCATTTTGTTGCGGGTGCTTATGAGGAAACGCACTGTTGCAATTACCTGCTGGCAACTGATCTGGAGATGGGAACGCCGGATGGCTACGCTTCGACTTCCTGGGAGCGGGGCTATGGCGACTATGTTATGAAACCTGATCTGACCACGCTACGGCCGGTACCGTGGCTGGAAGGTACGGCACTCGTGCTGTGTGACATTCTTGATCACCACACCCATGAGGAGGTCCCTCATTCCCCGCGCGCGATGCTTAAATCACAGGTAAAACGCCTGAATGCGCTTGGATATGATGCGAAGATGGCGACCGAGCTCGAGTTTTTCCTCTTCGAAAAGAACTTTGATGAAATCCGCAAAAGCGGGTTTCGGGATCTGGCGCCGATATCGGGTTACAACGAAGATTATCACATATTCCAAACCACCAAAGAAGAACATGTGATGCGCCCGATCCGCAATCATCTGTGGAATGCTGGGATTCCGGTGGAAAATTCGAAAGGTGAAGCAGAGACCGGTCAGGAAGAGCTGAATATCAAGTATGCCTCAGCATTGGACACGGCGGCTTATCACACAATCGCAAAACACGCCGTCAAAGAAATCGCGTGGCAGCAAGGCCATGCAGCGACATTTCTGCCAAAATGGCACCATGACAAGGTAGGCAGTTCGTCTCACGTTCATCAATCGCTTTGGAAAGAAGGTTCAAATGCATTCTATGATCCAAGCGACAGCTTGGGCATGTCTGAGGTGATGAAGGCCTATACCGCCGGTTTGTTGAAGTATGCACCCGATTACACCTACTTCATGGCGCCCTACATCAATAGCTACAAACGGTTCATGAAGGGTACTTTTGCACCGACCCGCATCATTTGGTCGGTGGATAATCGTACTGCCGGATACCGACTTTGTGGCGATGGTACAAAAGCTATTCGTATTGAGTGCCGGATCCCCGGCTCTGATATGAACCCCTATCTTGCCATGGCAGGCATGCTTGCCGCAGGTATTGCAGGTATTGAACAGGGCCTAGAGCTTCAAGCTCCAACCAAAGGTGACGTATATCAGGGAGAATCCGGGATGATTCCGGGTAATCTTCGCGAAGCGCGTGACGCGTTACACGCATCTACGATGCTTCGCGCGGCTTTGGGCGACGAAGTCATCGACCACTATGTGCGCGCTGCTGAGGTGGAGATCGAAGAATTTGAACGTGTTGTGACTGACTACGAGATCGCGCGCGGATTTGAGCGGGCATAGCTCCGTATTGCCCTCGGAACATCGCTCGTTGGGTTTATGGGACTTTCTTTGAATAGACGGGGTGGAATCCCTGTATCTGGAGAACTGGCATGGATCAGGTTTTGAAATGTATCTCACCGATTGACGGGTCGGTATTTGCAGAACGTGTGGCTCTGTCACGGGATGAGGCCTTTGCTGCGGCAGAGCGAGCCCGAGGCGCACAGGCAGTTTGGGCTTCGCGCCCGCTACAAGAGCGGATCGATTTGGTTATGGCAGGGGTTGCCGCTGTCGGGGCAATGAATGATGAAATCGTTCCTGAAATCGCAAAAATGATGGGCCGCCCGGTGCGCTATGGTGGCGAGTTTGGTGGCTTCAATGAACGCGCCAGCCACATGGCATCTATTGCCTCGGAAAGCCTTGCTGATATCGAAGTGGGCGAGGATGCGACCTTCAAACGCTATATAAAGCGTGTTCCGCACGGTGTGGTTTTTGTTGTAGCCCCTTGGAATTATCCGTTCATGACCGCGATCAACACGGTGGCTCCGGCACTGATTGCGGGCAATGCGGTTTTGCTGAAACACGCAACTCAGACACTGATTGTCGGGGAACGTATGGCGCAAGCATTTCATTCTGCGGGTGTGCCGGAAGACGTATTCCAGAATGTTTTCCTAACCCATGAAGTGACCAATGATCTGATCGCAGGCAATGCGTTTGATTTTGTAAACTTCACAGGTTCTGTCGGTGGTGGTATTGCCATGGAGAGAGCTGCCGCAGGAACCTTTACTGGGGTCGGGACCGAGCTTGGAGGAAAAGATCCGGGCTATGTGATGGAGGATGCCGATCTGGACGCTGCGGTTGATACCCTGATCGATGGTGCGATGTTCAACTCGGGCCAATGCTGTTGCGGCATCGAACGTATCTATGTGCATGAAAGTCTCTATGATCAATTTGTTGAGAAGGCCGTCGAGATTGTAAAGGGATACAAGCTTGGCAATCCCTTAGATGCTGAGACGACGATCGGGCCAATGGCTAATTTGCGGTTTGCTGCAGAAGTCCGGGCGCAGATATCAGAGGCTCTCGCAGATGGAGCTGTCGCGCATATCGATCTGTTTGCCGAAGATGATGGTGGCGCGTATCTGACGCCGCAGATTTTGACAAACGTCAATCATGATATGCGCGTCATGCGTGACGAGAGTTTTGGCCCAGTTGTTGGCATCATGAAAGTGTCTTCAGACGATGAAGCCGTTGCTTTGATGAATGACAGCGAATTTGGGCTGACAGCAAGTCTTTGGACGCAGGACGTCGACCGGGCAGCCCATATAGGTGATCGGATCGAGACAGGCACGGTATTCTTGAACCGGGCAGATTATCTTGATCCCGGGCTTTGCTGGACGGGTTGTAAAAACACCGGACGTGGCGGCGGATTGTCGGTCATTGGTTATCACAACTTAACCCGACCAAAGAGCTATCACCTGAAAAAGGTGACCAAATAATCTCTGTGGCAACGCAGACATCACATGTTGGGTGCATGCACCCTTTGACTTGAATAGGTGAGAGAATGAGCATCACGGGAAACTGGTCTTATCCGACCGCGATCAAATTTGGCGTTGGGCGCATTTCTGAGTTGGCGGGTGCCTGCAAGGATCTCGGAATAAAACGCCCGCTATTGGTGACGGATAAAGGTTTGGCCAATCTGCCGATCACGGAACGCGCGCTCGATATCCTGGAAGCGGACGGTCTTGGTCGCGGTTTGTTTTCTGATGTGGATCCGAACCCATCAGAGTTGAATCTGGCGGCGGGTGTGGACGCCTACAAAGAGGGTGGCCATGATGGGGTCATTGCATTTGGCGGCGGGTCCGGTCTTGATCTCGGTAAGATGGTGGCATTCCACGCCAATCAAACGCGTCCGATCTGGGATTTTGAAGATGTGGGCGATTGGTGGACACGTGCGGATGCCGATGTAATTGCGCCCATCATTGCGGTACCAACCACTGCGGGTACGGGTTCTGAAGTTGGCCGTGCGAGCATCATCACGAATTCACAAACCCACGTCAAAAAAATCATCTTCCACCCGAAAGTTTTGCCCTCGGTTGTGATTTGTGATCCGGAATTGACCGTTGGCATGCCTAAGTTCATTACGGCTGGCACCGGTCTTGACGCCTTTGCTCATTGTGTTGAAGCGTACTCCTCGCCACATTACCATCCGATGAGTCAGGGTATTGCGCTGGAAGGCATGCGCCTTGTCATCAACAATCTGCCGCGGGCCTATGCAGACGGTACGGACCTTGAGGCACGGGCCCATATGATGAGTGCAGCCGCCATGGGGGCCACGGCCTTTCAGAAGGGACTAGGTGCTATTCACGCCTTGAGTCACCCGATCGGCGCGATCTTTAACACTCACCACGGCACCACAAATGCTGTGTGCATGCCGGAGGTTCTCAAGTTCAATGCGGACGTCATTCGCGATCGCTTTAATCTGGCGGCTGGTTATCTGGGTATTGATGGGGGATTTGAGGGCTTTCAGAGCTTTGTGCAGGACTTCAATGACGGTTTTGATATTCCGCGAAAGTTGTCCGAAATGGGCGTAACTGCAGACAAGATGGATGCGCTTGTGGAAGGGGCAATCTCTGACCCGTCTTGTGGTGGCAATCCAGTGGAACTGACACGCGAAAATTTGCGCCACCTGTTTAATGCGCTGATTTGATACGCGTCATTTGAGTACGGGTATCATCATAATTATCCTTGCGGCGGCAGTTTTGCATGCCGCTTGGAATACGATCGTTAAGGCAGCCGGTGACCGAACAGTGACGTTGGGGCTGGTCGCGCTTGGGCATGTTTTCCCGGGCCTGATCTTGGTGACCTATCTGCCATTTCCAGCCATTGAAAGCTGGCCGTATTTGTTGGGATCAACAGTGATCCACTTCGGGTATTTTTATATGCTCGGTCAGGCATATAAACATGGCGATCTCAGCGTGGTTTACCCGATTGCGCGCGGCATCGTGCCTGCATTGGTTTCGCTTTGGGCAATGCTCTTTGTGGGTGAGGTACTGCCCGCACAAGCGTGGTTGGGCATAGCGCTGATCGCGGGGGCTATTCAGCTATCTAGCTGGGCGGCGTTACGTCAGGGCGTTGGCCGCGCGGCATTGGGATTTGCCCTAGGAACCGGAGTGTGTATTTCAGCCTATTCGCTTGTCGATGGTGTCGGAGTGCGCCTGTCCGAAAATACGCTTGGGTACTGGGCTTGGCACTCTCTGTTGCATGTTTTCATAGCGGCTTTTGTTGGCATCAGGCGTGGCAGGGCGATGTTGACGTTACCTGCTAAGACATGGGTTATCGGGCTCACGGGTGGATTCGTTTCGATGACAGCCTACGGTCTTGTCCTCTATGCAAAAAACTTTGCGCCTCTTGGTGCCGTTTCGGCTTTGCGGGAAACGTCCGTGATATTTGCGGCTCTGATTGGGTATTTGCTGCTTGGTGAAGGTCACCCGGTCCGTCGAATCATGGCTGCAATCATTATGGCTGTCGGCGTGGCATTGATCGCTTTGGCATCCTGAGCTGTCAGGAAGTAATACAACAATCATTTTGTGCCGTAATGACTCGCCCGTTGGGCAGTTGATGGCGTGACCGTTTATGTTTGAATTGGATATATATTTTTATGAAAAACCAAAATTGTCACAAAACTATTACTTTTTTTGTGGATTTATAAGTGGAATTATGGCGAAGTTAAAAAATGAACGATGATAGTGGAAACATACCACATCGAGGGCGGGAGCTTCTTGACGTGTTGGCACGGTTGGGCGGCTCTGCACGCAACACCCAAATCGCCCAGGTCATGGATGTGTCCGAAGAAACCGTTCGCCGTCTTGTCAAAGCGCTCGCACGCGAAAACATGGTCGAACGTGTTCACGGAGGGACGTATCTGTCGCGAGCGCAGGACACACCAATGTTCTCTGGGGCGCTCGAACATAATGCGAAAGAGAAGACCCTTATTGCAAATCGGGTCAGCCAGATCATCGAAGATGGAATGGTGATATTCGTCTCGGTAGGCTCGACCATGACGCATGTTGCAGAACAGCTCCGCGATCATAAGGACCTTTTGGTAGTGAGCAATTCGTTGTCGGTTATCGCATCTTTGGCAGATCACAACGGTACGCGCGCCATTCTAGCCGGAGGCGAAGTCATCCGCTCAGAACGCGGAAGCTTTGGGCGTGCCGCCGAGCAACTGGCGTGTCAGTATAGCTATGACGCCATTATCTGTGGTGCTGATGCCTTGTCTCTGAAAGGCGGAGTGCTGACCTCGAATCTGCTGGAAGCCGAGCTGACACGTGCGCTTTTGGACAACACCGCCCGTACGATTGTCGCAACGGACAACACAAAATTTGGAGCGCGAGCGGCCAATATCGCTTGTCGGTTTGATCAAGTGACTGATCTGGTCACAGATATTGCCCCACCCGCCAACTTTGGTTCGGCTCTGCATGAGGCTGGGGTCAGGGTCCACGTCGCTTCTGAAAGGGGTGGAACCAGCAATGGCGCAAGTGCAGCTGATGCCAATGCCGCCATAGATGAAGAAAACTAAGAAACAGAGCTATCTTTAGGGAGGTTATCATGAAGAAGCTTTTGATGTCCGGAGCCGCACTTGCGACTCTTGGAAGTGCTGCCTGGGCAAATTGTCCGACTGCTACGGTGGCAGATATGCAAGGCCTGACGGATGGGGCATATCCTCAGCAATTTGATCTGTCTGAATTCCAGTCCGCAGGAAATTGTACGCTTGGATTTTCGGAAAACCCATCTATCGCAGACCTCAACGGCATGATCCGAGGCAACGAAGCCCTACCGGCAGTTGCGGATCGTTTGCCAGCTGATCCACTGGTTATCGTACCCTACGACAGCATTGGTCAGTATGGCGGCCAGCTGGACGCGCTGTCCAACGCTACGGAAAGCGGTACATCCGACTTTTTGTCCGTGCGCCACGTCAATCTGTTCCGTTATTCCGACGACTTGCAAACCTTAGTGCCCAATGTTGCGAAGTCTTGGGAATGGAATGACGCATTCACCGAGCTGACGGTTCATCTGCGTTCAGGTCACAAATGGTCGGATGGCGCGCCATTTACATCTGCAGATGTTGTCTTTTGGTATGATAACCTGATGATGGACACCAACGTTATAGCCGAAGCGAAGGACTACGCGCTGGCAGGTGGTGAACCGATGAAGGTTGAGGCGCTGGACGATACTACCGTTCGTTTTACGCTGGCCGCGCCGAAGCCGGGTCTGACCGAGACGTTCTCATTCACGTATGTTCAGCCCTTCCAGCCAAAGCATTTCTTTGAACAGTTCCATCCGGCTCTGGATGCAAATGCGGACGCCAATGCACAAGCACTTGGATATGAGAACGGTTATGAGCTGATTAAAGCTTATTACGGTAATTCCGACTGGATGGACACGCCATCTCCGATGCTGACCGCGGGAGATAAACTGGCAGGTCTGCCCAAGGATGCGATGCCAACATTGGAAAGCCACATTCTGGTCAAGGAAAGCACTGAGGGGCGCCACTACGTTGCGAACCCATATTTCTTCCAGGTGGATACGGCAGGAAACCAGCTGCCCTATATCTCTGAGATGGATGAGACCTATGTTCCAGATGAAGAGGTGCGGAACCTTAAACTGTTGAACGGTGAGGTGGATTACAAGTCGCAGGGCGTAAACCTGACATCTGCTCCGGTTCTGTTGGAAGGTCAGGAAAGCGGGAACTACACTTTAGAAGTGAAGCCGGCAATTGGCTACCCGGTGCTGACGTTCAACGTTACTGCTGAGGATGAAGCTAAAAGAGCGATCTTCAATGACATTCGTTTTAGAACAGCGATGTCGGTTGCGATGGATCGCAATCAGCTAAATGAGGTAACCGCATTCGGTCTTGGTGAGCCAACACAGTATATTGGTTTTTCTCCACGTCCGGATTTCATCGACGAAAAGTGGTCGAACTACGAGATCAACTTTGATCAGGAACGTGCAAATGCTCTTCTGGATGAAGTTGGCCTTGTTGATCAGAACGGAGACGGTTTCCGCGATTTGCCAAACGGTGATCCGTTTGTGCTGGACTGGCAGTTCTCGACGCAATCCGCATCGGCTCAGCTGGTGGAACTGATCGCACAGAACTGGAAAGATGTGGGCGTAAACACGGCAATCAAAGAGGTTACCTCGGATGAATTTCGTGCTGCGCAATCGGCAAACACTCTGGACATGGGCATGTGGCTCAAAAGCCAGCCAGCCGGTTCGGTTCTTGGCGATGGTGAAATCTGGGTGCCGCCGTTTGACGGGTATTTCGACGTGCGTACCGGTATGCTGTGGGCGGAATACATCAGTTCAAATGGGGAAAATGGTGTGGAACCACCAGCTTGGGTTGCTGATCTGAAAGCGGCATTGGACACCTACCAATCCAGTGCGCCCGGATCAGACGCCTCGGTCGACGCTGCGCAGAAGATGGTCGAGATCATGACTGGGGAGATGCTGTTCATTGGTACAGTTAATGCTCCGGCCCCGATCTATCATTCGAACAACCTGCAGAACTTCACTGAATTCAAAACGCAGTCCTATGAGTTCTATAGAACCTATCCGTACCGCCCTGCCCAGTGGTGGCTGTCGGAGTGATAGGCGTTTCAATCTAAGACAACGGTTAGGGGCGTCAGCGCCCCTTTCCACATGCTAGCCAGGAACTAAGAAATGCTCCAATTCGCTCGCTTTGCCGCCACGCGCGCAGTGATGGCTGTGGTTACTCTCGTGTTGGTCTCGCTCATCGTTTTTACACTGATGGAGCTTGTGCCGGGTGATTGTGCTGAACGCTATCTCGCTTACAAAAACACGCAAGGCTCGGCCATTACATTGGCTGATATCGAGGCTGAGAGGGTAAGGCTGGGGCTTGATCGTCCTTTTCTGGTACGTTGGGCTACTTGGTTAAGCGGCGCTTTCCGCGGTGATTTCGGGGATAGCTGCATTTTGCGCGTCAATATCGCGCAACTTCTAGGTGACAAGTTTTGGATCTCTTTGTGGATCTGCTTGGGCTCTTTGACACTGGCATATATGATCGCAATCCCGGTTGGCATTATCTCAGCGGCGTCAAGGAACGCTTTCCTCAACAATTCCCTGCGACTGGTCAGCTATTTGGGTCTGGCAATGCCGAACTTTCTGCTGGCGTTAATGGTGATGTTGTTTTCCACCGTGTATTTCGGAGAGACATTGACCGGCCTGTTCAGCCCTGAATATCGTGAAGCGCCCTGGTCATGGGCCAAGTTTGTGGATCTTTTGAAGCATGCCTGGCTGCCGATATTCATTCTGGGATGGTCGGCAACCGCATTTGCTCTGCAAACCGTTCGTGCACTGATGTCGGACGAGATCGGCAAGCTTTACGTGACCGCCGCTGCCGCGCGCGGGATATATGGCCGCCGACTCTTATGGCGCTATCCCGCACGCCATGCGCTGGGGCCGATCGTCAACTCGCTTGGCTTCGACCTGAACCGTATCTTCAATGAACTGCCCATTGTGGCCCTGATCCTGACACTCACCGAAGCTGGATCTCTACTGCTTGAGGCGCTGGCACGGTCGAATGACCAGCAGTTGGCTGGTGCGATCATATTCCTGCTGACGGCTGCCATCGTCACGCTGAACTTCGCGACCGACATCCTGTTGGCTGTAATTGACCCGCGCGTACGCAAGAGCATTCTGAGGTAACGCCCATGTCTGCAAAAACGTCTACGAAAATTGACGATCAGAAGGCAAAAGAAGCTTACTTTACGGCTTCACAGCGCCAACTGATCTGGGCCAGATTCAAAAAACAACGTGCGGCCATGATTGCCGCTACAGTGCTGGTTGTGTTGATCCTTTCAGGTCTATTTGCACCATTCCTGTCACCCTATGATCCGACAGTCGCTGGGCGGGATAAGGATTACTTGAATGGGGCACCTCAGATCCCGAAATTCTGCGACAAGAATGGCTGTTCCATACGTCCGTTCCTGCACACTGTGACACGCGAACGATCATTGGCGACAAATTTTCGATGGGTTGAGAAGGTCAATGAGGATGAACGCCGCTATATGGAGTTCTTCGTAAAGGGCGATAGCTACAAGCTATTCGGATTTATCCCTGGCAACATCCATTTGTTCGGTATGGAGCAAGGATACGTTCACCTATTCGGAACTGATAGTGCGGGCAAGGATATCTTCTCACGTACGCTTCATGCTGTCTGGACGTCGCTTCAGGTGGGAACATTGGGCGTTGTTATCTCATTCGTTCTTGCGCTGATGATCGGGGGGATTGCTGGCTACTACGGTGGCGCGATTGACAGCGTGATCCAGATGATTACCGACGCGGTCAGGACGGTGCCTTCGATCCCGCTCTTTATGGCTATTGCGGCCTTTATTCCGCCCGAGTGGTCGGCTGAGACCCGATTTTTTGTTATTACCCTGATACTGGGATTGGTCGGGTGGCCGACGCTGGCGCGAAGGGTGCGAACGCATCTGCTGACCGAGCGTAATCAGGAATATGTTTTGGCGGCTCAACTTTGCGGAGCATCTGCAGGGCACGTTATTCGGCGACATCTCCTTCCCAGCTTTACCAGCTATATCATCGTCGATCTGGTGATCTCATTTCCGTATGTTGTCCTGTCCGAGACGGCTCTCAGTTTTATTGGGCTAGGGCTTAAGGATCCGGTCAATTCATTGGGTGTAATGCTCCAGAACGTGACCAAGGCGGACGTTTTATTGAACTATCATTGGTATTTTATTCCGGTCTTTTTCTTCATCGCTCTGGTCATGGCTTTCGTCTTCGTTGGTGATGGATTGCGTGATGCCGCTGATCCATATTCGGAGTCCCGCAAATGAGCCTGATCGACGTCGAAAATCTTACGCTGCAATTTAAGACCGACGAAGGTTTGATCACTGCGGTAGATGATGTGTCTTTCTCACTGGCGCCCGGCGAAGTCATGGGCCTTGTAGGGGAAAGTGGTTCTGGAAAGTCCGTGACTGCGAAATCTCTGATGAAGCTTAATCCAGGAAATGCGGTCTATTCTCCGGAAAGTCGGATTACCTTGCATCTTGATAGCGGCCCAGTGGATGTCATGAGCCTGAAACGGCCCCGCGATATGGAAATTGTACGGGGTGGGTCGATCTCGATGATCTTTCAGGAACCCATGGCCAGTTTTGCGCCGGCGATGACAGTCGGTAGCCAGATGGTTGAGCAGTTGTTGATCCACACTGACTTGTCCAACAAACAGGCTAAAGAGCTATCAATTGAAATGCTGGACCGGGTTGGTATCTCTGACGCATCCACTCGGTTTGGGCAATATGCGTTTGAGATGTCCGGCGGTATGCGGCAACGGGCGATGATAGCCATGGCCCTTTCGACCAAACCCAAGCTGCTGATCGCGGATGAACCCACGACGGCTTTGGATGTAACCATTCAGGCGCAAGTAATAGACTTGATGAAAGACCTCGTGGCTGAGTTTGGCATGGGGATTATCTTTATCACTCATGATCTTGGCGTCGTTGCACAAACCGCTGACAAAGTGGCGGTGATGTATCTGGGTAAGATGATTGAGCAGGGACCAGTGCGCGAAGTTATTCGGAACCCGTATCACCCCTACACCAAAGGTCTGATCGATGCCCTGCCGCAGTTGGATGACCTGGAGAAACCGCTTATGCCGATCCCAGGAGATATTCCGTCACCTCTGGAACGGCCTGCGGGATGTGTCTTTCACACCCGTTGTGGCAAGGTGATCGGCGACATTTGTCGCACTGTTGTGCCGCAATGGTCTGATACGGGCGAAAATCACCGCACCGCGTGTCACTTGTGCGCTGAAGGATAAGTGAATGAGTTCTGAATACCTAATCCAAACACGCGATCTTTCGGTTGGTTTCCCGGTGGGTGGCCAACTCTTCAATAGGCGGGTCCTGAAGGCGGTTAATCATGTTACTCTAGACATCCCAAAGGGGTCGTTCTTTGGGGTGGTCGGTGAAAGCGGGTCTGGAAAAACGACATTTGGTCGTGCCCTGTTGAACGCGGTACCGATCACAGGCGGTTCAGCGCATTATGATGATGGCGAAGTAAACTATGACCTTGGAGATCTGGCCGGAGCAGATCTTAAAGAATACCGGCGAAGGGCACAGTTGATTTTTCAGGATCCCTACGCAGCGTTGTCGCCACGCATGACGGTGCGCGACATTATCGCTGAACCTCTTGAAGTTATGGGGCTCTGCAAGTCGCGCGATGAGGTGGACGAGCGGGTTCGCGAAGTGGCCGCGATGTGTCGGCTCAATATCGAACACCTGCGCCGTTTCCCACATGCGTTTTCCGGTGGACAGCGTCAGCGTATTTCGATTGCTCGTGCCCTAGTTTCCAGACCTCGGTTTGTTATTGCAGATGAAAGTGTCGCGGCTTTGGACGTGTCGATTCAGGCCGATATTTTGAATTTGCTTAAGTCGTTGCAAGATGAAATGGGCCTGACTTACCTGTTTATTAGCCACGACCTGTCCGTGGTCGCACATACCTGCGATCATGTTGCGGTAATGTATCTTGGTCAGATTATGGAAAGTGCCCCGACGCGGCAGTTGTTCGAGGCACCTCGGCATCCTTATACGAAGGCGTTGTTCTCGGCGATCCCTTCTCTGGACCCCGATGATAAAGGAAAAGTGCAGCGGTTGGAGGGTGAGATCCCATCGCCGACAAACCGCCCAACAGGATGTCAGTTCCACACACGATGCCCCTTTGCGACAGACCTGTGTAGACAGAAAGAGCCTGAGATGGAGATATGCGAAGCCGGCCATTCCGTTTCCTGTCACCGCTGGCAGGAACTTCAGACCGCAGTCTAAGTTAAGTTGGATTGCGTCCGTTAAGCTATTGAAAAAGGATTTTTTTCAATTGGTTCTGCCTTCGAATTAGGGCTTTGCGCCAAGATATTACCCTCTTGCTGTTAAGCTGAATCCCGTCATTGGGCTGATGGCTCAGAGGGTAAGATCATGCATTAGCGGCTTAATTGGGCCAGTCAGTAGTAGGTGCCTGTACTGCCTCGAATAGTCCACTTTTCGAAAGTCTAGCTGCCCAACGGTGTGAAAGCGTAGAAGAAACCTGCAATCATCGCCATGGACAGAATGACAAATAGAAAAGCCGCGATCATGGGCAGTTTGAAGATAGAACGTAGCAGGATGACTTCGGTTAGGCTTGCCCCAGCACTACCGATGATCAGCGCCATTACAGCACCTAAAGACATGCCTTTGGCAGCAAGGGCGGCGCTCAGCGGGATGACCGCTTCTGCACGAATGTAAAGCGGGATGCCAATTACGGCGGATATCGGGATTGCTAGCAGATTATCGTTCCCGGCATACTTCGTGATCAGATCGGTGGGGAGGAAACCGTAAATCATGGATCCGATTAATATACCGACTAACAAATAGGGCAGCACGGTTTTAAAATCTTTCCAGGTGCTTTTCCATACCCGCCCCCAGTGGCTGTTGGGTTTGATCTCGGCCGATCGGCTTGCCCCACACCCAGCGGATGGAGCTGGGTCCTCATATGCGGCGGGCTCCACAAAACGTTCAAAGCCAAGTTTTTCGAGTGCGAAACCGGCGAATATCGAAACGCCGAGGGCGATTACAAAATAGACCAGGGTCACTTTGAGGCCAAACGTGACAGCGAACAAGCCGATGATGATAGGGTTCAACAAAGGGCTGGAGAATAAAAAGACCATCATCGGCCCAAATCCGGCCCGTGCTCTGAGCAGTCCTTTCAGAAATGGGATGGTGGAGCACGAGCAGAATGGGGTTATTGCACCCAACATAGCTGAAATTACATAGCCACGACCATTGCGTGAACTGAGGATGGCTTGAATGCGCGCGGGCGAGACATATGCCTGCAGCAGGCCGACGCCATAGCTGATGATTAGAAAAAGCAATGTCAGTTCAACGGCGAGGAAGGTGAACATACTGAGTGTTTCCTGCACAGCAGTCAGGGTTGATTGGGACATGATGTCATACTCTATTATATTACTAGAAATATCGAAATAATAACAATTCAAACTTGTGTCAAGGTATTACGGGTAATATCGTAATATTGAGATTGTGAGGTGAGAATGCAGATAGATGATGCTGCCAAAGTGCTGAAAGAGCTCGGCCACAGCCACAGAATTAAGATATTCAAAAGGTTGGTGAAATCAGGATACCAAGGTCTACCGGTGGGGGTTCTCAGAGAAGATCTGGACATTCCGCATTCATCCATGACCCATCATATCGCAAGCTTAGTTAGCGCGGGTTTGATAACGCAAGAGCGTGAAGGGCGTATTCTCCGTTGTGTACCGCAATATAGTCGCCTGTGGGAAGTGATCGAATTTCTTCAGTACGAATGTTGCGCTGATCAAGGGGGCGACCCAAACCGACCGGTTTATAAGGCGCCGCCTACCGATTGAGTGCCGCCGTAGCGATGTGTTATTGACAGTCGATAGTCCGATTTAATAAGGCGGCTGTTGATCAGCCGCCTTTCCATCTTTGCATTATCGATGCGATTACTCGCCCAATGCGATGCCTTCGCGACGCGGATCTGCGCCGCCCTCCAATCCTGTCGGGCTGATTTTGATCATATGTAATCCACTGGTCAGTGCGCGGTTGTTGGTTTCAAATCCCATTTCTTCCAGCGCCGGAGCCAGGGCTTCGGCATCCGTCCCTTCTTCGAGATCATATGTGCCAAACCGATTGATCAGATGAGGAGCGGCTGCGGCGCTTTGGACATCCATGTCCCAGTCCAATACGGAAATAATAGCCTGTGCCACATAACCGATGATCCGTGACCCGCCCGGAGATCCAACCGCTAGAACCGGCTCTCCGTCCTGCATTACAATCGTCGGTGCCATTGATGATCTTGGTCGTTTTCCCGGCGCAACTGCATTTGCAATCGGGACACCATCACTATGTGTGGCAAACGAGAAATCGGTCAATTCGTTGTTCAGCAGAAAGCCGCCCTTGGTCATCAAATGTGAACCAAAACCTGTTTCGATGGTCGTGGTCATCGACAACACATTTCCATAGCGATCTACGATTGAAATATGAGATGTGGAGGGCATCGACATATCGATATTGTCGGCCCAAAGCAGCGCGTGGTCGAACTCGGGTTGTCCAGGTGAGACGGTATCCAGCGCCGCTGGGCCTTCTAGTAACGATGCACGGTCTTTCAGGTAGGTTTCGTCCAGCAGGCCACCAACCGGAACTGGAACAAAATCGCTGTCTGCGATATACCGCCCACGATCAGCAAAAGCGAGCCGCGAGGAATCCCCGATCAGACGCCATGCCTCTGGGCTTTCGGAGCCCATTGCGGCAATATCATAAGGTTGCAAATGGCCAAGGATTTGCCCGACACTTAGGCCCCCCGATGATGGCGGTCCCATACCACAGACCTCAAAGCTCCGATATGTCGCGCAGACCGCAGGTCTTTCCACCACACGGTAGTTTGCCATATCCAGCATGCTAAGAACCCCTGGGTTGCGTACGGCTCCACGCACTGTTGCCACAATATCCTCGGCAATTTCACCCGTATAAAATGCATCGGCCCCTTCGACCGCAAAACTACGTAGAGTTTGCCCGTAGGCCTGGTTCTGCAGATGGTCGCCAACCTGTAGTGCTGCGCCATCGGGCATGAAATATGCGGCTGTTGACGGCACTTGACTGAGTCGCTCAGCATCCCACTCGATCATACCTGCAAGGCGGGGCGTAACTGTGAACCCGTTTTCGGCCAAGTCTATTGCATCCTCAAACAATGAGGGCCAGTTTGCGCTGCCCCAGCGGCGATGCGCGTCTTCCATAAGGGCAGGGGTGCCTGGCACGCCGACCGAGATGCCACCGATGGCCGCGTCATAGAACCCCCGTTTTTCGCCTTCGGCATCCTGAAACAGGCGTGGGTTCACTTCAATTGGAGCGGTTTCGCGGCCATCCAATGTGGTCAGTTCACCAGTTTCGGCATCAAACCAGACAAGAAATGCACCACCTCCCAGCCCCGAAGACTGAGGTTCTACCAATCCAAGTACAGATTGTACGGCGACCATGGCGTCCGCTGCAGTTCCGCCTTCTGACAAAACACGAGCGCCAGCCTCTACAGCCAACGGGTTCGCTGCCGATACCATCCAGTCTGAAGCGACAACGGGCTGCCCAGTATCGCGCTTAACCAAGGCGGCTTCAGCACGCTCTGACAGTTTATCCAGTGCACCGGCGGTGGCTGCTTCGGGTGCGACCGCATCTGTGGTCTGTTGGGCGAAGGCAGTACTGTTCAACAGCGCACTCAGAATTACAGCAGAAGCTGTTAGACCGCGCTTTTGTTTCGGTTTGGTATTCATTGTTGGGTTCCTCCAAGAACGCATTAAAGCAAACAGTTGGGCAAAAAGGTGCGAACCAAGTAAGAAATACGATCACCGTAATGATACTGATCCAAAAGACAACGCAACAATTTCAATATGGCGACTACATACGGGCCTGGGGCTATTCGAAAAACGTGCGGGGATTTGAACGAGGCCTTCTGCACGGTTCTTTAAAGAACCGTCTGGTTAACTTAAAAAAGAAAATGCAGACAGAAAACGTGGGTGGATCTGGATGGCATTCCAGAGTTTTTCTTGGGTTGACCCGTTCAATTGATGGTTTCTATGGCGAAGGGAACGCCTCTCTCTTCGAGCCGCTTCAGATAGCCGCTGACCTTTTCAAGACCGGTCTTGAGAATTTCAGGGTTGTTGGCGTAACCGATACGTAACCAACCCTCCATATGCAGAACTGAGCCAGGTGTGAACATCACCCCAGTTTCTTCCAGCAATGAGACACAGAATTCGCGAGACGACATATCGAAATCGTATTTAAGCAACGCGGTGGTGCCCGCCTGTGGCTTGACATAAGAAATCCTGGGTTCATTCGATACCCAATCATCAAGGATTTGTAGGTTTCCGCGGGTAATACTGTGGCTGCGCTCCAGAATGCGGGATTTGTTTTCCAGCGCGAGGGCGGCGAAATAATCGTCAAGCATTCCAACGCTGATCGTGTTGTAATCGCGATGGATGGAGACCGCCTCCCGCACTTCCGTTGCCGCTGCGATCCAACCCAGTCTCAATCCTGCCAGCGAAAAGGTCTTGGACATACCGGCCACGCTGATACCTCGTTCATAGAGGTCCGCAATCGCGGGGCAGAAACCGTCACCGGTTTGGCTGGTGCCACGATACACCTCGTCACACAGCACATAGGCCTGACTGCGCCGGGCAATCTCAATGAATTGCTCCAGGTAGCCTGCATCCATCAATGCGCCGGTCGGATTGTTGGGATTGTTGATTGCGATCAACTTCGTGTCTGGTCGGATCAAATTGGCGAATTCATCGAGATCGGGCAAAAAGCCGTTTTCCGGCCTCAGCTGAAGGATATCAACGGTGGCGCCATAACTCTCGGGGATTGAATAATGCTGCTGATAGGTCGGTCGGACCGAGATCACATGGTCGCCCGGTTCAACCAGCGTTTCATGGACCAGTGCATTGGCCCCAATCGCCCCGTGTGTGACGACAATATTTTGGCGCTCTTGCCGCTCGTAAAGCGTCGCAATCGCATCACGCAATCGGTCAGACCCTTCGATCGCGCCATAGGTCAGCTTCATTGGTCTGAGGTCATCTAGAACGTCGGAGTTCTTGCCAGACAATTCCAAAAGCTGCTCGATTGTCAGAGATGCAACACAGGTTTCGGCCAGATTGAACTCGCAATGGTTTTCGAATTCATTCATCCAGATCTCAACGCCAAAAGGCTTGATTTTCATCTCATCTCTCCCTGTTGCTCAGTCCTTGCGCCTGAGGAAGTTTCCAGATGCCACAAACCATGGCGATGCCCTCAAGGTCCAAGTCGACTGAACGGAAATATGCTGACCTGGTGTAGTCAAGTAACCGAGCCTTGCCGCAGGGCAGTGAACCCAGATCGCCACTGTTCTGATCCGACGACCAACCATGGTCAACCCCTGCGATCCATATCTCCGCCGCTGCCTCCAGTGGCTCAACCGATTTCCTCAAAATAGCGTACAGTCGCCGACAGGCCCACCAGCATGTCGTATTGAGGGGTGCCCATCGCATATCGGTTCGGGTTTGCATCCGACACGCACCGCCCCTTGTAGGGGAAAAGCGAAGTCAATAATGCCAGACGTCCCCAGACGATACCCAAATGCGGTCTGAAAAACTTGTACGAGGAGAAGGCCAGAAAATCACAGCCCAGTTCTTTAACGTCGACCAAGTGATGCGGCGCAAATTGCACCGCATCAACAAAGGTCAACGCCCCTGTATCTTCCACCGTCTTTCCGATGTTGATTGCCGATCTAGAAATGTACGGACAGACCAGCCAAGGGCTTCTGGATTGGAGGTGCGAACTTGGTCAGATCGATGCCTTCAACCGCTGTTTTGTATTCATCCAGCGTTGGTGTACGTCCCAGAATTGCCGATAGGACAACAACAGGAGTTGAGCCCAACAAGGATTCACCCTTTTTGGTTTCGGAATCCGCAACCACCCGGCCTTGGAACAGGCGTGTCGATGTGGCTAGAACCGTATCCCCTTTGGCTGCTTTTTCCTGATTGCCCATGCAAAGGTTGCAGCCCGGACGTTCAAGATAAAGGATGTTTTCGTATTCGGTACGGGCCTGAACCTTAGGCGCAGCATCGTCGAACTCGAATCCGCAGTACTTCTGCAGAATTTCCCAGTCGCCCTCTTCCTTCAATTCATCAACAATATTGTAGGTCGGAGCGGCCACTACCAGCGGAGCCTTAAATGTGACATCGCCCTGATCAGCCTCGAGATTGCGCAACATCTGAGCGACGATCTTGATATCACCCTTGTGCACCATGCATGACCCAACAAACCCAAGGTCCACTTTCTTTTCTGCGCGATAGAATGAAATCGGGCGGATGGTGTCGTGGGTATAACGCTTTGAGACATCCGCATTGTTGACGTCGGGGTCCGCGATCATTGGTTCAACGATTTCATCCAGATCGACAATGACTTCGGCAGCGTAATTGGCATTTTCATCGGGTGTCAACGCGGGTTTCTCGCCCGACCTGATCTGCTCGATGCGCTTGTCCGCGATCTCGATCAAGCTGTTGAGCATCCGGGCATCGTTCTCCATGCCCTTTTCGATCATGATCTTGATGCGCGATTTGGCAATCTCCAGTGACTCGATCAGGGTCTCGTCGTTGGATATGCAGATTGAAGCTTTGGCTTTCATTTCCGCAGTCCAGTCGGTGAAGGTAAAGGCCTGGTCCGCCAACAGCGTTCCAATATGCACTTCGATAATCCGACCCTGGAACACATTGTCACCGTGCTGTGCCAGCATCTGCGCCTGTGTTGCATGAACCACGTCGCGAAAGTCCATGTGATCAGCCATCTTGCCCTTAAAGGTCACTTTTACTGATTCAGGGATTGGCATGGTTGCTTCACCTGTCGCCAGAGCTAGTGCCACGGTGCCAGAGTCCGCGCCAAACGCGACACCTTTCGACATCCGGGTATGACTGTCACCACCAATGATGATTGCCCAATCGTCAACAGTAATGTCGTTGAGAACCTTGTGGATAACGTCCGTCATCGCATGATAGACGCCCTTTGGATCACGACCGGTTATCAAGCCGAATTTGTGCATGAAGGCCATCAATTTGGGCGTATTGGCCTGCGCTTTGGCGTCCCAGACCGATGCAGTGTGGCAGCCCGACTGATAGGCCCCGTCGACCGACGGGGATAGGACCGTGGCGGCCATGGCCTCAAGTTCTTGTGCCGTCATTGGTCCGGTTGTGTCCTGACTGCCAACGATGTTGACGCGCACCCGCACGTCAGACCCTGCGTGCAGCACCTTGTCGGACGCTACACCCAGTGCGTTTGCGTTAAAGATTTTTTCGACTGCGGTCAGACCTTGATCCACGGCGCTGATTTCCTTCGAAGGCGCAAAGACACGCGGTGCTTCGATCCCCAGAGTTTCAGCGGCGAAAGTCTGCAGTTTTTTGCCGAACACGATGGCATAAGACCCACCAGCCTTCATGAACTCCATCTTTTGCGGTGTGAATGATCCGGCCATATCGACCAGTTCATCGCTGCCATCTTCGCTAAATAGTTTCTTTTGCTTTGTGTTGATTGTCAGAACGGTTCCGGTCGCAACCGAGTATTTCTGTTCCAGCACCGGGTTGCCGTCATTGTTCAGGATCGTCTTGCCGTCTTCGTCCGTCTTTCTGACCCAGTTCTTAAGGTCCACACCGATCCCACCGGTCACGCCTACCGTGGTCAGGAAAATGGGAGAGATGCCATTCGTTCCCGCCACGACTGGTGCGACGTTGACAAATGGAACAAACGGGCTTGCCTGCTTGCCGGTCCAAAGGGCCACGTTGTTAACCCCAGACATGCGCGATGATCCGACGCCCATCGTGCCTTTTTCAGCGACCAGCATGACACGTGCATCCGGATGCTTAAGTTTCAGTGCCTCAATTTCTTTTTGAGCGTCTACCGATATCAAGCATTTGCCGTGCAGCTCGCGATCAGCGCGGGAATGTGCCTGATTTCCCGGGCTTAGGAGGTCGGTTGAGATATCGCCCTCAGCAGCCACGTAGGTAACGACTTTGATTTCTTCGTCGACCTCAGGAAGCTTGGTAAAGAACTCTGCCTTGGCGTAGCTGTCCAGAAGATCTGAAGCTATGGCATTGCCTGCCTCATAGGCCGACTTGATGCGATCTGTATCGGCCTCGTAAAGAAAGACCTGGGTCTTGAGCACCTCAGCCGCATCGCGTGCTGTCGCTTCGTCGGTGCCCAGTGCAAGATCAAGCAACACTTCGACCGACGGGCCGCCTTTCATGTGGCTCAATAGCTCATAGGCGAAAGCTGCCTTGATTTCCTCAACCTCGACAGTGCCCAGAATGATTTCTTTCAAAAAGCGCGCTTTTTCACCCGCGGCGCTCGTGGTGCCGGGCAGGGTGTTATAGACAAAGTGGTGCAGGCAGTCATCGCGGTGCGCACTGCCGGTGTCTCTGATATGGTCGATAACTTCGCGGGTCAGTGCACCGTCATCGATGGGCTTGGGGCTGAGACCCTGTTGCTTGCGGTCTTCGATCTCGGTCAAGTAGTCGTTGTAGAGGCTCATGTTATTTTTCCGCATCTCTGGCATGCTATGGGGCGATATTCGCGGCGGCATAATTGTCGCTGGATCAGTATAGTATACTTTCGTATACATTAGATTGACGGAGTTCAAGCGCCGGATTGCCGCATATTACATGAAAATCCTTTAGGCCATCTCGAATCCCGGTGCATTCCCTCTAATTTTCAAGATTGCAGGGAATGGTAAATGAGAAGGTGGGCGAAATTCTTAAAGCCCTAGAGACAACCCTTTTCTACCTGCGATTAGTCAAGGTTACCTGCCGTTAAACAGCGCTTTTGCGATCGCTCCAGATGTCGAGCAAAGGGGGTGAGGGCGCGGTTCATAGACCCAATGTGCAGTGCATAGAATACAGTGTTGAGGTCAGCGCGAAGGTGGTGTTCCCATTCTTGAGTATCCGCAACCACGCCCTGTTCGGTGGTCACAGCCCCGGTTAAAACCTGATCAGGCAAAGCCAACCGCACCTTGGCAAGCCACGAAATGCCTGACACATCGCTATCACAGAGGATGCAGGATAAGAGGAGTTCATGTCGTATACTCGTTTTGCGATCTACTATGTTCCCCCCCACGGCCCGTTGGCCCGTTTCGGGGCATCCTGGCTGGGTTGGGACATTATCAGCGCGTGTGAAGCGCCTTTGTTCGATTTTCCCGGTTTGGATGGAATCACGATGACGCCGCGCAAATATGGCTTTCACGGAACGTTGAAACCGCCATTTCGGTTGGCCGGTGACAGCACAGCCGAGGAATTGCACATGCGCGTGGCTGAGTTGGCGTCGGGACTTGCTCCAGCGATATGCGATGGTTTGGAACTGACCAGACTTGGCCGCTTTTTGGCGCTGATACCACGCGGTGAATCTAAGGCGTTGCAACAGGTCGCTGCAGCTTGCGTCCAAGACTTGGATGAATTCCGAGCGCCTTTGCCTGTGGCAGAACTTGAACGGCGGCGGCGACCGGGGATGAGCGCCCGTCAGAATGCCCTACTGATCCAATGGGGTTACCCGTATGTGATGGACGAATTCCGTTTCCACATGACCCTTACCGCACGGTTGCCCAAGCTAGATATACCGGTCTGGACAGAAATGATATTGAAGTCTCTACCTGAACTGCCGGTTCCGTTTGTTGTTGATCAGATCGCGTTGTGTGGTGAACGCAAAGATGGGCGGTTTGAGTTGATTCATCGCTACAAGCTCGCGGGTTGAATCAGATTGCCTTCCAATCTTTGATCCGAAGCTTCGATAAACGCTCAAATCAAGGTGGGTTGGGTATCTCGGTGTATTTGTCTTTTGGAATTCGGACGATACCACACAATCCGAGAAGGCCCCGATCGAGCGGATCAAGGAGTTCGATCGCAGATTTCACTGCACTAAATATGGAATCTGCGTCATTTCCATTCGCGGTAATAAGCGGCAATCCAGGTGTCGGCGCGGTCCAATCCAAAACCCGCAATTCCTGCGCGAACGCATCATGCTTCTCCATCAGTTTCCAGGACATAGCGTCTAGCGATGCGATGTCCGCACGTCCTGAGGCGACCGCTTGAGCTGATTTGACATGCTGTTCCGTGTGTAGACGATTTTGAAACCAAAAACCGTGCTTGCGTAGATGCCAGTACGGAGCAGCGTAACCTGACTGCGAGAATGTCTGATTAAACGCAAAGATTGACTCGCTGAATTCTACGATGTCCTGTCGGGCATCATCGGAACGCACGACAAGTGCACTACGATAATATCCTGGGGGGCAGCCATCGAGCCCGTAGTCCGGTGTGCCGACCAGCTCGACCAAGTCATGCAGCCAGATGCGATACGGCATGCCGCAAGTCTGGCTTAATACCAAATTCGGGTTTTTCCAGACAAAAAACTCTTCTGCGTTTTGAGAGAGATGTTCGGGGCCATCTATACCTAATTCATTTAGGTTCCGAAGTATCAGCTGCCAATAACGATCATGGGCCGCTGCCAGCTGCGGGCGCTGATACATCATCAGATTTGCAATCATTCTGTTCAGAGCCTTGGTTAGTGCACACTGTACCTTTGGTTAGCATGACTTTCTTGTTTTGGTAGTTCCGAATACAATCTGTTTTGACTAATAATTCTATAAGCGCCTTATTGGTCTAGCATCATGACTCTTTCATATCTGAGTCAGAAATTGACGGTTGCGGTTTTTGTGATTGCAGATGGAAGACTTTTGGATACCTACCGGGGCAGGTTGCCACCCGCCGCTAATATTTATGCCATACGAAAAAGATGGTTGAATTGATGCCTCGGCAATAGCAACTGGCTTTACACCTGCCAACGCGCGTTTTTGCAACACGGCGGTAATCAGTGGTCAACTCGATCTAGTCCAAGGAAGCGTGGAAAGATCTAGTTAAACGTTGGAGCAAGTACTTGCGGTCCGCATAATCGGCGATGCTCGTAAAGCGTTTTTCCGTCTTAGCGTTTTGGACGCCGCGGGCGGAGATAGCGGAAAAGTGATGGTCCGCGGGGCAAGAACCCTTGAATTTCACACTTGCAAAGAACTTGGTCGGAGTGAGAGGATTCGAACCTCCGACCCCTGCCTCCCGAAGGCGAGTTCCCGGGGTGAACGTAAACAAAATAAGGGCTTTGAATGCCAACCATTGCACTTCAGCGGCAGATAGCGCTGCGATAACGTTGCGGTTTCATTGCGATCAAACCCAGCCCCTGTCGTATCTTGGTAAGCTCTTGTTTCTCAGTAGGTCATCCAGCACCTTATGTTCAGGGCTAGTTTGGTCTCTGCATTATTGCCCAAGTCCAATCCACTTATACACGGTGAAGAGTTTTGCCATGGGTCAGGCCATTCACTTTCTCTAGGATAGCGTCTGCGTCAATGCAGTGGTGGCGATATAGATCGCCGATTGTTCCGGTCTGACCAAAATGCTCGACACCCATTGGGATAGTCTGATGTCCAAGCACTGCCCCGAGCCAGGATAGAGTTGCAGGATGACCATCGACAACGGTGACGAGCTTGCAGTGTGGCGGAAGGTCGGACATCAGGGTTTCGATGTGGGAGCGTGCCGCTTGGTTGCCGCGAGAACGCGCTCGTTGAGCGGCGGTCCATCCGGCATTCAGGCGATCTGCTGATGTCACGGCCAATACACCGATGTCGCGACGGCCTTGACCAATCATACCGGCGGCCTTGATTGCCTCCGGCGCGACTGTTCCTTGATAGGCGACTACAACTTCGCAATTGGGCCCCGGTTTTCGTAGCCAATAAGCGCCATCGATGGCACCTTGGCGGAACTCGTCGTCAACACGCTTTCCAGGCTGTTCAATCGGGTTGGTGGTCAGGCGCAGATAGACGGACCCCCCGGTTTCATCGCGAAGCCAGGTGCGCTCGTCCGGCTGCCCTTCGCCATCGCGCTGCATGTAGTCAAAGGCCCATTCCATAATAACTGCCAGCTCGTCAGCAAAGGCGGGTTCAAATGCGGCCAACCCGTCCTGGCTCATCCCGATGAGCGGTGTTCCAACGGACTGGTGTGCTCCACCTTCGGGTGCGAGTGTGACGCCGGAAGGTGTGCCAACCAGCATGAAGCGCGCGTCCTGATAGCAGGCGTAATTCAGCGCATCGAGGCCGCGGCTGACAAACGGATCATAGACGGTGCCAATTGGGATCAGACGCTTACCGAACAAGGAATGCGACAAACCCGCCGCTCCCAGAAGCAACATGAGGTTCATTTCGGCGATACCAAGCTCGATATGCTGTCCTTCCGGAGTGAATTCCCATTTCGCCGTCGAAGGGATCCGGTGTTCTATGAAGGCGTCGGCTTGCTCGGATCGGGCGAACAATTTGCGCCTATTCACCCAAGGACCAAGGCTTGTCGTGCCTGTCACGTCCGGAGAGGTTGTCACTATGCGTTCAGCCAATGGGCTGTCGCCTTTTGATAGATCGTCTAGGATCTTGCCAAACGCCATCTGGGTCGAGATTGCGCGACTGGTGTCGATTTCGATTGGCGGCACATCTAATTTGTCATCAAAATAGCGGCGCAGACCTTTGGCAAAGAACGGGGTGCTGGCCAGAAAATCTTTGAATGCGTCTGGATCTTGCACCGTCGCGAGCGGCTCCCATTCTTCGCCCTTCGGCACACCCATATGCGACTGCCATGCAACGAACTGGCTGTTGTTCATCAGCCCGCCGTGATTGTCCTTGTGGCCTGCAATAGGGGTGCCCCATCCTTTGACGGTGTAGGCCAGGAAGCATGTCGGGCGATCATGATCGATGGCGGCAAATGTCTGGGCCATGGTCTCGACGCAGTTGCCGCCGAGGTTCTCCATAAGGGCTGCAAGCTCTGCATCCGTCCGCCTTTCAATCAAGGCAGTCACATCCCCCAGATCGTCCATGAGACGCTGCCGCCAATTCGCACCACCCATGAAAGTCAGCGCCGAGTAGTCCTGGTTGGGGCAAGCGTCGATCCAATCACGCAGGCGGTTGCCGCCGGGCTCTTCAAAGGCCGCGCGTTGAAGAACCCCATATTTAACACGCACGACATCCCAACTGAATGCATCGAAGATTTTCTCGATCCGTTCAAACAGTCCTTCCCGGACGATACCGTCCAGCGACTGTCGGTTGTAATCGATGATCCACCACGTGTTTCGTAGATCGTTTTTCCAGCCTTCTTGTAATGCCTCATAGACGTTGCCTTCATCCAGTTCGGCATCGCCTACTAGGGCTACCATACGACCCATTGGCGCGTCTGAACCCCAGCTTTTGGCCTTGATGTAGTCTTGAATGATCGAGGCAAACGAGGTGATCGCGACACCTAAACCCACAGACCCGGTCGAGAAATCAACATC
This sequence comes from Ruegeria sp. CL5, assembly GCF_056536485.1. Taxonomy (NCBI): domain Bacteria; kingdom Pseudomonadati; phylum Pseudomonadota; class Alphaproteobacteria; order Rhodobacterales; family Roseobacteraceae; genus Ruegeria; species Ruegeria sp. CL5. The sequence continues at coordinate 123,970 of NZ_JBQFPS010000003.1, forward strand.
ATCTATGTCCTTTGTCCGGCTGGGATAACTTTGCACACCCCCAAATCCGCGGAAATTCTCCATCTTCTCGCGGGTCTGATTACCCATGAGATACTGCATCGCGTGAAATACCGGCGACGCATGGGGTTTGACTGCGACCCGGTCCTCAGGGCGTAGGGCCGAGAAGTAGAGCGCGGTCATGATCGATACCATCGAAGCAGACGAAGCCTGATGGCCACCGACTTTGATCCCATCCACCTTTGGTCGGACATGGTTGGCATGGTGGATCATCCAATGAGACAACCACAACAGGCGCTGTTCGACGATCTTCAGTTGGGTGGGATCGATGTGCATGTTGGTCTCCGGGTTTAGGCGGCGCTGCGAGCAGGGTAGGGCAAAGCTTGTTCTAGGTCTGCAAGGATATCTTCGACATCCTCCAGCCCGACGGACAGACGGATCAGGCCATCGCTAATCCCATGCTCGGCCCGCTCTTCCGGGGTATACGTCGAATGCGTCATGGAGGCTGGGTGCTGGATCAGGGTTTCCGCGTCGCCCAAGGACACCGCTCGCTGGATCATGTTCAGGCGGTTCATGAATTCAATCCCGCCGGACAGGCCGGATTTGATTTCAAACGCTATCATAGCGCCGGGTTGGGACATCTGGCGCTGCGCGACATCATGCTGGGCGAAACTCTCAAGACCGGGAAAATAAACTTCGCCGACAGCGGGATGTGCTTCGAGGAAATCTGCGACGACCTTGGCGGACGCACAGTGACGATCCAAACGCAGGTTCAGTGTCTTCAGACCACGCAGGATCAGCATCGCGTTGAAAGGGGCCATTACCGCGCCGGTCATGTCCTTCATCCCAACAAGGCGGATCTCAGCTATCTGTTCGGCAGACCCGACAACCAGGCCGGCAACCACATCGCCATGCCCACCGAGGTATTTGGTGGCAGAGTGCAGAACGATATCTGCCCCGTGCTCGATCGGGCGGGTCAAATACGGGCTAGCGTAGGTATTATCGACGACGACCGTTGCACCAATCGAATGCGCAATTTCGGCACTGGCAGCGATGTCCACCAAGCGCATGTTCGGATTGGCCGGAGTTTCGAAATAGACAACGCGGGTTTTGTCAGAAACGGCCGCTTTCAGGTTCTCAGGGTCTGTCATGTCGACATGTGTGATCGTGACCCCCCATTTCGCCAAACCGTGGCGCATAAAGGCGAAGGTGCAGCCATAGAGCGTTTTGTCCACGATGACTTCGTCACCTGGCGACAGCAGGGTCCAAAGCACTGCCGTGATCGCCCCCATGCCGCTTGAGAGAGCCAGTCCAGCCTCGGCGCCTTCAAGCACGGCAATGCGTTGTTCCAGAAGGTCGCATGTAGGGTTTGAAATACGGCTGTAGATATGACCTTCACGCTCACCGGCGAACATCTCTCCACCAGCTTCTGCGGTTTCAAAGGTAAACGTGGACGTCAAATGTAGCGGTGGTGTCAGAGCGCCGTCGTTTTCCAGAGGGTTATAAGCGTGGTGAATGGCGCGGGTGGCAAATCCGGTTGAACGAGTCATTACAAGCTCCTGAATCATGTTGAAGCTAGTTTGCGCCTTAACTTTGAGCTAATGATTGCAAAGTATGCCAATAAGAAGATAAAAGTTGGCAGATTCTGCTAAGAATGAGGGCGAAATGGACGCGAAGGACAGGCAGATCATTCGAGCGCTGCAGCGGGACGGGCGCATGACGAATCAGGATCTTGCCGACGAGGTGAACTTGTCTCCCTCACCGTGTTTGCGTCGGGTCAAAAACCTAGAAGCCAACGGAGTGATAAAGGGATACAGCGCCGACGTTGACGCTGCCGCGTATGGGATGGCCATTACCGTCTTCGTGCGTATTAGGTTGGAGCGACACAACGAAACGGACGTTCAGAACTTCGAAAAACGCGTTCGGATGATCGATGAAGTTCTTGAATGCCACGTGCTAACCGGGGCAATGGACTACCAATTGCGGGTTTTGGTATCGGATCTGGAAGCCTACGAGGAATTTATTCGTCACCGAATTCATCCTATCGGTGGGATCGCCTCGATCGATACCAGCTTTGTCTATGGAACGGTAAAAAAGACCGCAATTTTTCCGCCCGGATAGATCGACCCAGTTAGAATGAGTTGTTGCCAATCGGCTAAACATTTTAGTTGATTCACTTTTTCCCTCCGCAATTTCCCATTCTCACCGTCGCTATAACAAAGACATGCAGCGCTTGCTGCATCACTTCTGAGAGGATAGCGATGACCAAGAAACCACACGAAAAAACAAGGTTGGCAAAATACGTCGAGCGCAGGGTGCTCGAATTGAAACCGACCAAGAGCCAGGCTGAGATTGCCGCCCTGGCCGGCTATGTGAACCAGAACATGATCACGATGATCAAGCAGGGTAGACCACCTCGGCCGGGTTGTTCTGGATCATCTGCATCATGTCGCCGTCGAGGATCTCCCGGTTCACCTGCTCGAAGCGAAGGAAGTCTTCCTGGGTGAACTGGGTGCCGTGTCGCTCGTTAAAGGAGTCGATGATCTCCGATAACGAGCGCTGCTCCTCCTCGGTGTAGCTGTTTGCACCGAACTCAGTGATCGGTTGTAGCTTGCTGATATCCTCGCCGGTCAACGAAGCGGATCCGGCGCCGGTCTGATCGACGCTGAACGCCTTGAGGTCCAGCATGTCTTCGGTGATGTCGATCTCGGCCAGGCGCTCGCGTGAACACGCGAAGCGGCTGCTTGGATTCTTTGCTGGTCCGCTGAGTTATCGAAATCGCCATCGAAAATGGCAGATGGTGGCTCCATTCATTTTTTCTTTTAATATATTTCAATGGATTACGATTTTTTTCCGATCTCCAACGCTTATCCGTGATCGTGCTTGCTATAGACTTATTGATTGCACCAAAAAGGAGCCTCCCGGCAATGCGCACGCAGATCAGGAATTCGACACCCAATCCCGAGACGCCGACCGCTGAACACCAACATGGCATCTGGGTGACGGATACAAACCTCCGGGCGGTCACGTCATGAGTAGCGACGAAGCACTTCTCACGGTCGAGGAATTCGCGGCCGCCTTGCATCGCACGATCACCCCCAGAACGGTCCGGACCCTGATCCACCAAGGCGAGGTCAACGCCGTTCGCCTCGGCAAGCGCTACTACATGACCCACGACGAATTGAAGAGGTTCACGACATGCCCCGTAAACGCAAACCGGCCCGGCTCTTCCAGCGCAAGGACGATGGCGCCTGGGTCATCCTCGACGGAGGGCAGCAGATCCGGACAGGCTTTGGTGATGGATTTCATGAGGCAGCGGAAGAAGTCCTGAGCAATTACATCGCCAGCAAGAAGCTGCAAGATGATCGCGTCCGCGACCCGAGCGAGATTACCGTCGGCGAGGTTTTGGTGTATTACGGCGAAGCCAAGGTAAAAGTGGTTCGCGACAAAGACCGCCTGCTCTACACGATTCAGGCACTGTCGCCTTACTGGAGCGACCTCAAGGTGTCCCAGATCGACATCGACAGGTGCCGGGGTTACACGGCCTGGAGACGGTGCGCCGCATGGACTGTCCGGCGCGAGATGAACACACTGAACGCCGCTGTCAAATACGCCCTGGCGTCGCGCAGGATCAGCCATGCACCGATCGTGACCCTGCCTGAGAAGGGAGTCGCCAATGACCGCTGGCTGACCGAGGAGGAGATCCAGCGCCTGCTGGAGGCCTCTGCTTCTCACGTCCAGCGGTTCATCAAGATCGCGCTATACACCGGACGTCGGAAGACCGCGATCACGCGGCTGAAGTGGATGCCCTCCCTTGATAGCGGCTGGGTCGATCTTGACAGCGGGGTGATCCATTTCCTTGGAAAGGCCGAGGCCGAGACCAAGAAGCGCAAGGGAATGGTCAAGATACCTGGCACGCTCCACGCGGAGATGAAGACCTGGGCCCAGGAGGGGAGCCACGTGGTGTCGTTTAAGGGAGCGCCGATAGATCGGATCGACAAGGCCTTTCGTGCGGCCGTCCAGCGGGCCGGTCTTAAGGACGTGACGCCGCACACCCTAAAGCACACAGCGGTTACTTGGGCGTTCATGCGCGGCATGACTCTGGAGGACGCCACGGCCTATTTTGCAACCTCGCGCGAAACCCTGGAAAACGTCTATCGGTCCTACAGCTCAGATGCGCTTAAGAACGCAGCGGGAATTATGGACTGGAAGATATGAAGGGCTAATTCGGTAGTTGGCGGATGCCGATAGTGAACGAACTGCGCACATCTATCGAACGAAACGTTGCGGATATCGTTGCGGCCATTCCTCTGAAAACAATAAAGGCGCCTTTGGGTGCCTTGTTTTGCTGGTCGGAGTGAGAGGATTCGAACCTCCGACCCCTGCCTCCCGAAGACAGTGCTCTACCAGGCTGAGCTACACTCCGACCGTGGCGGGTGATCTATACCTCGCGATTTGGATGTGCAAGAGGATTTCTGAGATTGGTATAGGGTAAACCACGGGGGCAGAATGGCGACCGTCGCAACAAGTCCAGGTGGGGATCTGGACCGCATCTCACTTCAATGGCTCAGTGCGAAACAGCCGAATTTTGGTTCCGCCATGATCGACGACCGGACCGGGCGGGAGCAAAGGCAGGCGCGTTGCGCGAGCAAGTCCAGGTGTCGTGGTGACGATGCCCACACGCCAGCCGTGAAAACGGTTGGCGAGTACCTTGCCAAGGCTGCCATATAGTGATCGCAAGCGCTTTTCGTCACCGATGCGGGCCCCGTAAGGGGGGTTCACGATGATCAGCCCCGTCGGCCCGGCGGGAGGTTTGATGTCACTGACCGAACGGTGCTGAAACTGGGTTATCTGATCCACATTGGCCTGCATCGCATTCGAACGCGACGCTTCAATTGCGCCTTCATTCCGATCGGACCCAAAGAATTTCAACTCGGTTTCGTGCGTTTGAGTCCGCTTGCGCAATTCGTGCCAAGCATCGTGGTCAAAGCTGGCAAAGTTCTCGAAAGCGAATCTACGTGATCTTCCCGGCATCAGACCAAGCGCTATCTCAGCTGCCTCAATTACAAACGTGCCCGAGCCGCACATCGGGTCCAAGACCGGCTCAGATCCGTCATAGCCACATTCGCGCAGGAACATAGCTGCCATGGTCTCCCGCATCGGAGCCTTAGCAATGGCGGGTTTATGGCCGCGTTTGTGTAATGGCTCACCGGAGCTGTCCAGCGACAGAGTGCAAATATCTTTTTCGATCCGAAGAAGCACGCGAACGGTGGCATCAGATGAGACCGGCGCGCCAAGTGTCTCAGAAATGGCGCGTTCAATACGTTGGCGGGCCGCCCTGTCATGATAGATGCGTGATTTACGGCAGGTTGCCTCGACTCTTACCGGAATATCGGATCTCAGGAACTCGGCCCAAGGGAACTTGCGTGCCCGCTTGTCCAACTGCGCCAAATGGACTGCGGGAAAACTGCCCAGTCGCACCAGAACTTTGTTGGCACCCCTTAGCTCAAGATTCGCACGCCAGACTTCACGCCAGCCCCCACGGCAAACAACACCACCTGCGAGCTTTTGCGGACCGCCAAATCCTCGCTCGATCGCTTCCGCATAAAGAGGCGCTTCGAGGCCGGGCGTGGCGATCAAAAAAATCTCGAGATCATCTTCGTCTTTCATTCAGGTTGCTTACACCGGATGAACATTAGGTGCGACATACAAATTGAGAGCAAAAATCCACTCAATGTTAAACTGAGTCATAAGAATGTGAATTTCAGGTTCGAAATTGAGCGGTAACAGGTTTGCGTTTGCGTGCATCCCCGCGTAAAGGAGCTTTGATCGGAATTACGCTTGCGGATTCTGGTCGGTTTGTGGTGCTTTTGCGACCGGACTGATCGGAAAAATCGTGATATTTGTTGCCATCATTGTAAGGTGGCAGGCAGCAGGCGCAGGACAGAGGCTTGGAAGAACGTAGCGACATGCAAACTTTCAAACTAAAAAAAGGGTTGGATTTGCCGATTGAAGGCGCGCCCGAGCAAAACATCCAACCGGGGCCTGAGTTTTCCAGTGTTGGCGTTCTGGGGGGGGATTATCTAGGTCTAAAACCCCGCATGTTGGTTAAGGAAGGTGATGACGTTCAGCGCGGTACACCGCTGTTTTGTCACAAGGACGCGCCAGAGGCGATGATGGTCGCACCGCTGAGCGGGAAAGTTGTTGCCGTTAACCGTGGTGCGCGGCGCGTTCTTCAAAGCGTCGTGATCGAAGTATCCGACGTCAATGATACCGGGGTTGATTTCTCGGGCGTTGGTGATGTGGTCTCAGGCGCTGGTGTCACCGCCAAGCTGTGTGCGGCCGGGCTGTGGACTTCTTTCCGCACGCGACCCTATTCGAAGATGCCCGAACCGGGGACGACACCAGCAGCGATTTTTGTCACCGCGATGGACAGCGATCCACTGGCTGCAGATGCTGCCGTGGTAATTGCCGATGCATCAGAGGCATTTACGGCAGGTTTGACCGCAATCTCACATCTGACTGAAGGAAAAACCTATCTTTGCTACAAAGATGGAGAAGCCATCCCAGGTGCTGATCTTCCCGAGGTTGAGGCAGCGGCTTTCTCGGGCCCGCATCCGTCCGGGCTCGCCGGGACACATATTCACTTTCTAGAGCCTTTGGCCGCTGACAAGCAGGTATGGACAATTGGCTATCAAGACGTGATTGCCATCGGACGCCTAATGCAATCCGGTCACCTTGATCCGAATGTTGTGATCGCACTGGCCGGACCGGGTGCGCGGCAACCACGTTTGATCCGTACGGTCATGGGCGCCTCAACTGACGATCTGATTCGTGATGAGGTCAATGTCGATGGAGCCGCTCGGATCATATCGGGTTCGATCCTGTCTGGACGCCATGCTGAAGGCCCGACGGCGTATCTTGGTCGTTTTGCACGTCAGATCACCATCATCCGCGAAGATCCCGACCAGATCACTATGGGTTGGATTCTCCCCATGCCGTCGAAATTTGCCGTTCAGCCGGTCCTGGGGTCTGCTTTTGCCAATAAACTCTATGCCTTGACCAGCAATTTGAATGGCGGACGACGCGCCATGGTTCCGACCGGCACGTTTGAAGAGCTGATGCCACAGGATTACCTGCCGACACAGCTATTGCGCGCTCTGTTGGTAATGGATACCGACACTGCTCAAGCTCTGGGCGCGTTGGAACTGGACGAAGAAGATCTGGGCCTTGTGGGCTTTGCCTGCCCGGCGAAATATGAATACGGGTTGGCGCTGCGCGACTGCCTTAGCAAGATTGAAAAGGAGGGCTGAGCCGAATGGGTTTGCGCAGCTTCTTTGATCGGATCGAGCCGAACTTTACCAAAGGCGGCAAGTACGAGAAGTATTTTCCTATCTACGAGATGGTAGAAAGCTTCATCTACACTCCGAAAACCGTAACTTCCGTTGCCCCTCACGCGCGGTCTTATGTGGATATGAAACGGATCATGACCTATGTCGTGATCGCCACGATCCCCTGCATTCTATGGGGGATGTGGAATACCGGTTATCAGGCGAACTCGGCAATTGCCGCGCTTGGACCTGATGCGGCCACAGGCTGGCGGATCGCCCTTTTGCAGATGTTCGGCATCTCGCTGGACCCGTCCAGTATCTTTGCCAATGTAGCGCACGGGATGCTTTACTTCCTGCCAATCTATATTGTGACGTTGGTTGCTGGCGGTATCTTCGAGGTGATCTTCGCGACAGTGCGGGGCCATGAGGTTAACGAGGGTTTTCTTGTTACTTCTATGCTTTACACGCTCATCATGCCGGCAACGACACCGCTGTGGCAGGTGGCTCTGGGCATCATATTCGGTGTTGTGATCGGCAAAGAGGTTTTTGGCGGGACCGGCAAGAACTTCCTCAACCCCGCGCTTGTGGGCCGTGCGTTCCTATACTTCGCGTACCCGGCTCAGATGTCTGGCGACTCGGTTTGGACACCGGTTGACGGGTTCTCGGGTGCGACGGCTTTGGCTGTTTCTGCAGCGGAAGGGGTTCAGGCTCTGGCTGCCGAGGGTATCACTTGGTCCAGCGCCTTCTACGGCACCATTCAGGGAAGTTTTGGTGAGACATCGACACTGGCCTGCATGATCGGCTTGGCGTTCCTTCTGCTGACCAAGATCGCAAACTACCGATTGATCTTAGGATGTCTGGCCGGAACCATCGGCTTTACCCTGCTGCTGAACGTGATTGGGTCGGACACCAATCCAATGTTCGCCATGCCTTGGTACTGGCACATCGTTCTGGGTGGGTATGCCTTCGGGCTGGCCTTTATGGTCACCGAGCCCGTCTCTGCCAGCCACACCAATGTTGGGCGTTACATCTACGGGGCGCTGATCGGTGTCATGGTTGTGTTGATCCGTGTCGTGAACCCGGCTTTCCCCGAAGGCATGATGCTGGCAATCCTGTTCGGAAACGTCTTTGCACCGCTGATCGACTATTTCGTCGTCCAGGCAAATATCAAACGGAGGGCGCGTCGCCATGTCTGATCCGCAATCCCAAGAACCAAAAGGCGCGATTGCCAAGTTTCTTGCGGCCTCGCCGGATTCTGTTGGCAAGACGATTTTCGTCGCTGTGGCTGTATGCCTAGTTGCGTCGATGGTCGTATCAGCCGCTGCGGTCAGCTTGCGCCCTGTGCAGGAAGCGAACAAGCTGAAGGACAAGCAGGTCAATGTTTTGCAAGTCGCGGGTGTTTATGAACCCGGTATAAATGTAACCGAAGCCTTCGCCGCGTTTGAACCGCATGTACTGGATCTTGCCGCAGGTGACTTCGTGGACGACCAGTTCGATCCTGCCACGTTTGATGATATCGCTGCTGCCAGTGATCCGGAACTAAGCGTTGCTTTGGACGATGACCCGGCCGGGATCGGTCGCAAGCCCAAGTATCGCGTCATCTACCTGCTGCGCGATGATGCCGGTGATCTGGATAAGGTGATCCTTCCGCTGCATGGCTATGGCCTCTGGTCGACGCTCTATGGCTTTATTGCTTTGGAGAATAACGGCAACGATATCTACGGCCTTCAGTTCTATCAGCATGGTGAAACCCCGGGTCTAGGTGCCGAGGTGGATAACCCACGCTGGAAAGCGCTGTGGAACGGTAAAAAACTGCGGGACGATGCGGGTGATCTGCAGATCACAGTCGCCAAATCTCAGCCCGCAGCTGGTGCCGATTTTTATGTCGATGCGTTGGCTGGTGCCACGCTGACCTCTGTCGGTGTTGATAACCTGGTAAAATTCTGGATGGGCGATGCGGGCTACGGCCCGTTCCTGGCCAAACTGCAAGCAGGAGATCTATGATGTCCCAGACCAAGAAAGAGCTGTTGGTCGATCCGCTCGTCGACAACAACCCGATCACACTGCAGGTGTTGGGCATCTGCTCCGCACTTGCGGTGACCTCATCGCTACAGGTTGCTTTCGTTATGGCGCTGGCAGTGACCTTCGTGACCGGGTTCGCGTCAATGTTCATCTCCATGTTGCGCAACCAAATTCCGGGGTCGATCCGGATCATCGTGCAAATGGTGATCATCGCTTCGCTGGTGATCCTGGTGGATCAGATCCTTAAGGCCTATGCCTTCCAGATATCGAAAACCCTGTCAGTTTTTGTTGGCCTGATCATCACAAACTGTATCGTTATGGGGCGGGCCGAAGCGTTTGCCATGAAGAACCCTCCGATGGCTTCGTTCATCGACGGTGTAGGTAACGGCCTCGGCTATGGTCTGATCCTGATGTTGGTTGGTTTCATCCGCGAACTGTTTGGCTCGGGCAGCTTGTTCGGCGTGACGATCCTGCAAACTGTGAATAATGGCGGCTGGTATGTACCAAATGGTCTGTTGTTGCTGCCGCCTTCTGCCTTCTTCGTGATCGGCCTGCTGATCTGGGCTTTCCGCACCTGGAAGCCGAACCAGGTCGAAGAACGTGAATATAAAATCCAGCAGGTAGAGGCGCACTGATGGAAGGGCTTATTTCTCTGGCCGTAAAGGCCATCTTTGTCGAAAACCTCGCGCTCAGCTTCTTTTTGGGGATGTGTACCTTCATCGCCGTATCCAAGAAGATTTCGACTGCACTGGGTTTGGGTATCTCGGTCATGGTCGTGCAAGCGATCACTGTGCCGACCAATAACCTGTTGCTCAGTTATCTGCTGAAACCGGGTGCGCTGGCCTGGGCGGGTTTCCCGGATGTGGACCTGACTTTCCTTGGTCTGATCTCGTATATCGGTGTGATTGCCGCGATGGTGCAAATCCTTGAGATGGTTCTCGATAAGTACTTCCCGCCACTCTACAACGCGCTGGGTATCTTCTTGCCCCTGATTACGGTGAACTGTGCTATCCTAGGCGGTTCGCTGTTCATGGTTGAACGCGACTATAACTTTGCTGAGGCCGCGACTTATGGCCTGTCTTCGGGCTTTGGCTGGGCGCTGGCAATTACCGCAATGGCAGGTGTTCGGGAAAAGCTGAAATATTCGGACATTCCAGATGGCCTGCAGGGGCTGGGTATCACCTTCATCACCGCAGGTCTGATGGCAATGGCCTTCATGTCCTTCTCGGGCGTGAAACTGTAAGGAGGGCGCAATGGAAACTTTTAGCCTTGGCGTAATCCTTTTTACCCTGATCGTTCTGGCGCTTGTGGCCATCATTATGGCGGCCCGGTCCAAGCTGGTGTCGACCGGTGATGTCAACATCACCATTAATGGCGAGAAAACAATCTCGGTTCCCGCAGGAGGCAAACTGCTGCAAACGCTTGCGGCGGAGAAGCTGTTTGTCCCATCGGCCTGCGGCGGTGGTGGGACGTGCGCGCAATGTCGTGTCAAAGTGCATTCGGGCGGAGGATCTATCCTGCCCACCGAGGAAAGCCATATCACCAAGCGTGAGGCGGCTTGCGGTGATCGCCTATCTTGTCAGGTTGCCGTCAAGCAGGACATGGATATCGAAGTTCCTGAAGAGGTCTTTGGCGTCAAAAAATGGGAATGCACCGTTCGTTCGAACGAGAACGTAGCAACCTTCATCAAGGCCCTGACACTGGACCTGCCTGAAGGCGAGGATGTGAACTTCCGCGCCGGTGGCTACATCCAGATCGAAGCGCCTGCCCACCAGTTGGCTTATACGGATTTCGACGTCGAAGAGGAGTACCGCGAGGATTGGGATCGCTTCAATCTGTGGCAGTACAAATCCGTCGTCGCGGAACCTATCGAACGCGCCTATTCCATGGCCAACTACCCGGATGAAAAAGGCATGATCATGCTGAACGTCCGCGTGGCGTCGCCCCCTCCGGGGTCCGAAGGTATCCCGCCGGGTCAGATGTCGTCGTATATCTTCAACCTGAAACCGGGCGACAAAGTCACAATCTCGGGTCCGTTTGGTGAGTTCTTTGCCCGCGAGACCGAGAAAGAGATGGTATTCATCGGTGGTGGTGCTGGTATGGCCCCGATGCGCAGTCATATTTTTGACCAGCTCAAACGTCTTGAGAACCGCAACCGCAAGATCAGTTTCTGGTATGGCGCACGCTCGAAGAAAGAAATGTTCTTTGTCGAGGATTTCGACACTCTGGCCAAAGAGTTCGACAATTTCGAATGGCACGTCGCTCTGTCGGATGCCCAACCCGAGGATGATTGGAAAGGCTACACCGGCTTTATCCATAACGTTCTGTTCGAAGAATACCTCAAGAACCACCCGGCGCCTGAGGATTGCGAATACTACATGTGTGGCCCGCCAATCATGAACCAGTCTGTCATCAACATGTTGCTGGATCTGGGCGTGGATCGCGAAGACATCATGCTCGACGATTTCGGCGGATAAACAGTATTGATCGGTTCCACCCTTTGGAGCCGATTTTTTTTCTCAGAGCTCATCAGTCAAAAGGCACCCCGGTGCCCTATTTTTCGACTGATGCTGCGCCGTTTTTGTCTCAGAAGGTAACAGGCGATATGCTAACCGGATGGATCAAAAGGTTTTTTGCGTCTCAAGCGCTACTTGATCAGGTAATAGGCACATCCTCACTGGCACCTACAGAGAAGTTCTATGCCATCGGCGACCTTCATGGCAGGCTGGACCTCCTGCAGATGCTTTTGCCTGCATTGGACGGTGCTTGTCCTACAGTGTTTGTTGGCGACTATGTTGATCGAGGTGAGCACAGCGCACAGGTTTTGCGTCAGTTACACCACCTGGACACACGTTCGGAAAAGAAAGCGATCTGCCTTAAGGGCAATCATGAGGACATGTTGCTTGGGTTTCTAGATGCTCCAAGAAAATGGGAGCGTGTTTGGCTGCACAATGGTGGTGCCCAGACCTTGGCCTCATTTGACCTGACAGATATTGAACTCTCCGATCCAGATGCCGTCGCTGAAGCGCTTCGGGGCGCGATGGGGCAATCCCTTGTGGATTGGCTGTTTGATCGTCCGCTGACCTGGACAAGTGGCAATGTGACCGTTGTTCACGCTGCGCTTGACCCGTCGCAGCTGGTCGACGGACAGCAAGACAGCACCTGCCTCTGGGGACACCCGCAATTTCGTAAGAAACGTCGAAAAGACGGGCAATGGGTAGTTCACGGGCATACGATCGTCGACGAGCCCATGATTGAGAATGACGTCATATCTATCGACACCGGTGCATTCGTCACCGACCGACTGACCGCCGCGGAAATCTCACCCGGTTCTGTCCGATTTATCTCGGCCAGTCACGCCGGAATCGAGTGGGAATCGGCTTAAGAGTTATCCGACAATCATCTGTTTCATTCTAAGCGCTTCATATTCCAGTTCCTTCAATCGGAAATGGACTACGTCCCCAATAGTAATAACGCCGCGCAAATTGCCCTCACTTAAAACAGGCATGTGCCGGAAGCGACCCTCGGTCATAGTTTTCAGCACATCGTTCAGATAGTCGTCTGGGCTACAGGTTTTGACCTCAGTCGTCATCAGGTCGGCCACAGATTGAGGCAATGTCTGACCGGGTGTTTCCGCCATTCGGCGAACAATATCACGTTCAGATAGGATCCCTTGCAACGAACCATTCTGATCCGTGACCACAACTGCACCAATGCGCTTTTCCCGTAAGATATCTACAACTGAATGGATCGTATCGTTGGGTCGTACAGAAAAAACAGCATCCCCTTTGCCTTCCAGCAGTTTTGAAACCGTTGTCTGTGTGTGCGACAGGTTTGTTTCCACTGACTGACTGCGAGTCGCCTTCGCGGCCTTGTCGCCACGGGTCGGGGGCTGGTAAGAGCTTGGGGCCATGGGCGGTCTCCTCTTTCACAGGTAGTGTCCTTATTCTCTACCTTACCGCAGGGATAGGCGCTGTATAGGTGCAAATTCGAAAACCGATGTAACCGGACTACTTTACAAGGAGTTCCAAGTTCTTGAGCGAGCTTTACCTGACCCCGCCGGTTGCTGCGTTGATCTTCTTTGTTGTCGTTGTCTGTGGTCACAATTTCCGCATGGTGTGGAAACAACAACCCTCAGGCTGGCAAAAACGCGCATGGATCTTTGGTGTGCCAGCCACGATTGGGCTTCTTGCCCTTGCGTTTTTGCCGCTCAAGATCTGACGCCGGTTTGACTCTGAACAGGGCCGCTGGCATATGCCGGGCAAGACTACTCGCAGGAGATCGCCCCATGCGCCCGCTGATTGCCTTGGCTTTGTTGTTGTTTGTTTCGGCTTGCCTGTTTGACAAGGAACCTGATGTGGTGCGTCTGTCCGGCGAGACTATGGGTACCACGTTCAACATTACCGCTATCGGCGATGATCTGGACGAAGCTGCACTGGGTCAGGCGGTTCAGGAGACACTGGCACAAGTTAACGCAAAGATGTCAAACTGGGACCCGAATTCCGAGGTTTCGACCTTCTCGTCCTCAGACAGCACAGAACCAATGCAGGTTTCAGATGAGTTTGCGTTCGTGATCGAAGCCGCAAACGAGGTGCATGAGAAGTCTGGCGGTACGTTCGATGTCACCCTTGGTCCGCTGATCGAGTTGTGGGGATTCGGTCCGCGCAAACCCGAAGACCCGGTTCCTGCCGATGCTGAAATTGCAACAGCGTTAGCTCAGGTGGGTCAGGCCCGCCTACTGACATTGGATAGTGCGGCCGGCACCCTTGCGAAATCAGACGCAGGCGTGGGGATCAATTTGTCTGCAATTGCCAAAGGCTATGGTATCGATGCGGTTGCTGCACAACTGCGCGACGCTGGTATCGAGAACTATATGGTCGAGATTGGTGGTGATCTGGTGGCCATGGGTGAGAACGACAAGGGCGAAAGCTGGCGGATCGGTATCGAAAAGCCCGAAGCTGGCACACAGGCCATCCAGCTAATCGTTCCGCTGGATAATCTGGGGATGGCAACTTCGGGTGATTATAAGAACTTCTTTGAACAAGGCGGTGTGCGTTACTCGCACATTATCGACCCGGTCACGGGACGGCCAATCACTCATCGCACCACTTCCGTCACGGTTCTGGCGGATGATGCGATGATGGCAGATGCCTGGGCGACAGCGATGCTGGCACTTGGTCAGGAAAAAGGAATGGAAATCGCGGAAAAGAATAAACTTGCCGTGTTTTTTATCTCGCGCGATGTGACAAGCGGGGAAGAAGCCTATATCACCGTACAAAGCAGCGCTTTCAAGGATGCGCTGGGAACCAACTGATCGGTAGGCACCGCTATGAGCACCTTTATTCTGGCATTCGTATTGTTACTGATCATCATGGTCGGGATGTCGTTGGGCGTGATACTAATGGGTAAGACCATCAAAGGCAGTTGCGGTGGCTTGAATGCAATTTCCGGTGCTGACAAATGTGTGGTTTGTCAAAAGGATATCGACCCCGATAGCCCCCTGCGTGATCAGTTGCAGTGCAAGCGTGCAAAAAAGATGCTGCAACAGATGGAAGGCTAGGATAGTCCTCTTGGCATGAGCAAAGCCAAGAACGTCCTCTTCATCATGTTCGACCAATTGCGCTGGGATTACCTCAGCTGCTACGGACACCCACATCTCCATACGCCAAACATTGATAGGCTCGCTTCGAGGGGCGTGCGGTTTACCCGCGCTTACATTCAGTCCCCCATTTGTGGCAGTTCGCGCATGTCGACCTATACCGGTCGCTATGTGCATTCGCACGGCGCGTCCTGGAATAATATCCCGCTGAAAGTCGGAGAGATCACCTTGGGTGATCACTTGCGAAAAGCAGGGATGGGTTGCTGGCTGGTCGGCAAGACCCATATGGCTGCGGATGCCGAAGGCATGGCCCGGCTGGGATTGGAGCCCGACAGTGTGATTGGTGCGCGCGTGGCTGAATGCGGGTTTGACGTGTTCGAGCGTGACGATGGATTGCGGGCCGAGGGACCAGATGGTTTTTACGATCCGGATGGGGCCAAGAAGTATAACGAATACCTGAAGGACAAAGGGTATGAGAGCGACAACCCCTGGCACGACTTTGCCAATTCGGGATTGGATGCGGATGGTAATGTACTGTCCGGGTGGTTTCTGAAAAACTCGTCCGAGGCGGCCAATATTGCCGAGGAAGACAGTGAAACCCCATATCTGACCACCCGTGGGATGGAGTTCATGGGTTCTCATGACGGCCCTTGGTGTTGTCATCTCAGCTATATCAAGCCTCATTGGCCTTATATTGTGCCGGAACCCTATGCATCGATGTATGGTCCCGAGCACGTTCTGCCGGTGGTTCGGTCTGAGTCAGAACACCAGAATGCGCATCCGGTGCTGAAGGCATTCATGGACACGAAAATTGGCCAAACTTTCTCGCGTCAGGACGTACGCGAGGCCGTTATCCCTGCTTACATGGGCCTAATCAAGCAAGCCGATGACCAGATGGGGCGGCTGTTCGACTGGATGGAGAAAACCGGGCGGATGCAGGATACCATGATCGTGCTAACCTCGGACCACGGGGATTTTCTGGGCGATCACTGGATGGGCGAGAAGACATTTTTCCACGACGCTTCAACCAAAATGCCCCTGATCATTTACGATCCATCGTCCGAGGCTGATTCCACGCGCGGCACCACTTGTGACGCACTGGTCGAGTCCATCGATCTGGCCCCTACATTTCTTGAGATTGCTGGCGGGGAGCCCGCAGGCCACATACTCGAAGGGCATTCGCTGCTGCCTATTTTGCACGGTCAGGCCGATAGCACGCCACGCGATGTGGCAATCTGCGAATATGACTACTCTGCATCACCAATAGCTCAGAAGCTGAATGTCTCGGTTCGGGATGCGGTCATGTTTATGGTCGCGAACGAGAAGTGGAAGTTGATCCATTGCGAGGGTGGTTATCGCCCGCTCTTGTTCGACCTTGAGAATGATCCAAATGAGCTGACCGATCTGGGTAATAGTGCAGAGCACGCAGACATCATTGCAGAATTGTATGACCACTTGTTTGCTTGGACCCGCCGTCCGTCGCAGCGTACCACCCGGTCCGAAGAGCAACTGCTAAACATGCGCGGATCGAGCGGCGGGACTGGCATCGTGATCGGCATTTATGACGAAAATGATATGCCGCTCGAGCTGACTGTGAAGTATCGCAACCGTAAGGCACGGCCCTTTGGGGACTACACATCAGATTAATTCTGCTCTTGTAGCTTCAAAAGACGGTTCAACCTTGCACGGGCAGGGGGTAGAAGATGGCGACGCCGAAATCGGAGAGCACTCATGACCGCCCCCAAACCCGTTGTTCTGTGTATCCTTGATGGTTGGGGGCTGTCCGATGACACCAAAGCCAATGCGCCATATCTGGCAAACACGCCAACCTTTGATGCCCTCGTGGCGGAAGGGCCACATGCGCAACTGATTACGCACGGGCCGGATGTGGGCCTGCCAAGCGGCCAGATGGGAAACTCCGAAGTCGGTCACACCAATATTGGGGCAGGGCGCGTGGTTGCGATGGATCTGGGCCAGATCGATCTGGCGATCGAAGACGGTTCTTTTTCCAACAATGAAGCACTGCAAGATTTTATCGCCAAGGTGAAAGCAACAGGAGGTACAGCCCATCTGATGGGATTGGTCTCGGATGGTGGTGTACATGGACACCTTGATCACATCGTAGCCGCTGCGAAAGCCATTACCGATGCCGGCGTTCCAGTTGCGTTGCATGCCATCACAGACGGGCGCGATGTGGCGCCGAAATCAGCCTTTATCTACATTGCGGAGCTTGAAGACCGTTTGCCCGAAAGGGCAAAGATCGTCACGGTCTGCGGGCGATACTATGCCATGGACCGTGATAATCGCTGGGAACGCGTTTCTGAGGCTTATGACGCGATTGTCAAAGGGCAGGGGCGTACCGTGGTCTCGGCACATGAGGCTGTTGATCACGCCTATAACCAATCCGAGACAGACGAGTTCATCGCGCCCACGGTGGTCAACGGGTACTCGGACATCCAGGACGGTGACGGATTTTTCTGTCTGAACTTCCGTGCCGACCGCGCCCGCGAGATACTGCGCGCAATTGGCGAACCAGGTTTTGCAGATTTTGACACTGGCCCGCGCCCGCAGTTATCGGCTTTGCTTGGCATGGTCGAATACTCCGACGGCCACAATGCCTATATGACGACCGTATTTCCTAAGCGGGACATCGTGAATACTCTGGGCGAATGGGTTGCGAAACAGGGTTTGCGCCAGTTTCGGCTGGCCGAAACTGAAAAATACCCCCATGTGACCTTTTTTCTAAACGGTGGCATAGAACAACCCGAAGAGGGCGAAGATCGTTTCATGCCCAAATCGCCCAAAGTGGCGACATATGACCTGCAACCCGAAATGTCCTCGGCCGAGGTGACCAGTAAATTCGTCGAGGCAATACATGACGGATATGATCTGATCGTCACAAATTATGCCAACCCCGACATGGTCGGTCATACCGGTGATCTGCAGGCTGCGATTGATGCCTGCGAGGCGGTCGACCAGGGATTGGCCCAAGTCGTAGCTGCCTTAAAGCAGGTGGGTGGCGCGATGATCGTGACCGCTGATCATGGCAATTGTGAAATGATGGTTGATCCGGAAACCGGCGGTCCGCACACCGCACATACTTTGAACCCTGTTCCAGTTGTATTGGTTGGCGGCCCCGAAAATGCAACCCTGCGCGATGGGCGTCTGGCCGATCTGGCTCCAACGCTGCTGGAACTTATGGAACTACCAAAACCTACAGAAATGACTGGAGAAAGTCTGCTGACATGAGGATTCGACCGGTCCTCATATCAGTGTTGATTTGGTCGACGCCTGTCAATGCGCAAACTAACCCGTCTATGGCGGCGCTAGAGGCGGCGGAGATGCTTGAGCAAGCCTCGATAGCTCTGACCGAGGCTGACAGTGCACGTGATCGGGTCAAAGCGCTGACCGAAACGCTTCAGGCGTACGAGGCTGGTCTGACCGCGATGCGTGACGGCCTGCGTCGTGCGGCCCTACGAGAAGCGCAATTGACGGCAGAACTTCAGGTGAGGGAACAGGAGGTGGCGCAGCTGCTTGGTGTTCTGCAGACTATCGAGACCACCGCGCCACCGGTACTGATGCTGCACCCCTCCGGCCCATTGGGAGCGGCTAGAACGGGTATGATGCTGTCAGAGGTTACGCCTGGCCTGAACACTCAAGCCCAGGATCTTGCAGCCGATTTGCAAGAAGTCCAAACGCTGCGCCAGCTCCAGCAGAATGCCGCCAATACCCTGACAAAAGGTCTGACGGGGGTGCAAGATGCTCGTACGAAACTGAGCGAGGCTATTGCGGACCGTACTGACCTACCGCGCCGTTTTGTCGAAGATCCCGTGCGCACCGCTATTTTGATATCTTCGACCGAAACGCTGGACGGGTTTGCCAGTGGATTGTCTGAGATTTCCGATGGCGAAATCGCAGATACAAACTCCGAAATCGCGGATCAGAAAGGCCATATCGCCCTACCCACCAAAGGGGTCATTCTTCACCGATCGGGGGAAACAGATGCGGCTGGCGTTACGCGCGCCGGTCTTGTGTTGGGAACGCGGCCTCGCGCATTGGTAACGTCACCCACAGCCGCAACGATCCGCTACCGAGGACCATTGCTGGATCTGGGGAACCTAGTGATCCTTGAGCCTCAATCTGGGCTGCTCTTTGTGTTCTCGGGTTTACAAGAGGTGTATGGCAATACGGGAGAGGTGATCCCGGAAGGCACTCCAGTGGGTTTAATGCCGGGTGAAACCCCGGGAATCGGCGCTATTATGTCAACAAGCGGTGATGGCACTGGAACTGATCGGTCAGAAACGCTCTATATAGAGGTAAGAGAAGATAACAGCCCAGTGGACCCGGAATTATGGTTCCGGACGGACAAGGATGGATAAACGAGTATGAAGAAATTTGTGATCGCCGGTCTGGCCGGCACCGTGGCGGGATTAATCGCAACCACACAGATTGCAGGGCCCTTGTTAGCGCAAGAGGCCGAAAACAAGGCCGGAGTATATGAGCAGCTTGATCTGTTTGGCGATATTTTCGAACGTATCCGCGCCCAGTATGTCGAAGAAGTCGAAACCGATGAATTGATCGAAGCGGCGATTGACGGGATGCTAACCTCGCTTGATCCGCATTCCAGCTATCTGTCGCCTGATGACGCCGAACAAATGCGAGTGCAAACGCGAGGCGAATTCGGTGGTCTTGGGATCGAAGTCACGCAGGAAGAAGGCTTTGTCAAAGTTGTCTCGCCCATGGATGATACCCCGGCAGACGCGGCCGGGATCGAAGCAGGTGATTTCATTACCCATGTCGATGGCGAAAGTATTCTTGGCCTGACTCTGGATAAAGCGGTTGATTTGATGCGTGGCCCGGTAGGGTCGGAGATCGTTATCACAGTCGTGCGCGAAGGTGAGCAGGAACCCTTTGATGTTACGATCGTGCGCGACACAATCAAACTGACAGCCGTCCGCGCGCGCACTGAAGGCACCAGTGTGGTGCTGCGCGTCACCACCTTCAATGATCAGACTTACCCAAACCTCAAGGAAGGGTTGGAAGAACAAATTGAAGAGGCGGGTGGTATCGAAAATGTAAACGGTGTCGTTTTGGATCTGAGGAATAATCCGGGTGGTTTGCTGACGCAGGCTATCAAGGTTTCAGATGCGTTTTTGAATGAAGGTGAGATCGTTTCGACCCGTGGTCGCAATCCGGAAGACGGTGAACGGTTTAACGCCACACCCGGTGACCTGACCGGTGGTAAGCCTATTGTTGTCCTGATAAACGGCGGCTCAGCGTCGGCGTCGGAAATCGTGGCTGGCGCACTGCAGGATCACCATCGTGCGATTGTGGTTGGCACTAAGAGCTTTGGCAAAGGATCAGTCCAAACGGTAATGCCAATTCGAGGCGATGGCGCGATGCGTCTAACTACATCTCGCTACTACACGCCCTCGGGTCGTTCGATTCAAGCGCTTGGCGTCAGCCCGGACATCATCGTAGAGCAACCCCGTAACCGACCCGATGAAGAAGATGAGGACGATGCAAACGCCCGCACCCGGTCTGAGGCCGATCTTCGTGGTAGCCTGAACAATGACAGCCTGAGCGAAGACGAGATTCGCCAGATTGAAGAGGATCGCGCCAAAGCCGAGGCCACCGCAGAACTTCGGGAAGAGGATTATCAGTTGGCCTATGCAATCGACATCCTCAAAGGTCTTTCGGCATTCAACCCAACCGGACCTTCGCAATAATAGTCGTGGGGCCGCAATAGGCGGCCCCACCTCCAATTTATTCAGCTTTATTCTTCGATCTTGTGCAGTTTTTTCTCGTCCAGAATCAGGGCAAGGACAATTCCTACCGTGACCGAGAAAGTGGCGAAGACAAAGGCCATGTTCATTCCGGTGTCAAAGGCTGCGGTAATGGCAGACTTAACTTTTTCGATTTCACCCGAACTTAATTTCTGCATTACAGCCTTCGCAGATTCTGTGGTCAGCGTCCCACCATTAATTGCCTTTTGATCGGCGTCAGACATATCAATGCCTGCAGCCGAAAGCCCAGTTTTAAGGCTTTGCAGACTGGATACATACATGACCGCAGTCGCGCAGGCGACAGATATTGCGCCGTAGACTAGATGGGTCATGAAACTTAGCCCGCCGACCAGACCGGCGCGTTCGGGCTTGACTGCGCATACAGCTGCTGTGCCTGACGGACCAACTGTCAGCGTTGCACCCAATCCAATCAAAGCCATTCCCGGTAATATCTGAATATATCCGGCGCTGGCGGGCATTACGACCACGCTTACTGCTCCGAGTGTCGAGCAGACATACCCCCAAAAGAGCAATCGTTTGGGCCCGAAGTCATTGTAAAGCGTGCCCGAAACAATCGAGCCAACGGCCAACAGGACCGTCAGCGGGGCCAGACCCAACGCGGATTGAAAGACAGACCACCCAAGAACTTTCTGCATATATTGTGGAAAATACAACAACCCCACGAAAGCGGCGGAGACATTGAACATGTTCAGACCCAGGGTGATCAGAAACTCTCGATTCTGCATTAACAGGGGCAGCAGCAATGGCTCCTTGACCCTCTTTTCGACCCTCGGGAACAAGAAAAACAATACAGCGCTGACAAAAAACAGCAGTATGAGAGGTAGCGACGTCCAGCCCCAGTCGGCCCCTACGTCCAAGCCGTAAAGCAGTAACAATACCGCCAATGACAGGATGCCCATACCTGCAAAATCGATATGCTCCCCTTTCTTATGCTCGGTTTCACGCTCCATCAGTAGGATGGCTGTTGCCATTGAAACGCAGGAGAACACTACGTTTGCCAGGAAAAATAGCCGCCAGTCACCCAGGTTGACCACTGCGCCGCTGATCATTGGGCCGAAGACATTGCCTGTGGTAACACCGGCTAGAATTAACCCCATAACAAGCGCGCGGTGTTCCTCTTTCGCAACTTTGGTCGCACCAAATGCTAGAGTGCATGGCCAGACGCATCCTGCCCCTATCCCCTGCAACGCGCGCGCTCCGATCAAATAGTCCAATCCGGGCGAGACAAAGCACAAAATCGACGCAAACAAGAAAATCGACAGGCCAATGATCATCATCCTACGATGGCCATACATGTCACCCAGGCGACCGCCAGCTACCATCGTCATAGCAAAAAACAGGGCGTAGATATTCAGAACCCATTGGGTACTGGTTATGTCTGCATCAAAGCTGCTTTCAATTGCGGGCACCAGCATCAGAGCCCCGGTGAAATCGATCCCGATACCGAATGCCGTCACCATCAGGGCGATGATTTTTATGATGCTCCTTCGATCCATGGCCTCATCACTTGATGACGGTAAGCCTCAATGATGCACGGACAACGCTGAAAAGAAAGAAGTTTACCGCGCATGGCTGTTAGTGATCGCGACAAAACCGGGTCTAAGATGCCTGAGATCTGCGAAACGCGCTCTTTAACATGTCAAGTTCAGCGCGAAGTAACGCAACCTCGGCCCGCAGATCATCAGCAGCGGGAGATCCGGCAATGACGGTAAATTCACCTAACTTCTCACCGGTTATCGTGTCACGGATTAAGAAACACTGCACACCTTCGGAAACGGCGGCAGACGGTACTGGAATGCGCAAAACCCACCCCTCATCATCGGGTGTCAGTTCGACATCTGGCAATTGCTCACCCAGATACTGCACTTCAACCTGAGGAGTACTTTCACTGTTCAGGTGACCTTCCCATATAGCGTTCTCAAAACGAATTGGGGTTAAGCTTGTTTGCGTCATCAAGTGCCTCTAAATATCTGCCCGGTGATGGCGGCAAAATGTCAAATCGCGTAAAACCACACGATTCATTGCAGGGTGATCAATAATCAGGTCCAGCCAGAGTTTTTCAATCCGACGTTCGTGCAATTCTAGATGTGCCAGGTCGAAATCGACCGAGCATTCTGGCGTCGAAAGATCGAGCTCGCGCAGAACCTGCTCGGAGTTGGGGCCATGTTGGATGTTGAGGCGGGAAAAGACGGTTGTCGGGCGTTCGGATTCAATCACAGTGTCCACCCGCATCATGTGCTGACGAGTCAACCCAACGGCGGCATCTGGTGGTAGCTCGATGGACAACGACAGAAATGACCCTTGAAAATCAAAGATCTCTATCGCCAGGCTGAACGGGGCCAAGTCCTTTTCCCGCCGGTTGCGGGTTTGCTGCAATCCAATCTCGCTCAAAGAGCAGTCGTGAAACAAGGTTACATGCCCATCTATCTTCGCCTTGCGCGGTGCGGATGCCAGTCCCTTACGCGATGCAGGTAAACGCCAAAAATCTGGGCGCCATGACCAGTCGGTTCCCAGTGGTTTCGGAATTTGATCAAAGCCAAGCCGCGGCTGGATCAATCGATTATCAGCAATTTGGATGACCCGTTCCAGCTGTCCCCGCAATTGCCGCGCCTCATCGCGTTGACGCCTAAGCTTGGGCAAAGCCAACTGGTCGGCCAACTGCTCTGTCCGCTGAAACCGCCGGATTGTCTTGCGCAGAATATAGCGATCCAGAAATTCCCTCATCGTCCTCTCATCCAAACCTGTCTCTCTTTAGTCAAAAGCCGTGCAATGGACAAACCTGTCCTGATTAATAACGAGTGATTATTTCTGAGATCTGAACACGACACGCAGATCAACTGGAATTTACGGCGGCGGTACTTCACAATTCTTGCAATGGACTGGGCTGCAGCTTACCGTCGGCGTTCTGGCGAAATGGCCCCAGATCAATAAAAGTCACGACGAGGCAGGGGCATGGAACCCACCCTATTTTCATTCATCTGGAAGTATTCGAAGAAACAACAACTGGTGTTGCTGTGTTTGACGGTTTTGTCATTTCCGTTTCTCTATGCCTCATTGGAGCTTCCAAAGCAGATTATCAACGATGCTATTGGTGCACCAACGGACACCGTGACTGTGCTTGGTATCACTGTGAGCCAGGTGCAGTACCTGATGATTCTGTGTTTTGCCTTCCTGGCGACGGTGATCGCCAGCGGTGTCATGAAAATGCGCATCAACACTATGAAAGGCATTTTGGCCGAACGGATGTTGCGGCGTCTTCGCTTTAGTCTGATCAGCCGCTCTATGCGGTTTCCCAAATCCTATTTTGCGACAACCAGTCAGGGTGAGCTGGTGTCGATGATTACTTCCGAGGCCGAGCCAATGGGCGGGTTGATGGGCGATGCAATTGCGCAGCCTGTTTTTCAGTTTGGTCAAATGATGACCATCGTCACCTTTTTGTTCATGCAAAGCGTCTGGTTCGGACTTGCCAGTATAGCACTGATCCCGCTGCAGGCCTGGCTGATCCCCAAGCTGCAACGCCAGATCAACCTGCTGAACAAAGACCGCATTCAGGAGGTTAGGCGGTTAAGCTCTGAAATCGGGGAAAGCGCTGCCGGGATAAGCGACCTGCGCACCAACGGTGGCTGGCGCTATAGACTGGCGCAGTTCAGCCATCGTCTGGGAACCTTGTTCGAGATCCGATTCAAGATCTACAACAAAAAGTTCTTCATGAAATTCCTCAATAACCTGATCACTCAGATTACGCCCTTTTTGTTTTACTCGGTGGGCGGGTATCTGGCGATCACCGGTGAGGTGACAGTGGGCGCGCTGGTTGCCGCGCTTGGTGCCTACAAGGACCTCAGCGGCCCGTGGAAAGACCTGTTGACCTACTACAATCAGGTGCAGGATATGTCGCTGCGCTGGGAGATCGTGATCGAGCGTTTTGCGCCTTCAAACATGATACCTGAGCGGTTGTTTGATGGCGTTCCAGATACCATCCCGCATCTCACAGGGGATATCGAGTTGCGAAACGTGACGGTTCGTGACGATGACGGCAAGACGATCCTCGAAGATATCGATCTGACAATTCCGAAAGGGGCCCGGATCGCCATTCAGTCCAAACACGCCTCTGAGCGTAGTGCGCTTGCGCAGCTACTGACGCGCGAGTTGCTTCCGGTTCAGGGAGAGGTCTTGATGGCCGGTCATAACCTGAGCGATCTTCATCAAGCGGTAATTGCCGCAAGGATCGGCTATGCTTACTCGCGACCGTATTTGTTTGACGGAACGCTGGGGGACAACCTCTTGATGCCATTGCGCACGCATCCTCAGCACGAACAAGATGCGCTCAGAGTGCCCTCGCGCCGTCAAATCGAGGCGGTTCGGGCAGGGAACCCTCCGGATTCCTTGTCTGATGAATGGATCGATCCAGGTCTAGCGGGTCTCGACGACATCGAAGACATTCGCGACTGGTGGTTCCAGCTTGTCGAAGCTATGGGCATCGATGAATTTATGTTTCGCCGAACGTTGCGTTCTCAATTCGATCCGAAAGTGCATCCGGCGCTGGCAGAGGAAATCGTCAATCTGCGTGATACTGTTGCGACCCGACTGCAGGAGCGAGGGTTGGACAAATATGTTTACCGGTTCGATCCGGACCAGTTCAATCCAGCTGTTCCTTTGGGTGGTAACCTGCTTTTTGCCTCTCCAACGCAGGACATAGCGCCTGACATCCTTGCAGGTGATGACCGATTCCTATCGCTGCTCAGGGCCAATGATCTTGATGGTGATGCGCTCGGGATTGCCGAGGCTGTACTGGAAACCTTGAACCAGACTTTCGGGCGTGACGGCGCTGATCACCCGCTGTTTCTAAGGCTCGGCATGACGAAGGACATGTATCACCGTCTGCTGGATATCGAAGAGCGCCGCAAGACCAAAGGAGATGACTCTATCGGTGATCAGGAACGCGCACTTCTGCTGACCGTGCCGTTCATGCTGACAGCCGAGCAAATCGGCCCCAGCTTCCCAGAGGAATACAAGGAAAAGATCCTTTCCATCCGTCGCACTCAGGCCGAACGGTTGCGGGCTGCCATGGGGTCAATGTTTATCCCGGTCTCGCCGGACACCTATGTTCCGCGCCTGACAGCCATGGAGAATGCTCTGTATGGTCGCGTCTCGATCATGGCCGGGGCTCAGGCCGAAGAGATCGAAGATCTTGTGGCCGAAGTGCTGAACGAGGCTGGGCTACGCCGCAGGGCTGCCGCAATCATATATGACCTGCCGTCCGGACTGGGTGGGAACAACCTGCCAACTGTGTTTCAGGAACGCGCTGCGTTTTCACGAGCGGGAATAAAGCGACCGGATATATTGATCCTAGACAAAGCGCTGGCCAGCCATGATTCAGAGAGCCGTTTGAGAACCCGCCTGAAGTTACGCGAATTGTTGCCCGATTCAGTTATGATTTTCATGGAGGATCACTTCGCACATCCTGAAGCGTATGATTTGTTTGTGGAAATCAAAGATGGTCGAATTGACGGTGTGTCGCGTGTTGCCACAACAGGTGAGGAGGACACGTCGGATGATCTGAGCCGAAAGCTGAAGATCATTTCTTCTACCGAGTTGTTTGCACGCTTGGACGGGCGCAACCAACGCCTTCTTGCCTTTTCGGCCCAATGGTACGAGGCGGCGGCAGGTCAAACCATATTTGCGCGTGGTCAGGCACCGGATGCAGCCTATTTGTGTATCTCTGGTAAGGCCAGCGTGAACTGGATCAATGAGCACGGTGAAAAACGCTCAATCTCGACGGTAGAGCCAGGGCGTCTGATCGGTGATTTGGCGATCATTACCAATGAGCCCCGCCAATTGGATCTGGTGGCTCTCACGGATTGTTCCTTCCTACGAATTGGTGCCGAAGAATTACGGGCAGTAATCGAAAGTGATGCAGGTGTGGCGGTTAGGCTCCTTGAAACGGTGGCTGGCTATCTGACCACCGTTTCTGAACGGCTGCGTAACGGTAGCACGCTGATTGGTGAAGAACCGCCTGTGACAGATGTTGAGCGAAACGATGAACACTAGAGAACAGCCCGGCGCTTATAAGAGCCATCAACTCCTGATTGAGGACGCCGGCAGGCATCCAGAGATCTGGCGTCTTTTTGCAGGCTTAGCGCTGGTAGCAGTGGTTGTGGTGACGCTCAACGCAATTTTATTTGCTACTGTCGTCAGCCTGGGCCCGCCCGGATCAGCGGCTGCCTTTCTCACGGGGTCTTCCCCATTCGCACTGCTTATCGTGCTAGCCAGTTTTATTTTTGCCACGCTGGGGGTCGCGCTGGGTGCAAGATTGTTTCAGCACCGTTCGCTGTCTTCCATCGTCGGAAATCAGTGGATCGCCCTGCGGCAGTTCTGGCGCGTCCTTCGCGCGCTGCTCATACTTAGTTTCGTAATATTGGCGTTACCGCCCTACGATCTGGGTGAACCATTGTTAGTTAACCTTGGCTGGTCCAAATGGCTTCTATTGTTACCTTTGTCCTTGGGTGCGGTTTTCATTCAGACGAGCGCCGAAGAAATTCTGTTTCGCGGCTACCTTCAACAAAGTCTCGCTGCGCGGTTCCGGTCTCCAGTTATCTGGATGGGGCTGCCGTCGATCTTGTTCGCTGCAGGTCATTATAGTCCTGCCACCGTTGGTGATAATGCGATCCTGATTTCCATCTGGGCTCTTACCTTCGGATTGCTGACCGCTGATCTGACTGCGCGGGCAGGGACACTTGGACCTGCCATTGCACTGCATTTTTTTAACAACTTTGCCGCACTTTTGGTCATTTCTCTGCCCGATAACCTTGGGGGCTTGGCCTTGTTTCACCTGCCTTACAAGGCGTCCGATGCGGATGCGCTCAGACCCTGGTTGTTTGTAGACTTCGCGCTGATGGTCGTTGGGTGGCTTACCGCGCGATTGGTCCTCAGGCGCTGATTGCATTTCCGGGCATTGCGTCTTATTTGACGTCAACGCCGCAATATCAAGGTTCCCACATGAACTGGATCACAAACTACGTACGCCCTCGGATCAACTCGATCTTTTCGCGCCGCGAAGTGCCTGAAAACCTTTGGCACAAGTGCGGCGAATGTGGAACCATGCTGTTTCATCGCGAGCTGGCGGAGAACCAGAATGTCTGCACCCAGTGCGGCCATCATATGGCGATCACACCACGGGACCGATTCACGCATCTGTTTGACGGCGGTATTTTCTCGGAAGTTGAGGTTCCGGCCCCAAAAGATGATCCGCTGCAGTTCCGCGATCAGAAAAAATATCCCGACCGGATGAAGGCTGCCCAGAAAAAGACCGGCGAGAAAGAGGCGATGCTGGTTGCCCTTGGCGAGATCGGCCGTACACCGATTGTAGCTGCCGCGCAGGATTTCTCGTTCATGGGCGGATCAATGGGCATGTATGTCGGCAACGCCATCATCGCCGCCGCACAAGAAGCTGTGAAGCTGAAACGCCCGTTGATCCTGTTCTCGGCTGCGGGCGGTGCGCGGATGCAGGAAGGTATTCTGAGCCTTATGCAAATGCCCCGCACAACGGTGGCAGTTGAAATGCTCAAAGAGGCAAACCTGCCCTATATCGTTGTCCTGACCCACCCGACCACAGGCGGCGTCACCGCATCTTATGCCATGCTGGGTGACGTTCACATTTCGGAGCCGAATGCATTGATCTGTTTCGCCGGACCACGCGTTATCGAACAGACGATCCGCGAAAAACTGCCCGAAGGATTCCAGCGCGCCGAATATCTGTTGGATCACGGCATGCTTGATCGCGTGACGAAACGTACCGAGATGCGGGAAGAATTGATCACGATCACCCGCATGCTTATGAATCAGCCCCCAGCGATCAAAGGCGACTTACCCGCGCCTGAACCCGAAGCGGCCACTTCAGAGGCGCCTGCCGAGGAAGCGGTCAAAAAATGACCGCCCAATCCTCGGATGTCATCCTCGACCGGATGATGGCGCTGCACCCCAAGATCATTGATCTGACCTTGGACCGGGTTTGGCGTTTACTGGCTGCGCTCGACAATCCGCAAACAAAACTGCCGCCTGTCATCCATATCGCTGGAACCAACGGCAAAGGCTCGACCCAAGCCATGATCCGGGCAGGTCTTGAGGGGGCAGGGCGCGCGGTCCATGCCTATACGTCTCCACATCTGGCCCGGTTTCACGAACGAATCCGGTTGGGTGGTGAGTTGATTTCCGAAGCCGACCTCACCGCCGTTCTGGATGAGTGTTATGCCGCCAATGGTGGTGAAAACATCACCTATTTTGAAATCACAACCAGCGCTGCACTGCTCGCGTTTTCTCGTTCAAAAGCCGATTATACATTGCTTGAGGTTGGATTGGGCGGGCGACTGGACGCCACGAATGTGATTGATCAACCTGCGTTGACGGTAATCACACCCGTCTCAATCGACCATGAGCAGTTTCTTGGCGATACACTTGGCAAGATCGCCGCTGAAAAGGCGGGAATCATCAAACCAGGGGTTCCCTGTATTGTCGGCCCGCAACAGGATGAGGCGCTGGAAGTCATCGAATACACTGCGGCTCGTCTCGGCGCTCCGCTGTTCATACACGGACAGCACTGGCATGTGCACACGGAAAATGGCCGCCTGATCTATCAGGATGAAACCGGGTTGCGCGATTTGCCCATGCCCAACCTGTTGGGAGGCCATCAAATTCATAACGCAGGTGCCGCTTTGGCTGCATTGCGCCACCTACAAATGG
The DNA here is from genome assembly GCF_056536485.1 of Ruegeria sp. CL5. Taxonomy (NCBI): domain Bacteria; kingdom Pseudomonadati; phylum Pseudomonadota; class Alphaproteobacteria; order Rhodobacterales; family Roseobacteraceae; genus Ruegeria; species Ruegeria sp. CL5. Next base: position 153,462 of record NZ_JBQFPS010000003.1, read on the forward strand.
GTGATGATGCCTACGAGGCTGCGGTCACCAAAGCCGAATGGCCTGCCCGAATGCAGCGGCTGAAAACCGGTCCTCTGGTCGAGCAAGCCCCTCAAGCCGAGCTGTGGCTTGATGGCGGTCACAATGCAGCTGCAGGGGCGGCGTTGGCTGATGTTTTATTGTCATTGCCAGAACGACCGACGCATATGATTTGCGGTATGCTAAACACCAAGGATGTCACTGGCTATCTCGCACCTTTGGCCACAAAAGCGGCCAGCCTGATCGCTGTCTCCATTCCTGGCGAACAGAATACGCTGAGCGCTGAAGACACAGCCGCTGCAGCCGCCAAAGTGAATCTGACCGCAACAACCGCTGACAGCGTTGCAGACGCGCTTGCGGCAATCACTGCCCAAACCCCTCACGCGCGGGTTTTGATTTGCGGGTCCCTTTATCTCGCAGGGAACATTCTCCGAGAAAACGCCTGATCCGGTGCTCGGTCAAAAATACTCCAGGGAACCCGCGCATTTAGCTTGGGCGGGGGCGAGGTACCCTATTTCCCCCAATCCTTATCCTGCATCTCACGCAGCCGTGACGCTGTACGTTCGAACTCGAATGTACCTTCCCCTTCGACATACAGCATCTCGGGCTCAGCAGCGGCAGAACAGATTAGCCGGACCTTCCCCTCATACAGAGCGTCAATCAGGGTCACGAAGCGCTTGGCCTCGTTAAAATTGTTGCGTGACAATCGCGGGATGTCTTCCAACACCAGCACCTTCAACGCTTCCGCTATTGCCAAATAGTCGCCGGGGCCCAGCATCCGTCCGCAAAGATCATAAAACGATGCTCGCGCCACTCCGTTTCGGAACGCGGGCAGAACAACTTCGCGTCCCTTGACCTGCAAAGCCAAAGGCTCCGCCGGCCCACCTGACAAATCATTCCACACAGCACGAATCTTCTCTCGCGCCTCAGGTCCGATAGGTGTGAAATAGACCGGAGAACCTTCAAGCCGGTTCTGCCTGTAGTCGGTGGGTGAAACCAGCTCCCATACTTCAAGTTGTTCTTTGATGTGCTGGATGAAAGGCAGAAACAGTTGCCGGTTCAGCCCGTCCTTGTACAGATCATCCGGATGGCGGTTTGATGTCGTGACAACAACAACCCCACCACTATGAAGCAGATCAAACAGCCGCCCGACGATCATTGCATCTGTGATATCGGTGATCTGCATCTCATCAAAAGCCAGAACACGCACAGATTTGACTACGGCATCGGCGACCGGCGCCAGCGCATCCTCGACACCGTCTTCACGTGCCTTGTGCAAGCCTGCGTGAATTTCCTGCATGAATGCGTGGAAATGGACCCGACGAACCGGGATATCGCCCAGTGTATCAACAAACATGTCCATAAGCATTGACTTGCCGCGCCCGACGCCACCCCAAATATACAAGCCTTTGGGCGGTGGAGGGGCCTTGCGAAAAAAACTACGCTTAACCGGTTCAGCTAGTGCCGCCCGAATGCGATCAAACCGGGGTAGCACCGCTTCCTGGGCGTCATCCCGTGTCAGAGAACCATCGGCGATGCGATCCTCGTAGAGCGAAGTTAAATCCATCATGTCTTGAGCCATACCGCCCGGTTCACGTATTGAAAAGAAACCTTTTTCCCGACACATCAATTTTGCTGAACTGGTGTCGCAAAACTCCTGAATCGACGTGTGTGGTCGCGCCGCTAACGTCTTTACGAACCACTCCCTGGAGGCCCAATGCCGCAATCTACCCGCCTGATGAATCCGATCCTGATCGTCGGTTGCATCGTCATTACCGTCGGCTTTGCGGTGCGCGCTTCTTTTGGCGTGTTTCAAATCCCAATTGCAGATGAGTTCGGCTGGCTGCGCAGCGACTTTTCTATGGCCATAGCGATTCAGAATCTGGCCTGGGGAATCGGTCAGCCGATCTTTGGTGCTATCGCGGAAAAGATCGGTGATCGGCGCGCCATTGTTCTGGGTGCATTGACTTATGCGGCGGGTATGGTGCTGACGGCTTGGTCAGTGACACCATTTGAACATCAAGTCTATGCGTGGCTGGTGGGTTTCGGGATCGCCGGAACAGGGTTTGGCGTTGTGCTAGCGGTTGTTGGTCGTGCCTCATCCGACGCGAACCGGTCAATGTCATTGGCGATTGTCACAGCGGCGGGCAGCTTCGGGCAGGTTATCGGTGCTCCGACGGCCGAATGGTTGCTGACTTTTCTACCCTGGCAGCAGGTATTCCTTGTCTTTGCCGCAGCAATTCTCGCTTTGATCCTAACCTTGCCTTTTATGCGGGCGCCTCTACCGATCAGCAAAACTGAGCTCGAAGAAAGCATGGGGCAAATCCTTGCCAAAGCCTTCCGCGACCCTTCTTATTCACTGATTGCAATTGGTTTTTTCAGCTGTGGCTATCAACTGGGATTTGTTACTGCGCATTTTCCCGCCTTTGTTACCGAGATGTGTGGCCCGATCCAGCCCGGGGGCCTGTTGTATTCAATGGGCATCACCACGACATCGGCCCTGGGTGCAATAGCCATTTCGTTGATTGGGTTGGCCAATATCGGTGGAACGCTTCTGGCAGGCTGGGCGGGAAACCATTTTCCGAAGAAATATCTGCTAGCTGCTGTGTATACTGGCCGTACGATTGCGGCAGGGGCTTTCATCGTGTTCCCAATCACGCCCTTGTCGGTGATCGCGTTCTCACTGGTGATGGGATCGCTTTGGTTGGCAACAGTGCCGCTGACGTCTGGACTTGTCGCGCATCTTTATGGCCTGCGATACATGGGAACGCTCTACGGCATCGTATTCCTGAGTCATCAAATCGGTAGCTTCCTGGGCATCTGGCTGGGCGGACGCATGTACGATCAATTTGGTGATTACACCATGGTTTGGTGGATCGGAGTCGCCATCGGGGCCTTCAGCGCCATCATTCACCTGCCCATCCGGGAAAACCGCGAACCAGCTAGCGTGGCAGTCTGACCTAATCGGCCTCCTCCTTGGTCAACAGTCCCTCCGACACCAACCGATCCGCCCAACCTTCAGGGCCGATGAAGTGATGGGTCTGCCACCCTCGCGCCTTGGCCGTTTCGAGGTTTTCGATCCTGTCATCAGCAAACAAAAGAGCGGCAGGGTCGATGCCGCAATCGGCCTCTACCATCTCATAAATAGGGGTATGAGGCTTAACCGCTTTCATCCGGCCCGAGACATACTGGCGATCAAATTCGTTCAGAAACGGATAAACGGTGGTGGCATAGTCGAAGTTCTGAACCCCAAAATTGGTCAGCGCAAAAACAGGTATTTTCTTGGTTCGCAGCGCTCGCAACAGTCGTGCTGAATGCGGGATTTCAGGCGCGGCCAGTTCGATCCAGTTGTCGTGCCACATCCGAATTTCGTCTCGCCAATCCGGGTACTTGTCCGCCCAGCTGTAAATCGTATCGGTGAAGTGATGGCCCTGATCCACCAGATCATTCATTCCATGCAGATCGACCTCGGCAAACATGGCACGCCGACGTTCCTCGCCGATCACGCGATCATAGTAGCGCTCGGGTTGCCATTCGATCAGTACGTTTCCGATGTCAAATATGACGGCTTCGATGGTCATACGGTAATCCCATACCTAATCAATTGCCGCCGACTGAACCAAGCACCGGACGAAGATGCAAGCACCATCCACAGCGCGGTAAGCGCTGCCCGGCCCAACGGTCCGTGGCGCATCTTTGATGCGCCACGGACCGGCGGGAGCGCTACCCGCGCAATGCGGCGCGAATCTCTCGCTCAAGCACGTCAAGAAAACGAGATCGATCTGCTTTGCCGAACGATTTGCCGCCGCCGCCAGTTCCCAGAGGATTTGCAGCACGAAGATCCGCCATCAGATCGCGCATCGCCAGTTGCTGGCCGATATTGGCTGCCGTAAAGGCCTCACCGTTCGGGCGCAACGCACGAGCATCGGCTTCGATGCACTTCGCGGCAAGCGGGATGTCTGACGTCACCACGATATCGCCTGCACCGCAGCGCTCTGCGATCCATTTATCCGCCTCATCCGCACCGGCCGCGACAATCACCACCTGTACCAGCGGGTTGGCCGAGGGGCGCAGCCCACCATTGGAGACCAGGACCATTGGCACTTTGTGTCGGGTTGCGACGCGTTCGGCCTCGGCCTTCACAGGGCAAGCGTCGCCATCGATGTAAAGCGTCGTCACGCGTCTTTGGCCTTTGTCGACACTTTCGCCTTCGAGGTGGATTTGCGTACCTTGAACTCTTCGGGAATAGGCATCCGGTTAAAAGCGTCCAATCCCGCAATTTTGTAAGCTTCGGCCAAAGTCGGATAGTTGAACGTATTTTGCACGAAGTAATCCACCGTGCCTTTCAGGTTCAGCACCGCCTGAGCAATATGGATTAGCTCTGTCGCCCCTTCACCTACAATCTGCACTCCCAATACGCGGCGGGTCTTGAGCGAGAACAGCATCTTCAGCATCCCATGTTCCAACCCCATGATATGCCCGCGCGAGGTTTCGCGGAACCGAGCCACGCCGACCTCGTAGGGGATGCCACGTTCCTGCAGTTCTTCTTCAGACATGCCGCAAGTAGAGATTTCGGGAACCGAGTAGATCCCATATGGATACCAGGGGCTTTCCGGCAAGGTCGGTGTCTCAAGCGCATGACAGGCGGCGACTCGCCCTTGCTGCAAAGACGTTGAGGCCAGCGAGGGATGCCCGATGACATCTCCGGTGGCATAGATATGAGGCACCGAGGTTTGATAACTCTTTCGGTCCACGCTGATCCGATTGCGATGATCGGTTTCAATCCCAACAGCGTCTAGGTTCAGGGCCGAGGTTGCACCCATGCGCCCCGCGGCAAACAACAACATCTCAGCCCGGACATGGCGCCCGTTGTCCAGTGAAATCTCGACATGACTGCCCGCATCTTCGATCTTTTCGACGGCCGATCCCAACCGCAGATCAACACCATTTTCACGAACTTGGTGTGTGAAGTCGTGGATGAGCGTCTTGTCGATGAAATCTAGAAATGTCTCGCGTGGTTCAATCAGCGTAACGCGAACATCCAGCGCTGAGAACATGGTCGCGTATTCAACACCGATCACACCGGCACCGATCACACAAAGCGAACGCGGTATTTCTTCCATCTCTAGGAAGTCATCTCCGTCGACGACGGTTTTGCCGTTGAAGGGAACGTAATCGGGGCGATATGTTTTGGTGCCGGTCGCGATCAGGAATTTTGCAGCTGTCAAACGCGTTGTTTCGCCTGCGTCGGTTGCGACCTCAACCTCATGCGGTCCGATGAACTTGGCTAGCCCGCTCAGCGTTTCCACATGGTTTCGGTTGAATTGGTGTTCCAGCACGTCGACCTCATGGTCGAGCGTCATGTGTAGCCGTGCCTTCAGATCTTCCGCACTGATCTGATCCTTAACCCTGTAGGAGCGCCCATAAAAACTGCGTTCACGCCAGCCTGACAGGTTCAGCACCGTTTCCCGTAAAGTTTTGGACGGGATTGTCCCAGTATGCACTGAAACGCCTCCCAAACGGTCTTTACGGTCAATCACCAGCACCCTGCGCTGCAGTTTTCCGGCCTGAATAGCCGCCGCGCGCCCCGAAGGACCTGAGCCAATGATGATCAGGTCATAATCATATTTGCTCATGCCTTATTCCCCATACAATGCTTCGGCGTGGAAGGTGATGTGGTCCTCCATGAAGGTGGACACGAAATAGTAGGAATGATCATATCCCGGCTGCAGACGATAGGTGGCTTGTTGGCGACGTTCGGCGATTGCCTGCGCCAATGCTTCTGGGCGCAACAGGTCCATGAATTGGTCATTTGCACCAGTATCGATCAGGATGGGACCGTTGAAGCCGGTGCTTTTCATCATCGCTGACGCGTCATGCTTAGCCCATGCCGCTTCATCATCGCCTAGATAGGCGCTGAGTTGCTTGCGACCCCAATCCGCCCCTATCGGGTTTGAAATCGGCGAGAAGGCTGAAACCGACCGATACCGCCCAGGCAGATTCATCGCCAGCGTCAATGCACCATGTCCGCCCATCGAATGCCCGGTGATTGCCTGGCGGTCGGCATCAATTGCAAAGCTCTCTACCAAAAGCGCAGGTAGTTCCTCGGCGACATAGTCCCACATGTTGAAGTGAGGGGACCAAGGTTTTTGAGTGGCGTTGACGTAGAATCCCGCGCCCTGACCAAGGTCATAGTCTTCATGATCCGCGACCCCATCTCCGCGAGGTGACGTATCCGGGAACACTAGAGCAATACCTTGTTCTGCCGCCCAGCCTTGCGCTCCGGCTTTGGTCATTGCGTTTTCATGTGTGCAGGTCAGGCCTGATAGATACCACAAAATCGGAACCGGGCCGTCCTTTGCCTCAGTCGGAAGGAAAAGACCAAATGTCATATCACATTTGCAAGCCGAGGAGGCATGGCGATAGACGCCTTGCACACCGCCAAAACAGGCATTTTCCGAAAGGGTTTCCATCGCTCTGATCCTTACGTTGTCTCGGCGTCATGGCTATCGCTCTGTCGCGTCCGCGTAAAGTGCGAGTGCTACCGGCGGGTGGATTATTAGAAAAGTTTGAAGATCAGAGGGTGCTGACCCAACCAATTACCAGCGGGACAGTCAGGATGCTGGCCAAAGTCGACAGTAAGATTGCTGCGGATGCGCGCTGTGGGGCCACTCTGTAATGCGCGGCCAGCATGTAGACATTGCCCGCGACGGGTAAAGACGCCGCCGCGATGGCGACCATGGCTGGAAAGGATGCAATCGGAATCAGCCAGATCACCATAATCGCGACAAAAAGGGGATGTAGAACCAGTTTGCTAGAACTCAGCCAACCCGCAATCTGTATGCGTTCCGCCGATTTGTCGGCAAGTGACGCGCCAATGGCAAACAACGCACCCGGTGTCGCTGCACCCCCCAGAATTGTTAGAAAGTCGTTCAAAGGGGCTGGGACGGGCACATTGAATGCCGACCAGATCAACCCGGCAGAGATTGACAAGATCATTGGGTTTCTCAGCAAGCCAACCCCAATCAAGCGCACCGTCGCAAGACCGGGCCGGCCATCTCGACCACCGTTGATCAAAATCACGATCAGAGAGGAAAACACAACAAGATCAACGGTTAGAACCAGCATCACGGGTCCTATGGCCGCTTCAGAAAACAAGAGCGCCAGCATTGGCAAGCCCAGGAACCCCACATTGCCGATCGCGGCGCATTGAGCTTCAACGGCAGCCGTCGGAATATCCAATCCGCGCAGATAGGCGACAACAGTTGCCAGTGCGTAGACGCCCGCTGTTCCAATCAAATATCCGATTACAAGGCGACCATTGAAGATCTCGGCAAAGGGCAGGGTGGCTGCAAATCGAAACAGCATTGCAGACAAGGCGAAGAAAAATACGAATTTGGTCAGATAGGCAGTTGCCTCGGGCGGGAAAAAACGGCTGCGACCGGCCCAAAATCCCAGACCGATGATTGCGAAGAAGGGCAGTGTGCGCAGAAAGATCTCAACCATGGCTGTGTGTTAGCATGAAAGGCCGGGGTCGCAAGGGCGACGCTCGGCATAAGCTACTCTTGCCGGTTAAACGTTGTGACAATACTGCGATCCGGTTGAAATGCGTTGAAACTGAACCGAACGGTTTATAGTGTTGTAGAATATCGCATTCAGGAGACATCATGACTCAAGCCGCCGCCATCCTGCGTACAGGCCGAAAATTTGATCAGGTTTTGCGCGGGGCGCGCGAGGTGTTCATGGCGGATGGGTTCGAAGGCGCGAGCGTTGATGACATTGCGCGATCAGCGGGCGTGTCGAAGGCGACGCTCTATAGCTACTTCCCCGACAAGCGTCTGTTGTTCACCGAAGTCGCCCAGACTGAATGCCGGTTAATGTCCGAGCGTATCCTGTCAATGATTGACGAGACCAAACCTGCGCGCGAGGTGCTAACAATTGCAGCAACTCAGCTTACTGCATTTCTGGTCTCAGACTTTGCGCAGCAAGTCTTTCGCATTTGCGTCGCCGAGCGAGACAGGTTCCCGGAACTCGGTAAGGCCTTTTTTGAAGCGGGCCCTCAGAATGGTCGGCGGCAGATGGCAGAGTATCTGACCAAAGCGGTCGCAAAAGGAGAGTTGGCTGTCGAAGACGTCAATATTGCGGCCGAGCAGTTTTCGGAGCTGTGTAAGGTAAGGCTATGGGGACGGGCCGCTTTTGGTATCCAAAACAGTTTCAGCCAAAGCGAGATTGACGAGGTTGCTATGCAGGCGGTCGATATGTTTATGGCACGATACGGCGTTTGAGTTTGACCGACCCAACGTCAGAGCAACGAATCGATTCTGTGAAGTTTTGTGGTGCGGGTGGAGGGACTTGAACCCCCACGCCTTGCGGCGCCAGAACCTAAATCTGGTGCGTCTACCAATTTCGCCACACCCGCAACCCGATGCCAAAGCATCGCGACGAGGCGCTCAATAGCAAAGCTTTTGAGGGAGCGCGAGAGGTAAAGTGCGACAATACACAAGATTATTATCGCCATACGAGAAACAATAAGACGTCGAATTGCACTTCATCCAAACTCCTGAGAATCGAGTGCAAGTCCGAAGTGGCAATCCGTCGAAAAGGAAATCTCTTTGAAGGGCGGGTTTATTTAGATCAAAGTGCAGAGATTTTCTGTTCGTCGAGATGTCAGAATAGGCTCAATCTTGACATTATTATTGTTTCCAAAAGGTGAACTTGTGGACCTTTTTTTGATCGTAAGTGTGTTGCACCTATAAGTTGAGTTCACCACGAGGTTTGTGGGCGAAGGGTCGCCAGAGTGAAATATTGGGTGTTGTGTGAGTAGCCTGAAGGAAATTTAAGCAAAGTTACACCTATTGAGGGGGATCGATTAATTTTTAAAAAAAACAAATGATTATAAGATATTTTGAAGCTCTATTCTGATCCAGCGCACCAGATTAGAGTTGTCAGTATTGGAATCGGTTACGGGTCCAGTTGGTGCGTGCTTTTCAGGCATTCTCTTATAGGTTGAGGTATTTATGAGGTCCGCCACCTTATTTGTGCCACATTTCAAACGCCAAAATATCCTATTCGCGTCAAAATAACACCGCGGAAATCGTAATTGATTGAACGCAGGAGTTAATGAGTCTTTTTGCCTTCTGGCACCGTGCGAGTTTCTGCTCAACTCCAGAACAAGGGTCTCTGTCGTGACCAACCTGATCAAATCCGCTGCTTCCGAGCAGGACGTTGTAAGTCTTGCCCGAGAAAGTTTTATCGGCGAGCTAAAAACACTGAACCGCCAGCATCCTGGCACGGGTTTCGGCGTTGCGCTCAAAACCCATTCGGGCAATCGCTATTTGCTGGCGAATGCCCGAATGCCTTTGCCGGCAAACAAATCAGAAGATTTTCCAACGGGGCGCCGTGTCGCCTGCCTGGAAAATGGGGAAGGCTTCAGTTCTATCGAAGTGCTTGCTGATTCCTTCGCATATGAATCAATTTCACCGCAAACCGAGGCTGTGATCCTCGGTAACGCATTGGACCTTATCGCGCGCATCGACACGCTTGCGAGCCTGCCGGACGGGGCAGGGGACCAATTTGCCGCAACAGGTACCGGAGGCTAACCATGGCGCGTAACGACCACCTTCTGTCTGTAGGAAACGAGGCTCTGTCCGAAATGACAGAGACAATGACTTCGTTGACGACGCAGATCGACCAACTGACAGAGGTGGCGGATGCGCGTTCTTCCGCGCGGCTCGCTGCGCTCAAGACTAAAATGGAGAATTTCTCGGCCAGCGTCACAATGGTGGGGCAGGTAAAGGCCGGGAAATCGTCCATCGTCAACATTCTGGCGGGGCGACCAAATCTGCTACCCTCGGATGTGAACCCATGGACGTCTGTGGTGACCACGCTGAATATCAATACCCGGACTGAAGGGGGCACCAAGTCCAAGTTTACTTTTTTCGAGCAGGAAGAATGGGACAACCTGATGGTTGGCGGCGGTCGCCTGGGCGAACTCGCGAACCGTGCTGGTGCTGATGATGAGATGGATGACATCCGCCGTCAGATCGGGGAGATGAAGTCTAAGTCCGAGCAAAGGTTGGGCAAACACTTCGACCTGATCCTTGGTCAAAGTCACCAGTATGACTATTTCGATGATGAACTTGTCCAACGGTATGTCTGTCTTGGGGATGAGGATGACCCAGATATCGACCCAAAGACGGGTCGTTTTGCGGATGTGACGAAATCGGCAGAACTGTTTATGGATATCCCGCAATATCCGATTTCGCTTAAGCTTTGCGATACGCCGGGCGTGAACGATACATTCATGGTGCGCGAACAGATCACTTTGCGCAGCCTGCGAGGGTCGGAGGTTTGCATAGTTGTATTGGCTGCAAGCCAGGCACTGACCACGATGGATATGGCGCTGATGCGTATTATCGCTCAGTTCGAAAACCGGCAGATCATTCTGTTTGTGAACCGGATTGATGAATTGTCTGACCCGGTCAATCAGGTCCCCGAGATTCGCGATCGCATCCAGGACACCCTGAAGCAGAACAACATTGACGCCAACACAAGCGTTGTCTTTGGCAGCGCCCTGTGGGCTGAGGCCGCTCTCACTGGAAACCCGGACATTCTGACAGAAGAATCGCGCGAGGCATTGAACACTTTCTACCTGGCTGCCGGATTCGGCGATCAGGCGGCGTCACTCGACAAGATCTGGGCGCTTTCCGGCCTGCCCGATTTGTTGCTCGCGATGAATGAGCGTATTGCCGAAGGCGCCGGAACGCGGCTTCTGGATCGCGTCCGGCATCGGGCGCGCAATATCGCCAGTCAGATTCGGGCGACAGCTGTTGCTAAGACCTTATCAAACTCGGATGGAATTGTTCGGGATTTAGATGGTGCGTCGCCAGAAGACGCGATTGCGAGGGTTACAGCCGAATACGAAAAGAAAGCTTCCGAGCTGACAACCAAACTGCGCGACAAGGTACTGGAGCGACTTGCCTCGGCAGAAGCGAATTTTGTCAAGCGCGCGACCGATTCTCTGATCTCACATCTTGAGCAAAATGGAGAGCAGGGTACATGGCAATATGACCCGGCCGGGCTAAGAACTTTGCAGAAAGCCGCATATTTCAGCTTTGCCCGTTCGATGCGCAAGGAAGCCGGTGCGCTGTATTCGGCTGCTGCGGCGGATGTTGAGGCTCTGTACCAGAAACTATTGGGCAACCATTTGGGTGAATTCAATATCGAAGCTCCGATCGTGCCACGCGTGCCTCCGCCACTCGGGATTGGGCGCACTATCGCGCTGGACCTGCAAAGCACTTGGTGGCGCCGATGGTGGCAACGCCGAAAGGGCTTCGAGGCCTATGCCGCAGACTACACGCGCTTGATCGCGTCTGAGGCGAACTCGATCACCAAAGATATCGAGGAGAACCAGATTGCCGCCGTGCTGGAGAATGTGCGTGCTACGCTGACCGACTTTATGGTCGAGCAGAAAGATACGTTGCTCAGCATCTCGCATTCACCTGACAGGGCTGCGGCACAGATCGCCGAGCAGAAGCCACAGAAATCGCGTGACGACATTCTTGGCGATATCCTGAAAGACCTTAGTAACGAAGCAGCATAAGAAGAGTTATGGTAAAAAATTTACAAACCCGCTTCGTCTCTCCCAAGACATGGAACCGCATAGAGCAGTGGTCCCGCCGCAAACCTGTGTTTGCGCTCATGGGAGAATTCAGTGCAGGCAAATCGACGTTGATGAATTTCCTGCTACGCAAACAGGCACTGCCAACGCAGGTCACAGCCACGCAGCTGCCGCCGATTTGGTTCAGCTGGGGCAATCGACCCGCTTATATCAAACGCCATGATGGCAGTACGCAGAATATCGAGTTGGATCAGCTTGAACAGGTTGGTGTCAATGACGCTCAGTTCATTCGCATCTTCCTTGAGGCCGATATTCTTGAGGCGGTCGACTTGATCGACACACCCGGCATTTCGGACCCGAAGATTTCGACGGATGTCTGGCAGCGTGCAGTTGGCCAAGCCAATGGTGTGTTGTGGTGCACCCACTCGACCCAAGCCTGGCGCGAGACTGAACGTGCCACCTGGGTTTCGCTGCCGGAAAGGCTGCAGCATAAATCGCTGCTGCTGGTGACACGTGCGGATGCTTTGAATCAGAAAGACAGGCAAAAGGTCTTGCGCCGCGTAAATCGCGAAGCGGGTCATTTGTTCAATCGCACGATCCTTTTCTCGGCCCGTGATGCCATCATGGCCCGTGACAAAACCGGTGATGCCGAACTTTGGTCACGCAGCGGTGGTGGTAAGATGGTCGACAGTTTCCTGGAGATCACCGAGCAGATTATGGACAAGCGAGCGGATATGCTAGCCCGCTATCAAATTGATAAATCCCTGTCCGAAGCACCAAAAGTGAGCCATTTGCATCTGGAAAGCCGAATGGAAGATGTGCCGTTGGTGCATCAGGATCCGCTGGCTGACACTCCGGCTGAAGCGAACAGTGATGTTGTCACAAGCTTTCCCATCCGCCCTGCCCGCGTCGAACGCCGCTCAGAAGAGGCTGAGCGCCCGCGAATTGACGTGGACGAGGCAGAACGGATGCGCGCCGAAATGACCTCTGAAGCAGAACCAGCTGATGAAGATCTGCGCTCCGTATTCTCAGAACAATCCGATGACCCGCTGGATCTGAATCTTTTGGCGAACCCGACCCATGACGTCGATGAGTTTGCTTTCATGGATGAAGAAGAGGACCAAGAGGATGCGGAGTTAATTATTCTCGGTCCCGAAGATGAACAAGATGCAACGGTAGAAGCCTCGACATCCGAGGAGACTTTGGTCGATGAGGAGAGCTCGGGTTCGGACATCGAAGTGTCTATCTCGTCGATTACGTCATTGCTTTCTGAGCAATCTGAGGAATCTACAGAAGAATACGAGCCGGAACCGGAATCAAACTCTCTCACGCCAGCCAAAGTGGTTGAATTGAGTGGCGAAGCGAAATCGAATGAAGAAGCGTCTGAAGAACAAGCAGCCGATCCAAGCGGTCTGCCCTCGGAATCGCCACTCAGCGCATCTGCGATGTGGAGAGAGATCGTAGCGCGGGAAAGTCTGCCTGATGATGCCCAAGGCTTGAAAAGCGCTTTTGCTGCGTTTTTGTCCGAGTATGATCAGATTGCGCTGGAGCACACCTCTCGCAATAGCGAAGCCAGCATGCGACCGGTGGCGGAAGCGCGCAAAAACGGTGGAGCAGAATGGCATGCGATCTGAAACATTCTTTGAGGTGGATATCTGAATGTCGATAGAATCCGCCTTAGCCTCGGCCATCGAGACCATACCCGACTGCGTTGCAGCCGGGTATGTTGATATGGAAACAGGGATGCTGTTGGGCATTGATGCTGCAGACCGAGAGAGTTCAGATGCTTTAGAAAATCTGGCGCTTTCAGTTGCTAACCTGTTTCAAAGCCGGGGTACAAAAGGCTTTGAGGAATTGTTGCGCACGGCACAGATAGATGAAACGGAACACCCCGGATTTGGGGAAATCGCGGTGTTCGCCAATGATCGTATACATATCTTTCTGAGAACGCCGAAATACCCGGATCACGTTGTCTGCTATATCTGTCGCGACAGTGCGAATACCGGGCTTGCGCTTACAAAATCACATCTCAGCCTCAGCTCGGTGGCTGCTGCGGTATAGACGGAACCAGAGGGGGTTCGCGGTATGATGGATGGCGAAATACTCGAATTGCTCGAAGAAATCGGGCAATCTTCGGTCGCGCGCTTATCTCCCGCAGTATATCTGTCGGGCGAAACTGCGAAGGCAAGACGAGGTGAGGTACTGAACGCTATTCGCGGCACGATCCTGCCAAGGAGGCTAGAGTTCAAGGCGGCCGACGGAGGAATGCTGGCGGTTGAAGTGAACAGCTCTCGGATCACCGATGTCTTTCGCTGTGTTTCGGGGCCTTTACCCGATTTTGAAACCGATGCCCGTGAAAACTTGACGGGCCGACTGGCCCAACTGGTTTCTGACATCGCGATCGCCCCCGGCCCTTTAGAGTTGATTTCGCTCAGACCGGATTCGGCGCTTGAAGCGGATGATGTGGGCATAACCTTTTCTGAGGTGGAGGCGGCTTGCGGAAATATTGATCTACCGGACGAGCGGCGTATGACGATTGTTCCGGATGCCACCCCTGAACCTGAACCAGAAACGGATCAACAGAGCCCATCAGGGATCACTGATGCATTCTATGAAGGTTCTGAACGCTTTGCTTTGGGACGCTTTTTGATTAGCGGTGAGGTCAAATTTGATGGGCTTTGTTCCGAAGAGCAGCCTGCGCATCCAGACGAAAACCTTTTGGCGCGTTTCACCAAAGATCTCCTCGGCTGGCAAGCAGATGTATCTAACATACTGTCAGAGCCGCAATTGATCGTAATGCGACCATCCGGGGGTCAAGGTGTTGGCCTTGCGATCCTGCGCGATGAAGAGGACGTTGCAGCCGCGTTTCATGACACCCGTAAGCTGGGCGCTGCTGTCAACCTGTGGAAATCTTTGAAAAACGCCGTCGAATGACCGCGTTCCTGCCAAATAGTGTCCATTTTGCAAAGCTAGATGATAAATACGAGTTACCAGGGTAAATCTTATGAGTGAGTTAAACCGCCGCGAGCTTATTCGCATCGCAGAAGACATGAATGGGATGAGCAATGACGAAACACGTCATTTCATCTCACGCATTGTTGACGATCTGTCGAACCTCAAGCCTTCGATCGCCTTCGTAGGCCAGATCAAGGCTGGCAAATCTCGCTTGATCAATGGTTTCACCGGGCAGGCGGAATATCTACCCTCAGACGTGAACCCTTGGACAACTGTGATCACCGATATGCATTTCGGCCATCCATCCGGCAGGAAATCGGGTGCCGAATTTCACTTCTTCGACAATCGCCAATGGCAAGCTCTGATCGCTGAAGGTGAAGAGCTGCGCAATATGTTCCCGGACGAGGAAGACAGCTATAAACGCGAGATGATCGAAGAGCAGGTTGAGGCGATGAAAACCCGCGCCAAGCTGCGTCTTGGTGATAGCTACAAACACTTGTTGGGCCAGCATCACGATCTCGATGAACTAACATCAGACGATCTGGCACGATATGTTTGTGCCGGAGATGACCCAACGGATGAAGGGGAACATGATCCCGGTTCGGACCGAGGTCTTTATAGCGATATCACCCGCAAGGCCGAAGTCTATTTTGACATCGGCCATTTCCCGTATCCGGTAACCGTTACCGATACACCGGGTGTCAATGACCCGCTGCTGATCCGCGAGGAAATTTCGCGCCAATACCTCAAGGAATCAGATTTCTTTGTGGTGGTGCTTTCGGCGCATCAGGCGTTGTCTCTCGCGGATCTGAAATTGTTCCGTTTGATGCAAGCGCTAGAGCTTGGTCAGATTGTGGTTTTCATCAACCGTGTCGATGAATTGGGCGGCGGTGCCGAGGATGCCACGAAGGTGCGCGCTGATGTGTTGGACGGGCTTGAGAATGCATTAGGTAATTCGGATATCGATGTCCTGATGGGCAGCGCCCAATGGGCGCATTACGCCCTGACCGGTGATGAAACCGGCATTGACCACGATCAGATACTCGCTTGGCTTCGGGCTCATCCTGAGCAGATGAAGCAATACCTGGATGGCGTTGAAGAGATTAAGCAAGGCCCCGGCCCTATCAGCCGCGAAGGCGTATTGCGTTTTGCCGCAATGATCGCGTCGGGCCTGCCCGATTTGCGCCGCCATGTGACCAAAGCTCTGACGGAAGGCCCACGTCAGGAACAACTCAATATGGCTTGGCAGCACCTCAACAGCTTTGCTCAGGGCGAGCTTGAGCGCAGCAACGCGAGGCTCCGTGCGATTGAAGAGCAGGACTGGCCTGATACTGCAGATGTTGAAGAAAATAACAAGACACTTACAGATCTGCGCGCGTTGATTGCAGAGAAATCCCAGGCGATCACCAACGATATGGATGACGTGCTTGCCAATCTGCGTGGCGTAATGGACGACACGGTTGCCGAGGCCGTTTCGATTGTCGTACGTGGTCCCGATGGCCAATCCCCTCTGTTGACCAAAGACGGTGATACCGAGTTGAATTTCACGCCGCTGCGTGAGCGGATGCGAGAGCTTGTTCAAGGCGCGACTCAGGTGGTGCGTCAACGCATGCTTAGTGAGCTCTATGCGATCGACATGCAAAGCAATGCTGCCCTGCGTGCCCTGCCTGGTTGGCAGGAGCCGGTGGACAATCGCATGAATACCAGCGCAGTGCGTTGGTTCAGACCAGACACCAGTGCATTGACGCGGGGAATTACGGTCGAACTGCGTGTGACATGGCTATCGCGACTGATTTCGCGCCGCAGCGTTCTGAACCGAGCGGAAAGAATGATCGTACAGGAATTCGAGATGATTGGTGACGATCTGGTGGATACCGCCAGAATCGATCTGATCGAACGCATGCAAACGGTGCTGGATCACTATTTGGCACTACTTGCCGGACATCTGGAACATCGCGCCGGAACCGACGATACAAATGCTCGTGCCGACGCTCAACGTGCGGTTGACCAGGCCCGCCGCATCAGCGATGAACTGGGTGCGGTACATGGAACCGCACCCGTGGACACTCGACAGGCAAAGGCCGCAGAATGATTGAATTCCCCGGAACCGAGAAGGAAGTGCGCCAGTTAGAGCGTTTCCTGACCGCAACTGAAAGCGCCCCTTCGTCGGTTGAGCTGGACGATATGCGTTCCCGCGCCTTGGCTCATGCCGAGCGGCTTTCGAACGCGGTGTCCATCGGTTTTGCCGGGGAATTTGGCGCCGGGAAGTCCAGCCTTGCGAACATGCTTGCGGGTGCTGACATTCTGCCCACCGGGCCGCAGCATCTGAAACTGCCGCTGGTTATCGTCGCTTACGCTGATACACCTGAAACCACCGTTGGTTGGTGGGACAAAGAACCCAAGGTCTACTCAGGGATTGCGCTGGAAAAAGCCGCAGCTGACGAACCTGATTTCATCTCGGTCGGGTTGAATACCCCTGCCCTACAAGAGATCTCGCTATTCGACCTGCCCGGTGCCGGTGCTTTGGATGATACATACAAGCAGACACTGGGATTGCTGGAGTATGTGGACTGCGCCATTTGGTGTACCAACGGAACCAACGCCTGGCGCGAAACTGAACGGCACTTGTGGGCGCAGGTGCCACAGAAGCTGCGCGATAACAGCTTGTTGGCCGTAACCCACGCCGACTTGCCTCCGGTTCGGGATTCACTGGATCGGGTTGTTGCCCGACTGAATAAAGAAAAAGGTGATCTGTTCCGTGCGGTTGTACCCATTGGCACGCCGGTTGCCGTGCGTGCAATGGAGCAGGAACCCGAGCCTGACTTTGATCTTTGGGAGACCTGTGGCGGCCAAAATTTGGCCGAACAGGTACTAAGTGTTGCGTCTGACCATCGACGCCATGATCTTGAAGCGGCTCAGAAGGACTTGGTCGAAGAATTTCTGCCTTATATGGAAGAACTCACGGGGGTTGAAGAAGAACGTGACGCTAAGGCTGATGGCTTTGCGGTCCAATCAAGCTTAGAAACCGCCCTGCCCCCTCTGGATAATCCAATTCTTGAAGATTGGCTTGCAGCCATAGCCAGTATCTACAACGACCTGCGTGAAAGCTCGGATATTGAGCCTGCGGCCTTTCTGCAAAGTTGTCAGGAAATTGTTGAGGATTTTGCCGAGAGGTTGGCATCCGGATCCGAAATCGACCCCGAGGCTGATTGGATTCCGGCTGAGTTCGAAAAGGCAACCGACCTGCTGTTGCTACTACAATTCGAGAGTGGCGATGCACCTCTCAAAGACGCGATCAGCATCCTTGCACAGCTTAGCGATAACCTTGCATGGGCCGGCAGCTCGGTCGCGTCTGCCCCTCCGAAAACCGGAACGTAAGTTTTTCCCGCAATAATTGAGCCGCAACGCAGCGATTCGAAAGGATCGGAATCACCGCGCTATTGTTTCGATTTTGTGGACCAAGCGCGGTTTTTGAAGTTATAGAATCCGATTAGCTCACCTTAGGAATACACTATATTGTATGCAAAGTGCTAGGAGTTACTATATGTGCGATTTCTGAATTTTTGATCCTTAGTGAAGCCATCAGGTGGCCCAAATAAAGTCAAATTTGAAACGTCTAACCTTCTAAAGTGTCCTGCGGTTGTGTTTGGTTGTGAGTTCGCGGGCTAAAGCCCTGGTTATCTAAGCCGCAAAAAACGAGTAGAATGGGCGGGAAGAAATGAGCCACAACCAGGCTGTCGGCACAACGCACGACGAACCTCAGATCGAAGGATTGCAGCCAGGCGCGAAGCTGCTGCGCGGTCAGTATGAAATTCTCCGTTTTCTAAGCAACGGTGGATTTGGTATAACCTATCTCGCACGCGATAGTCTGGATCGCGATGTTGTCATCAAGGAATGCTATCCTGGCGCGCTTTGTCAGCGGAATGGTGATCTGGTCGAAGCCGCCAACCCCGACCACAAAGATGACCTTCGCGCTATTATCGATCTGTTTATTCAGGAAGCGCGCAACCACGCGCGGCTAGTCCACCCAAACATTGTCGACGTGCATCAGGTGTTTGAAGACAACAACACCGCCTATATCGCAATGGACCTGATCCGTGGCTGCGATCTGTTGGACTATGTCGAAAATCCTGACAACAAAAGCGGGCCTGATTTCATCGTTCAGGTCACCGAAAAGATGCTTTCTGCGGTGTCGTTCATTCACCAAAGCGGCATGTTGCATCGCGACATATCGCCGGACAATATCCTGATTGACGAAAATGGCGAGCCTGTCCTGATCGACTTTGGCGCAGCACGCGAACAGGCAGCGAACAAATCGGCGGCCCTGTTAACGTTGCGCGTGATCAAGGATGGGTATTCACCACACGAATTTTACGTGCGTGGGGCGGAACAAGGGCCTAGCAGTGATCTTTATGTGCTTGCTGCAACCCTGTATCACGCGATTGGTGGCGAGCGGCCGATTGATGGTCAGACACGTCTGAACGCATTCAACAACGGACAAGACGACCCATACATCCCGCTAGCCGGACGTTTCAAAGGCTATCCCGATGGATTCCTTGAGGCGATTGATAAGGCGATGGAGGTTCACACCCCTGACCGCTTACAAACCGCGTTGGACTGGTTGCGCATGTTCCGTGGTCCCGGGGTGATGTTCGACAGTTTCGCCTACCGCCCGGTCTCGGTCATTGTAGGCATGGATCGTAAAGACGAGCAGGCCGAAAAAGAACGGATCAAAGCGGAAAGCGAGAATGCCGAAGCTGTTGTGACTGCCTTGCTTGCAGGGAACTCTGATCTGGCGCTTGGCAATGAGGAAAAATCCGAAGACGATCTCGCAAAATTTGCACCCAAAGACGAAGCCGTCGCAGCAGTAGATACTGTTATCAAAAGCGGTTCAGGTGGCAGTGGCAAGGTAATAGCAGGTGCCGTTGTCGTCGCGGCGGCGTTGGCAGCCGGTGGGTACTTCATGTTGTCAAGTGATCAGCCGACACATGAGGCAACTCAGGTAACACCCGACTCCATCGAGGCAACGCCGGAGCCGATCGAGCAGGCCGCAGTTTCCCAGACCGAACCGCAACAGGTTGAAACTATCTCGGCCACAGAGCCTGAGGTCGTAGCGGCAGACCCAGAAGATGCACAGGCAGAACCGGTTGTCGAAACAGAAACCAAACAGGAAGATCCTGTCGAGCAAACACAAGTGGCATCAGAGGCGCCCGCTGCAGTTGACGCGGAACCCGCTCCCTCAGATGAAGCCGAAGAGGCTGCGGTACAGACAGCACTGAACGATGAGAACACTTCAGAACCGGTGACTTTGGCGGAAAATCAAGTGGCCTTTGGACATTGGGATATTGAAGTACCCTTTGATATTTCCAAACGTCGCAGTGCGACAGGCAGTGTCATTGCGATCAATGATGTCGACGCGAACCTGAACACGGCTGTCATCGGCGACTGGGTGAAGCGTGGGACCACGATCTTTAGACTCAACAGCGAGCCGATCCGCCCGGACGCAACTCTGGTTTCACAGGTTCTGGATAATTTCTCGGTCGATCCGGACGGGTATATCCGTGTTGCGGCGCGCTATCGTGAACTGGGTCAGACGCGTGCACAAAACGGGCTTTTGGCACTGCCTGCTCACCGAATGTTTGGATTGCAGAACGGATACACTTTCAAAGCCCATCATGCAGGTGACGCGGGGTGGCAAACCGTTGTCGCCTCTGTCCCGGAGAACGGCGTGGGGGGCTTACAAAAAGGTGATGTTGTTCTGCGTGAAGCGCAGACAGGTACTACACTCGACCAGCCAGAAAGTCTTGATGACGTTCTCGCTGTTCTTGCTTCCGACAATCAGCCCCAGGCGCGCTTGATCATACTGCGCAATGGCGGAGAAGGCACTGCGGTTATGCAGCTAACGCAGGAGTAATTGAACCGGTTTATGTGAAAATCGCCAGTGTGTGTACTGGGGGCGGCATCTCCATCGTCGCCCCGTCGGGAACCGGACCGTCGCGAAGTAAGAGTTTCCCTGTTTCTTATTCAATAGTGCCTCTGCCCTTTTAGGCAGCGGTTAGTAGCCATCCTGCGGGCTGATCCCCGCAACAGAAAACAAAGAAGGTGTCGTCACCATGTTTAAATACAAAAGCCCTCTTAGCCGGCTTCTCGAGGGTGCCGGCAAACCGAAAGAAGATGAAGCGGTAGAAGCAGACGTAGTACAGGACGAAAAGCCTGAGCCAATTGCCGACTTCAACGCGCTGCGCGCTGCACTGGCTGGTGGCAACGTGAGCTCAGACAACTATGAAGAATCTGACGAATTGATCCCGGAAGAGCCTATGCCGGAGTTCGAAGAAGATCAGATCGTTGAAGAAATTGTGGAAGAAGAAGCGTCTGACTTGCAGGAAGCTGAAGACGAAGACGAGCAAATCGTGACGCTTCATCTCAGCACTGAGGATGAAGCCGAGGACGACAAGACACTCGCCGCCGTCGCGGAAATTGCGACTGCGGAGCCTGAGGAAGCCTTTGAAGCCCAAGCTGAGATAGAAGCAATTGCGGAGCCTGAGCCCGCACCCGAACCGGAGGCTGTCTCGGTTGTAGAAGTGACTGAACCTGAAGCGCCAGCCGCGCCTTCAGAAGACCGGCGTTCGCGTGTGAAGACCACTTTCCTGGGTTTTGAACGGGCAGACACGCATGTTCAGGACTTGATGGAAACATCCGAACCTGTCGCAAAAGCCGAGGCCGTGCAACAAACTTTCCCTGTCGGATGGTTGGTTGTAACCGCCGGTCCGGGCCGAGGTGCCGCAATCACATTAACCGAAGGGTTGATGCAGATCGGCCGGAACGATGATCAAGCTATTCAGCTGGATTTCGGAGATACCGGAATCTCGCGCAGCAACCATGCTGTTATCGCCTATGATCCTGAGGATCGGAAATGTTATCTGGGTCATGGCGGCAAGGCCAATCTGGTCCGTCTGAATGGCAAACCCGTGCTGAGCACCATTGCCCTGTCAAACGGAGACTCTATCCGCATCAGCGAGACATCGATCCGTTTCATGGCCTTCTGCGATGATGGCTTTGACTGGCGGGATGCCGATTAATGCTGGCGACCCCTGCATATGATATTGCCCTGATCCTCGACCAGGGTCAGCGCGACTCGCAGGAAGACGCGATTGCCGCACGGGTCTCTGATACGGCGGATGCAGGATACGTCGTCGTTGCCGATGGTATGGGTGGCCATGATGCGGGTGAAGTTGCCTCGCAGCTGATAATTTCTGCCTGGCGCGACGCGATGGATGCCCAGTTGGATGAGCCTGACCTTGTTCAGAGCGCACTGCTCGACGCTCTGCCGATGGCCGCAATGCAGGCTAACGCCGCAATCGCCAGCCATGGCGAAGAGAACAAGGTCAACTTGGGCTCTACCCTTCTGGGCATGCTGATGTTGGAACAGCGGGTCTTTTGGATTTCGATCGGGGATAGCCCCTTGTATCTGTTTCGCGATGATACCCTGTCACAGATCAACGAGGACCACTCGATGGCCCCGATGATCGATGCGCAGATCGCACAGGGTCTGCTCAGCGCAAAAGAGGCGCAGATGCATCCGGATCGCAACCAGCTGACCTCGGTCATCATGGGCGCTGCAATCCCGAAGGTTGATTGCCCGGAACAGCCTTTAGATCTGGTGCCGGCAGATATTCTGATCCTTGGCAGTGATGGACTGCAATATCTCGATAACACCGAGATCGAGACTTTGCTGCGCACTCATAATCAATCTCCGGCCCGCGATATCGCCGACGCGCTTCTTCAGGCGCTGAAGGCCAAAGCAGACCCGGATCAGGACAACATTTCAATCGCCGTGGTTAAACCGGCACAGACATGAACTAGGCAGAGAAACAGGAAAAAATGAGAAACCATCTTATCATATCCGGCCTCGCTCTAGCAGCCGCAACAGGGACGGCTTCAGCGCAAGAGGCGTGTTCAACCTACGAGATCCAACGCGGCGATAGCCTACGGGAGTTGGCGATCGCGGTGTATGCGACCGAAGACTATCGGCCAATATACGATGCAAACCGCGATGTAATTGGCTCGAACCCAAATATCATTCGTGTTGGAGATATTTTGACATTTCCTTGTCTGGAGGATTTGGGGCGCGAAGCTCTGGTTCCTGATACCGAGGCTGGTCGTATAGCGGCGGAAATGGCGGCGGAATTGGTTAAAGCAGCGGAAGAGCGCGCCGAAAAAGCCATTGCCGCAGCAGAGGCACGCGTGGCTGCTGCTGAGGCAGAAGCGCAAAAAGCAAGCGAAGATGCGGTAGTTGCTGCAAAAGCGGCGGCTTTGGAAGAAATCGAAGCCGCTCGTGCCGAAGGTGCAGCGCTGATCCGAGACGCAAAGGGTGGCGAGCGCCCGGAAGTTCGTGACCGTCAGATCTTGATGATCACAGGTGGCAACTATGCTCCGTTCACGGACGAGGCTTTACCAAATCGTGGGCTTTATACAAACCTCGTGGAAACAGCGATGCTGCGAGCCGCGCCCGAACAGCCGTATAAAATTCAGTTTGTGAATGACTGGTCTTCGCATCTCGATCTTCTGATGCCAACCCTTGCCTTTGATGCCACATTCCCTTGGTCGCGTCCAAATTGCGAAGCAGCGGATGGTCTGTCTGAAAAGGACCGTACTCGGTGCGAAACCTATAACTTCTCGAACCCGTTCTACGAAGTTGTAGATACCTTCTTTGCGAAGGGCGGGTCGGGTTACGAACAGACTCTGACCTATTCGGATTTCGCGGGCGCCACGATCTGTCGACCAGAAGGCTGGTCGCTGTCACATATGGATGCGGTCGGTCTCTATGAGCCGGCAGTCACCCTGATGCGGCCGGTATCGCCGGATGATTGTTTCCATGCGGTCATGGATGGCACCGCCGATATTGTCGCAATTGAAGCCCACTTGGCGGTCGAGGCAATCGGACGGCTCGGCTATGAGCATCAGATCATCGAAAACCCCAACCTGGCGGCAATCAAGTCGCTTAACGTCATGACCCACAAAGATAATCCAGATGGGGAAGCCGTCCTTGAGACGCTCAACCAGGGTCTGGCGATCATGCAACAATCTGGCGAGTGGCGCGACATCGTATCAACCGCACTGCGCTATCAAATGGAAAATGGCTAAGGCCCCCGAAGGCCTGACAAAACAAAAGTCTGGAGGAAGTGGACATGTTTAACAAGAAACTGAAGAAAGCAGTACTGTCGGCAACAGCCCTCACCGCCCTGATCGCAGGCGCAGCTGCCGCACAAGAGGCCTGCTCTAACTATACCGTTCAGGATGGTGACACACTGGCAACCATTGCCATCGCAGCCTATGGCACCTCGAACTATCAGCCGATATTCAACGCGAACCGCAACGCGATCACCAATCCAGGTTCGCTTGAAAATGGCTTGGTTCTGGCATTGCCCTGTGAGGATGGCAGCCTGCCAAACGGTCAGAGCGCGCAAGAACTGATTGCTGCTGAAGAAAAGCGTGCAGCGAGTGTCAAACGCTCGAACGTCTACGCACCGCCGATCAAGATGGTCGCGGGTAACGGTTGGGAGCCGTTCACGACTGAAGCCCTGAATGGTGGCGGCATCATGACCCGCCTGGCGACAACAAGCCTCCAGCGTGCAGGCAACAGCCGCGACTTCTCAGTCAGCTTTGTAGATGACTGGAGTTCGCATCTGGACACACTGTTGCCATTGGGTGCGTTTGATATTTCGATCGCGTGGACTGTACCGGATTGTACCAACCGCTCTTATGAGTGGTCTGCAGAGACCGAAGCCCGCTGCACCCAATTTGTCGCTTCTGTTCCGGTATATGACATCGTCGGCGGCTTCTTCACTTTGCCTGAAAGCGAGTACGCAAAGGCAACGGATTTTTCAGACCTTGAGGGATCAACCATTTGCCGTATGGCAGGCTGGAGCATGGTTGTACTGGAAGAACAAGGTCTGAACCGCGAGAATACAACTGTTGTTCAGCCCAATTCGGCCCGAGATTGCCTTGATGCGGTATTGACCGGAACCGCAGATGTGGCCGCGTTCGAGGTCGATCTGTTCGCGTCGACAATGAAAGACATGGGTTTGACTTCGGCTGACATCGTTGAAAACCCGTATGTATCCACTCTGTCGTCGATGAGCTTCCTCGCACATCGCACCAACCCGTTCGCACGCGAATACATAGCGATGATGAACAAGGGTCTGATTGAGATGCGTGAATCCGGCGAATGGTATGCGATTATCTCGGACACGCTGCGCGAACAGAACGAAAAGCTTAACGCGGCATCCAACTAATCCCTCGGTCGATACGACCATTTTTGGGCCGGTCTTATGACCGGCCTTTTTTTATCAGGTCATTACTACGAAAGAGAGTAGTAGAGCACAAGAACCACAAGGCGAAGAATCACGGGTCGAAAACAGTGTATTGGGCTTAAAGCGCAGACATAAGGTTAACAAAAAACACTTTTTGCTAATAAAAAGCAGCTTCCTACGGGAATCCCCCAATATTCAGCGCGAGTAATAAGCGTAGGATTAACTCAACTGCACCGGTGAGGTGAAAGCCCCACCACTCACTCAGAAAAGGGCTGGCTATGGGGGTCGGCCCTTTTCTTATTCTGGAAACAAAAAAACCGGCCCGCAATGGGGCCGGTAGATTTTTTGGGCATCGGTGCCTGAACCGCGCTTAGTCAATAAGCGCGTTCAACGTCGCACTTGGCCGCATTACAGCTGCCGCTTTGGCGGGATCGGTGTGATAATAACCACCCAAATCCGCAGGAGCGCCTTGGGCCGCTGCCAGCTCTGCTAGAATCTGTTCTTCCTTGTCTGCCAGCTCTTTTGCAAGCGGTCCAAACTCGGCGGCAAGATCAGCATCATCGGATTGCGCAGCCAGAGCATCGGCCCAGTAGCGGGCGAACCAATAGTGGCTATCGCGGTTGTCCGGCTGACCAACCTTACGACTGGGCGACTTGTTGTTGTCCAGAATACCCTGTGTCGCCGCTTCGGCAGCCGCACCCAGCACGCCTGCTTTGGCGTTGCCCTTACTGTCTGCCAGGAAGTTCAGAGACTCTCCGAGTGCACAGAACTCACCCATGGAGTCCCAGCGCAGGTGGTTTTCTTCGACCAACTGCTGCACGTGCTTCGGAGCCGAACCGCCCGCGCCGGTCTCAAACAGACCACCGCCATTCATCAATTTAACAATCGACAGCATCTTGGCTGACGTACCGAGCTCCAGAATTGGGAACAGATCGGTCAGGTAGTCCCGCAAAACGTTGCCAGTGATGGCGATGCTGTCCTTGCCTGCCGTGATGGTTTCCAGCGATTGGCGGGTCGCCTCGCGTGGGGCCATGATCAGGAACTTGTCGGCCACGCCTGCGGCCTCAAGCGCCGGTTTAACGTATTTGATTAGCTCGGCGTCATGGGCGCGGTTGGCATCTAGCCAGAAGATGGCCTCGGAACCAGTCAGGCGCTGACGGTCCATCGCCAGTTGGATCCAGTTCTCGATCGGAGCTTTCTTGACGGTACAGGCGCGCCAGATGTCACCCTCTTCAATTGCATGCTCATGCAGCGTTTCACCATTGGCCAGCACGATACGGATGGTTCCATCTGCGGGTGCTTCGAACGTCGTCGGGTGCGATCCGTATTCCTCGGCTTTCTGCGCCATCAGTCCAACGTTGGCGACGGCACCAGCGGTGGCTGGGTTCAATGCGCCATTGGATTTGAAAAATTTGATGGCCTCATCATACACCGGTGCATAGCAACGGTCAGGGATCACGCAGTTGGTATCGCCCTTGGCACCAGTTTCGTCCCAACCTTTGCCGCCAGCGCGGATCAC
The DNA here is from genome assembly GCF_056536485.1 of Ruegeria sp. CL5. Classification (NCBI taxonomy): domain Bacteria; kingdom Pseudomonadati; phylum Pseudomonadota; class Alphaproteobacteria; order Rhodobacterales; family Roseobacteraceae; genus Ruegeria; species Ruegeria sp. CL5. The sequence goes on from NZ_JBQFPS010000003.1 coordinate 179,887, forward strand.
GGCAGGCATCGACGCGTCAATGATCACATCTGACGGGACGTGCAGGTTGGTGATGCCGCGATCAGAGTCCACCATGTACATCGAGGGGCGATCTCCTTTGATCGCGTCGATTGCGGCGACGATTTCTGCGTTGCCCTGAACCCGTTCAAGCAGATCACCGAGCCCTGAGTTCGGATTTACGCCCAACGCATCCAGTTCTGCGCCGAATTTCTCGAATACTGGCGCCAGCCAAGCTTTGACAGCATAACCAAAGATGATTGGGTCACTGACCTTCATCATTGTCGCCTTCATGTGCAGCGAGAACATGGTGGCGTCTTTCTTGGTGTCTTCGATGGCATCTGCAAGGAAGGAGGACAGAGCCTTGACCGACATAAAAGTTGCATCCGCCACGGTACCTTCAGCCAGCGGCCAACCGTCTTTCAGAACTGTTACCCCGCCGTCTTTACCGACGAATTCAATCTTTGCATCGCCAGCCTGCGCCGCCGTGATAGTTGCCGATTTCTCGTTGGCGTAAAAGTCGTCGCCTGACATCGACGAAACTTTGGTCTTGCTGTCAGCGCTCCATTCCCCCATCGAATGCGGGTTTTTCTGAGCATAATTCTTTACGGCACGTGCAGCACGGCGGTCGCTGTTGCCTTCCCGTAGCACAGGGTTCACAGCTGATCCTTTGATGGCGTCATACCGCGCGCGGATTGCCTTTTCTTCATCTGTCGAAGGCTCTTCAGGGTAGTTCGGAATGTTGTAGCCCTGCGATTGCAGCTCTTCGATGGCAGCCACCAATTGCGGTACCGAGGCCGAAATGTTCGGCAGTTTGATCACATTTGCATCTGGAGTTTTCACCAACTCACCCAATGCAGCTAGGTCATCGGTGATGCGTTGTTCGTCTGTCAGGTTCTCGGGGAAGGTCGCGATAATACGCCCGGCAAGCGAAATGTCTTTGGTTCCAACGCTGACACCAGCGGCTGATGCAAACTTGCGGATGATGGGCAGGAACGAGGCGCTCGCCAGTTCAGGCGCTTCGTCTACAATGGTATACAATACGTCGAAGTTCGATTTTTCTGCCATATTCCCTTACCTTTTTTAAGCCTTTCAGGGGCGTGCGATCCAAGAGTATGTGCCGCTGTAGTTTTGGCACCGAGCCGTAAGGGGACACGTCGGCCCCACGGGTGACTCTGATTTGACAGGGCCTCCAATAAATGAGGATTGGCTTAGGATCAATCGAATACAGAGGCGCAAATTGACACGGGCCTTAATACCTTTTGCTGATGCCTAGTTTTCACCCATCTGGGAAACGGATTTCAAACTGCGTACCTCTATCGGAAGGGATCAGCGCAATATGCCCGCCATGCGCGCTCATCAGATTAGCGACGATAGTCAATCCCATACCGGTCCCTCCCCGTTCGCGGGCCGTGGTGAAGAACGGATTGAAGATATGATCCCGGTTCCAATCGGAAATGCCAGGTCCATCATCCTGAATTATCAACCGTTCGGCTTCCGCCGTCAGGGCCACCCGCCCTGCCCCGTGTCGGCGGGCATTGTCTAACAGTTGGTTCAACACAATCCACAGACCAGAAGAGGCAAGAGGAAAGGTCCGCTCGCACCCTTCAACGCTGATATCCAGTTCGGGAAATGACGTACGCATTTTGTGAGCAAGTCCAGCAATCGTGGATGTTCCATGGTGTTCAGGCACCCTTGCCTGGGCAACACGATTCAAGGCGGCAAGCTGCATTTGCATTTGATCGCTTGCGCCCAGTATCTGGTGTAACAATGTGCGATCCTGATCTGTAAGTGCATCGGCCTCCGTCAATAGCTCTCCTGCAGCGCGGATTGCTGTGACCGGGGTTTTCAGCTCATGCGTGACGTGATCTGCAAACACACGGACCGAAGCTTCGCGCCGTTGTAAAGTATCTGCCATACTCAGCACTGAACCGGCGAGGCGAGACAGCTCCTGCGTTCCAAAGTGATCAGGGGGCTCGGCGGGCTGACCCTGTTCCACCGCGCTTGAATAAGAAGCGAGCGCCGAAATCGGTCGGAGTAATAGCCGGACCATAAGATACCCAAGCACTCCGGTCGCGCAGCCGATCAGGACCGCCAGAAGACCTGCAGCATTGCGAAACCCGATTTCAGGTCCAAGGTAGCGCAAAGCGATCAGACCCAGCAGAGACAAAACGAGCGTACCCGCAAGACCTCCGCCAAGAACAAATCCCAATGAAGGACGCCACTTGCGCCTTAACCCGGCCATGTGCCCATCCGTAACCCGATTCCGTGCACGGTCTCTATGGCCCCGATCCAGCCTTGATCCCCAAGCTTGCGGCGAAGATTCCTTAGATGACTGTCCAGTGTGCGGTCGGCTACGGCGCTACCTGCGCCATAGATCGCATCGATCAATTGACGGCGCGAGACTATAGCCTCGGGTGTTTGCATCAATCGGCGCAGGATTGACAACTCGGTTGCGGTCAACGCGAGTATAGTCCCATCAACCCAAACCGAATGGCCGGAAACATCCAACTCTACAGGGCCATGCCGAAGAAACGTGGTCGAGCCTTCTGCGGTACTGCGTTTGAGGATGGCTTTGATCCGCGCTACCAATTCGCGCGGGCTGAAAGGTTTGGTGACGTAATCGTCGGCCCCCAGTTCAAGACCCAAAATTCGGTCTATCTCATCATCGCGTGCGGTCAGGAACAGGATCGGTACGTCAGAACGCGCCCGCAGGCGACTACAGACCTCAAGTCCGTCAAGCTCGGGCAAGCCGACGTCCAACACAATCAGATCAGGCGCTTCCCGTGTCGCATGGGTCAGCGCCATCTGACCGTCGCGTGCTGTGACCGTCTGATAGCCTGCACGCTCGAGCGTGATCGAAACCAACTCGCGCAAGCGCGGATCATCATCCACGACGAGGATTTTCATCAACCTTCTCCGGCAATGTTTCGGCGTTCAGATTACGGATCACCCGATCTGCGCGAAAGCCCCAATTCCTCCAATTGTCGATGACCGGAGGGGTTGCGCAATCCCGCAGTCGGCTGTCTTTCATCAATTCGGCCGCAGCCATATGGTTGAGCTGGCATGCGTAGTAGAAATCAAACCGAACCGGATGCTCAATATTCCAGCGGGCAATCAATGCGGCGAAATTTACAAAACAGCACGCATAGAGCACGATAATCCCCAAAGCTGTTGATCGGACCATTAGCCACCGGTTCGATTTGCCTTTCAGAATTTGCCAACCGGTCAGGCTCAATCCCACTATAACAAGCACCATCCAGATCGCAGCGTGAACCCGTAGGTAGGTCAACCCGTAGGATTCCACATATAGCGACAAGCGCATCATGGAAGAGATCACCAGCAGCACGTTCTGCGCAAGCCATAACATCATCCATCTTGTCAGCCCTGACCTCTCGTTCAAAAAAGGCCGTGCAACCAGCGCAAACGCACCTGCAAGTAAGGCCGTTGCCAGCAACGGATAGGCGCCGCGATGCGCATATTCCGCATAGCTCATCCCTTTGGGAAGTTCCGCGCTACCCCACAGATACACGACATCCATACCGGTTTGGATCGCCAGAAGCATGTTGAATGTGATCAGTGCGTTGGCAACAGACTGTACGTTCACGCCAAACGCTGGAAAACCACGCCTCTGCTTGGGTCCTAACCGCGGGGATAGCAATTCTGGTTGTCGGACAACCGCGAGGATCGGCCAGATGAGTATTGCGACTCCGAACCAAAACAACAGCCGATCGAAGCGCAGATCAAAATGCCATATCCGATCACTCCAATCCGAAAAAACAGGATTGGCTGATATTATCAGAGAGGCCAGAACCAATGCCCCACCAACGGGAAAGCTCCACTCACGCAAAATGCGATGCGCTATCCTTTGGTCCTTAGATATAGAATGACCGTGTTGAGCCGCCTCAAGCCCTTGTCTGATCGACAGCAAAGGATATTGGGACAGAAATCGGCGCACCGAGGTCCCCTGACATTGCCCCGACACGGCCCAACATAACGCCACGGTCGATCCGCCCAGCAAGAAGGCCAAGGACAAGGCCTGAACATATTCCACGACCGGCAATATGCTGAGGACCAAAAGCACTGCCGGTCCCGTCATACCAGCACGGCGGCCCAGCAATACCCAAACAACTCCGGCAACCGCGAGCGTATAGGCCGCTAAAGAAATGCCGGGCGCATGTTCGAAAAACAATACATCTGCTAGTGCAACCAGAATGACCAATCCGACGGTGGCATCGCGATTACCTGGTCCCGTTGTGCCATCTTGTTTGCTCGGATTCTTGTCAGCGGCGTCAAACCACCAACTATCCTGTAAAACTGACGCAGGAACACCGCGCACGATGAACTGTCCCATATTACTGCTCCTTGTTTACGCTGGCCCTATTTGGCCCGCTTGGGTGCAGATCACCGCGCAGCGGTCGTGCAGATTTTGTGCAGAGACGTTTTTTCCCAGATCAAGTCCTCTTTCCCTTGCACCTTTAGCTGGCTAAGACGGTTTTCCAACTGTAAGTCAGGAGACCCCTTTGGACCGTATCGCCCGCACCATCGCCACCGAAATCAAAGCACGTCCCGAACAGGTTGGGGCCGCCGTTCGATTGTTGGACGAAGGAGCGACCGTGCCCTTTGTCGCCCGCTATCGGAAGGAAGTGACGGGTGGCTTGGACGATACACAACTGCGCACTCTGTCCGACCGCTTAACTTATCTGCGCGATCTTGAGGCCCGACGCGAGACGATTCTGGCCTCGATCAAAGATCAGGGGAAACTGACGGATAATTTGGTGAAATCGATTGTCCAGGCCGAGACCAAGGCGCAACTCGAAGACATTTATCTTCCCTACAAGCCCAAGCGTCGGACCAAGGCGATGATTGCCCGTGAGAATGGCTTGGAGCCACTGGCCGATGCCATTCTGACTGACCGTTTAGCGGAGCCAGAGGGCTTGGCCGAGAAGTATCTGAATGAGGTCATTCCCACGGCCAGAGACGCCCTGAATGGCGCACGTGACATCATCACGGAACGACTGACCGAGAACGCTGTACTGTTGGGAGAACTGCGCAACTTCATGCAACGCGAAGCGCTGCTGAGTGCGAAAGTTGTCGAGGGAAAAGAACAGGAGGGCGCTAAGTTCAGTGATTACTTCGATCACTCGGAGCTTTGGTCCAAGACCCCATCGCATCGGGCGCTCGCAATGTTGCGTGCCTCAAAGGAAGGTATCGTAACACTCGATATCGCGCCGGAACCCGAGGCAGGGGCTGCACGGGCTGAGGCCATGGTGGCGGCACATCTGAACACACGAAGTGACGCGCCAGGGGACAAGTGGCTGCGTAAGGTTGCGGGTTGGACATGGCGGGTCAAGCTGTCGCTGTCGATGATGGTCGAGTTGATGGCTGACCTGCGCAGCCGCGCGCAGGACGAGGCAATCCAGGTGTTTTCGCGCAACCTCAAAGACCTGTTGTTTGTAGCTCCGGCAGGTGCACGCCCGACGCTGGGGTTGGATCCCGGCATACGCACTGGCGTCAAGGCAGCCGTAGTGGATGCAACCGGCAAGGTGGTTGCAACGGATACACTCTATCCTTTTCAGCCCAAGAACGACCTGCGAGGTGCGCAGGCTGCGATCCTGAACCTCATCGCCACCCATAAGATCGAGCTTATTGCCATTGGCAACGGCACAGCCAGCCGCGAGACCGAACGTTTGGTGGCAGACACGCTGTCGCTGCTGCCCAACACGATTAAAGCGCCCACCAAGGTCGTTGTGTCCGAAGCCGGAGCTTCAGTCTACTCCGCTTCCGAACTTGCTGCGCGTGAATTTCCTGATCTTGACGTTTCGCTGCGTGGGGCGGTTTCGATCGCACGCCGCCTGCAAGACCCGCTGGCCGAACTGGTCAAGATTGAGCCAAAAAGCATCGGGGTTGGTCAGTACCAGCATGATGTCGATCAGCACCGTTTGTCGCAATCGCTGGAATCAGTGATCGAAGATGTGGTGAACGCAGTGGGTGTGGACCTGAACACTGCATCGGCACCCCTTCTCTCACATGTATCAGGTCTTGGTCCGGGTTTGGCTGATGCGATCGTAACCCACAGGGACATCCACGGTGCCTTCGCGTCTCGTCAGGATTTGTTGAAGGTGGCTCGCCTTGGCCCGCGCGCCTTCGAGCAATGCGCAGGTTTCTTGCGTATCCGGGATGGATCAGAGCCTTTGGATGCGTCTTCGGTTCACCCCGAAGCCTATGATGTCGCCCGTCGGGTGGTAGCGGCCTGCGGGCGCGATATTCGCCAGATCATGGGGCACGACGGTGCCTTGAAAGGCCTGCGCGCCGAACAGTTTGTGAACGACAATTTCGGTTTACCCACGGTGCGAGACATATTCACCGAACTTGAAAAGCCAGGCCGAGACCCCCGGCCAAGTTTCAAAACCGCATCCTTTACCGATGGTGTTGAAGAGATCATAGACCTGAAACCTGGCATGGTTTTAGAAGGTACCGTTACCAATGTGGCCGCCTTCGGCGCATTTGTTGACATCGGTGTGCATCAGGACGGGTTGGTTCATGTCAGCCAACTGGCCGATCGGTTCGTAAAAGATCCGCATGAAGTGGTTAAGACAGGGCAGGTTGTCAAAGTCAGGGTGGTTGAGGTCGACGTACCTCGTAAACGCATTGGGTTGACCATGCGGAAGGATGGTGGAGCTTCTGCCCGTGAGGACAATGCGCTTCGTGGCAAGGGCAAACCCGCGCGACCAGTCAAGCCGGGGGAACAGCGGCGCGGACATGGGGGCCAGTGCACCCAGAATGGTGCTTTTGGTGACGCCCTCAGAGACGCCTTCAACAAACGTTAGGTTGCAACCCCTGCACAAGGCAACTAGGCGGCGTGTTCCTCACGGCATACCAGTCAACTGATCCCCAGCTGAGCCGAGGACAAAACGGGGCGCTAACATTCGGGTGTTGCAACTCGGGCGATGATCTGGATGATGCTGATCCATGATGGCCGACAAATTCGGCCAACCGCATGAAAATGCGGTCACAACAAAAAATGGGGAGACGACTTATGTCATTCAAAACTCTGATGCTTGCCGCCAGCGCAACAGCGATGATCGCGGCGGGTGCTTCGGCGGAAACGCTGCGTTGGGCGCGTGCCGGTGATGCACTGACGCTGGACCCGCACGCGCAGAACGAGGGTCCAACTTCGGCCATGGCGCACCAGATCATGGAAACTCTGGTGATGCGTGATCATTCCGGTGCACTAGTACCCTCTCTGGCAACTGAATGGGCGCCGTCCGAAGACAACCCGAACGTCTGGGTATTTAAACTGCGCGAAGGCGTCACGTTTCACGATGGGGCCGAGTTTGACAGCGATGACGTTGTATTCTCGCTAAACCGCGCCATGACGCCGGATTCCGATTACAAGGAACTGCTTGCTTCGGTGAAAGAGGTGCGTGCACCCGACAAGTTCACGGTTGAAATCGAAACTGATGGCCCAAACCCGATCATGCCCAACAACCTGACCAACATGTTCATGATGGACAAGGATTGGGCTGAGGCAAACAATGCCGTCAAGGTGCAGGACTATGAAGGCGGTGAGGATACCTTTGCAGCTAAGAACGCCAATGGCACCGGACCTTACAAGCTGGTCAGCCGCGAACCGGACGTGAAAACCGTTCTGACTGCCAACGAGAACTACTGGGGCAAGGATGAATTCCCGCTTCAAGTGACCGAGATCGTCTACACCCCAATCCAGAACGCCGCGACACGCGTCGCCGCCTTGTTGTCGGGTGAAGTGGATTTCATTCAGGACGTGCCGGTGCAGGATCTTGAGCGTGTCGCCGGAACTGATGGGCTGGATGTACGGACAGCACCACAGAACCGGGTGATCTTCTTTGGTATGAACATGGGTGACGCCGATCTGACCTCGGACAATGTGGATGGTAAAAATCCGCTGGCTGATGTCCGAGTTCGTCAGGCGATGTCGAAAGCGATCAATCGTGATGCGATCAAACAGGTAGTGATGCGTGGCCAGTCTGCTCCTGCGGGCATGATCTCACCCCCGTTTGTGAATGGTTGGGACGCAGATATGGACGCGTCTTCGTCAACCGATATCGAAGGGGCCAAGGCGCTGATGGCCGAAGCGGGCTATCCTGACGGATTCTCGCTGACCCTGAACTGCCCGAATGATCGCTACATCAATGATGAGGCAATTTGTCAGGCGGCGGTTGGCATGTTGGCCCAGATCGGGGTCACCGTGAACCTAGACGCCAAACCGAAGGCTCAGCATTTCCCGCTGATCAACAATCTGGAGACAGACTTCTACATGCTGGGATGGGGTGTTCCGACATATGACTCGGAATACATCTTCAACTTCTTGGTGCACTCGAAGGGTGAGAAGTATGGCTCTTGGAATGGCACGCGGTACTCCAACCCTGATTTGGATGCCAAGATCGTAGCCCTGGCCTCGGAAACCGATCTGCCTGCGCGCGATCAGCAGATCGGAGACATCTGGCAAGTTGTTCAGGACGAGCAGCTGTATATCCCGATCCACCACCAGGTATTGAACTGGGGTATGAAATCGGGTGTCGGCACCATCGTAGAACCGGAAGATTCACCGAAGATCAAATACTTCGAGATGAACTAAACCATCCATTTGGATGTTGATCAGGGCGCGTTTTCGCGCCCTGTTCTTGTTTGTGCCGCAGGTAACGGGACCGTGATCTCAAACCGAGAGTGTCTTTACGTGGTGGCCAAAAAGCTGGATTGTTTCAGCGATAACAGGGAGTTTTCGCCATGATCTTCAGAAAAAGTGCCATTGGCCTGGCCATGTTGCTTGCCAGCACCGCACAGGCCGCCGATTTCAAATGGGCCTCGACCACCGATCCGCAGACGATGGACCCCCATGCGGTTAACTCAGCCCCCGTACTTGGGTTCCTGAACAACGTTTACGAAGGTCTGGTCCGCCGCGGCAAGGACATGAGCGTCGAGCCCGCACTGGCCGTCAGCTGGGAGCCGATTGGAGATGGTGAAGGTTGGCGGTTTAAGCTGCGTGAAGGCGTAACATTCCACGATGGCAGCAACTTTGACGCACAGGATGTCCTGTTCAGCTATCAACGCGCATCAGGCGAAGCGGCAGATACCCGCAGTTGGTTCGCCCCTGTCAGTGATGTCGTCGTGGTCGATGACTACACCGTCGATATCATGACGACTGCACCGAACCCTCTGTTTCCGTCTTCGATTGCCAACTGGATGATCATGGATCAGGGCTGGACCGAAGCCAACGACGCGGTGGTGCCTGATAAAGAGACCGGCAACTACGCAACTATCAATGCCAATGGCACCGGGGCATTCAAAGTCACCGAGCGTGAGCCAGGCCTCAAAACTGTGCTGGAACCATTTGAGGGTTGGTGGGGAGATGTCGAACACAACATCACCCGTGCTGAATTTAATCCGATCCAGAACCCGGCGACTGCCGTTGCAGCTTTGCTTTCGGGTGACGTGGACATGATCAACCCTGTACCAATTCAGGACGTCGCTCGGCTGCAGCAGAACGCAGAGGTTGATGTCATTCAGGGCATCGAAGCACGTGTGATCATGCTGGGTTTCAACCACCAAGCCGAAGCCCTGAAATACACCGACGATGCAGGCAAGCCTAACCCGTTCCGTGATGCACGTGTGCGTCAGGCAGTTGCACAAGCCGTCAATGTGGATGCCATTCTGGCCACGATCATGCGAGGCAATGCCGAACCCGCCTCACAACTCGTCAGCCCGGCGATGAGTGGATTTTCCGACGCCAATGCGGAACGTCCAGCGTTTGATGTAGAAGCTGCGAAGGCCCTGCTTGCCGAAGCAGGCTATGCAGATGGATTCTCATTTGGCCTGAAATGTCCGAACGACCGCTATCTGAATGATGAGGCCGTCTGTCAGGCAGTTGTTGGCATGCTTGCGCAAATCGGCATAACGGCCGAGTTGGATGCAATGCCTGTGCGGAACTACTGGCCGGAGCTGCGTGAGGACAATTATGACATGTATCTTCTGGGCTGGAGCCCAGGTACGTTTGACGCTGAACATCCGGTCCGCTTCCTCGTCGCCACTCCAAACGAAGAGAAAAAGCTGGGCAGCTGGAACTTCGGTGGATTCTCGAATGCGCGGGTCGATGAGCTGTTACCGATGATCCAATCCGAGCTGGATCAGACCAAGCGGCAAGCCATGCTGGATGAGGTGACGCAGATTTATCAGGACGAACAGGTCTACGTACCGATGTATGTTCAACCGTTGGTCTGGGGTACGCGCAGCAATGTCGAGCTGACACAGCGCCCGGACAACTTCTTCCTTCTGCGCTGGGTGACGGTGAACTGAGCAATGGGCCTGATGATAGCCGGTATCTATCATGCAGAAGATCCGGCGCCCGATAGCACGCTTGACGGCGCGTTTCGCCGTCAAGCCTCAACCATCCGTAATACCTTACCCGATACGGCACTGGAACCAGAGCGGTTTCACCTTTACGCGGCGTGGAATTGCCCTTGGGCGCATCGCGTTTTATTGGTCCTAGCCTTCAAAGGTCTGCAAGATCTCGTCACGGTTGCCTATGCAGAACCGCGTCGCACAGCAGATGGTTGGGTTTATGCGGATGGCGCCGACGCGGTTTATGGCGCGACCGCTTTGCATCACGCCTATGCCCGCGTGACCCCCGCTTATACCGGGCGGATCACGGTGCCGCTGCTTTGGGATCGGCTTCACGACAAGGCCGTCTCAAACGAATCCGCTGATCTGGTGCGGATGCTGGGCACCCTGCCGGGCCATGGCCCAAATCTGGCACCACCAGAAAAGCTTGATCAAATCGAAGCGTGGAATGACAAAATCTATACGCGCCTCAACAACGGGGTCTACCGCGCAGGTTTTGCACGCACGCAGGAGGCTTATGAGGCGGGATTCCAAGATGTCTTCGCCACGATGGATGAAATCGATGCACATTTGGCCGCCAACCGCTATCTCTGCGGTGATGCCCTGACCGAGGCCGATCTGCGCCTGTTCCCGACACTGGCTCGTTTTGATGTCGCGTACCATTACGCCTTCAAATGCAATCTGCGCCGCCTGATCGACTATCCAAATCTCTGGGGCTATGCGCGAGAGCTCTATACGCTGCCGGGTGTCGCTGAGACGGTGAAGTTCGACATTTACAAACTGGGTTATTTCTCACCTTCCGAGCTGCGCAATCCACTTGGCATCGTGCCGTTGGGTCCGGAAATCGATTGGACCACTCCGCATGGCCGAGATAGCTTGACCACCCGGTCGGTTAAAGCATAGACAGACCCACCAATGGGGAAAATCAATGTTCGCATTTATCGTCCGAAGGATGTTCCAGTCCATCATCGTACTTCTGGTCGTGGGGCTGGTAGCATTCTCGATGTTCCGCTTTGTTGGCGACCCGATCGACAACATGCTGGGACAGGAGCGTACGCAGGCAGATATCGACCGCCTACGAACCGAACTTGGGCTGGATCAGCCTTTTGTGGTGCAATACGCCAAGTTCCTGCAAGGTGCTGTTCAGGGTAATTTCGGAGTATCCTACCGGCAGGGCCGACCGGTCTCGACTATCCTGCTTGAGCGGGCTCCGGCTACGCTGGAACTGGCCTTTGTGTCTGGGTTTCTGGCAATCACGATGGGCATCGCGCTAGGTGTCTTCACTGCGATCCGACGACAAGGGATTGCTGCGAATGTGATCATGACGGTTTCCCTGATCGGGGTTTCGTTACCTACATTCCTGATAGGCATCCTGCTGATCTATATTTTCTCGGTCGAGCTTGACCTACTGCCCAGCTTCGGGAGGGGCGAGACCGTTATGATTGGGCATTGGTCAACCGGGTTTCTGACGGCCTCGGGCCTCAAGGCGCTGATTTTGCCTGCAATTACCTTGGGCCTTTATCAGATGACGCTGATCATGCGGCTGGTCCGATCCGAAATGCTTGAGGTGCTGCGCGCCGACTATGTCCGTTTCGCACGCGCCCGTGGGCTTTCAGATCGCGTTATCAACTTCCGCCACGCGCTGAAGAATACGCTGGTGCCGGTGATTACCATCACGGGTTTGCAGCTGGGTTCGATCATCGCATTCGCCATCATCACTGAGACAGTGTTTCAGTGGCCAGGCGTGGGCCTGCTTTTCATCAACGCAATCCAGTTTGTCGATATTCCCGTGATGGCGGCCTATCTAATGCTGATTTCGGTAATGTTCGTGACGATCAACCTGATTGTCGATCTTCTTTATTATGCAATTGACCCGCGCCTGCGTGTCGACGCGAGGGCCACATGAGCGATACGATGGAAACTCCGAAAGCCACACCTAAGACGCGCATGGCCAAGTTTTGGGACAGTGATTTCGCATGGTCCTTCCGTCATTCCCCGGTTGCTGTGATCGCTTCACTGGTTGTGGTCATTCTGGTGTTGGCTGCGATCTTCGCACCCTTGATCGCGCCTTATAACCCGTTCGACCCTGCAACGCTGAACCTGATGAACGGCTTCACGCCGCCGGGCACACCGAATGCCTTCACGCAAGAAACCTTCCTGTTGGGTACCGACGATCAGGGGCGCGATGTGTTCTCCACCATCCTTTATGGTTTGCGTATTTCGCTGTTCGTCGGAGCGTCGGCGGTGCTTCTTGCACTTGTTATCGGTGTGATCCTAGGGCTGGTCGCGGCTTATTTCGGCGGCTGGATCGAAACACTGATCATGCGGATCGCTGATGTGCAATTGACCTTCCCTGCCATTCTTGTGGCAATGCTGATCTTTGGCATCGCCAAAGGGATAACCCCACCGGAATACCGTGATGAGATGGCAATCTATGTTCTGATCATTGCGATTGCGCTGTCGGACTGGGTGCAGTTCGCGCGGGTCGTGCGTGGTGCGGCGTTGGTTGAGAAGAACAAGGAATATGTGCAAGCCGCGCGCCTGATTGGCCGCGGATCGTTCCCGATCATGTTCCGCCACATCCTGCCCAATGTCCTGAGCCCCGTTCTGGTCATCGCCACAATTTCGCTGGCGCTGGCCATTATCGCCGAGGCGACGCTGAGCTTCTTAGGCGTTGGCGCACCCCCGACCCAGCCATCTCTGGGCACACTAATCCGTATCGGCCAAGGCTTCTTGTTCTCGGGCGAGTGGTGGATCTTGTTCTTCCCGGCCTGTACGCTGCTGGCCCTTGCCTTGTCGGTCAACCTGCTGGGCGACTGGCTGCGTGACGCGCTGAACCCCAAACTGCGGTGATTTCATGAGCCTTTTGACTATCCAAGACCTCACCGTTGAGTTTCCGACCCGCCGCCAGCTTTTCACAGCGGTGGATCACGCCAGCCTGTCCGTTGAGCCCGGTGAAATTCACGGGCTTGTGGGGGAATCCGGTGCCGGTAAATCCACAATCGGCGCCGCTGTCATGGGCCTGCTGGAACGTCCCGGACGTATCGCCAGTGGCCAGATCAAGCTGGGCGGCGAGCAGATCAGTGGCATTGATGCCGAGGCGATGCGAGGGCTTCGCGGCAAGAAGATCTCGATGATCTTTCAGGACCCATTGACCTCGCTGAACCCGCTGTTCACGGTGCGCGAGCAACTGGTTGAAACGATCCAGACCCATCTGGGCGGTACTGAAGCCGAGGCAAACAAACGCGCCCGAGACCTAATTGACCGCGTGGGCATTCCGGACCCGGACACGCGGCTTGATCAATACCCGCATCAGTTTTCAGGCGGGATGCGCCAGCGGGTAGTCATCGCTCTGGCCTTGTGCACCGAACCGGATGTGATCATTGCGGACGAACCCACTACGGCGTTGGACGTTTCAGTTCAGGCGCAGATTTTGGACCTAATCAAGGAACTGGCCCAGGAGCGCCAAGTAGGTGTCATCCTGATTACCCATGATATGGGCGTGATCGCGGACACCACCGACCGCGTGACCGTGATGTATGCGGGCAAGGTGGTTGAAAGCGGCACCACAGCACAGGTGATGGGCCAGCCGCACCACGAATACACCAAGTCCCTGATCGCCGCGGTACCTCGCCCGACGCTGAAACTGCATCGCTTCCCTCAGATCAGCTATGGCGGGCGCGAAACACGTTTCGCCGTCGAAGATATGGCGCGCCATTGGCCAAAGGTGGACAACGACACCAGCAAACCGCTTTTTGAGATCCGCAACCTGACAAAGAAATTCCTGCAGAAACGTGGCCTGTTGCCTTGGGATCGGACATATTTTACGGCCGTTGATAGTGTCAGCTTCGATATTCACGCGGGCGAGGTCTTCGGGGTCGTGGGTGAATCAGGCTCGGGTAAATCGACCGTCGCGCGGATGATCGCCGGGCTCTACCCGGTTGACGGAGGCACGATTGATTTTCAGGGCCAGCGGGTCAGTGATCTAAGCAATCGTTCGGTGCAAGACGAGTACCGAAAGAACATCCAGATGATCTTTCAGGACCCCTACTCTTCCCTCAATCCTCGGATGCGCGTGGATGAAATTGTTGCTGAGCCAATTCGCCATCATCGCCTGATGGATGGCGCACACATCAAGCGCCGGGTGGATGAATTGTTGGATCAGGTGGGTCTGGGTTCCGGAGCCGGTCAAAAATACCCGCACGAGTTTTCGGGTGGTCAGCGGCAGCGTATATCGATCGCCCGCGCTTTGGCGACACAACCCCGGTTCCTGATCTGCGATGAGCCAACGAGCGCGCTTGACGTATCGATTCAGGCTCAGATTCTGAACATCCTGAAGGATTTACAAGAGCATCTGGGCCTGACCATGCTGTTTATCAGCCACGACTTGCCCGTCGTCCGCCAGATGTGCGACCGGGTCGCGGTCATGAAGCAGGGCCAAATCGTCGAAGTTCAGGAGACAAGCGAGTTGTTTGCCAATCCGAAAACCGAATACACAAGCGAGTTGCTGCGGCTTATGCCAAAGCTTGATGACCTGTCGACCGATGGTCTTGAGGCGGAGTAGACGACACCCCGCCTTTCACTTCGGTATCTTGTGACTATCTGTCTAACTCAAAAGAACGAAATTCGTCTGCAATTGCGAGGGCAGCCTCGGTCAGCAGGCGCTCACCATCCTTTGGGTTGGCGAGGGCAGAATGTGAACCGACCCGCCCATCAGGAAATTCTATACGATGTTCATCGGGTGGACCATGCCGGTCGCCTGCGTGATCCCGCACATATTCTGCAGTGAGCTTTTTTGGCGGCTCGGCTGCCTGGTTTGCTGGCAGTTCGCCAAGCAGAGATTGCGTTATTGCAATCTCGGATGGGGTTGCATGCATCCCCTCCCATTCGCCGTATAGCTGTCTGCGCAGCTTGTTTACTGTGTCCGGCTCCCACCAGCTGCGGATCATCATCTGGTTGTCAGGAAGAGTGGATTTGATGGTGCGAAGGGGTTCCAGATTGGCACCATGCCCATTTACCACAAATACGCCACGGAAACCTTGTGCCAGCAGTCCCGCAATGACTTCATTTGCCAGCATCTGAAATATTTCGGCCGATACCGAAACCGTACCGGGAAAGCCAGTATTGAAAGGCGCGGGGGTGTAGGCTAGCGGGGGTGCAACGATCCCCCCGCATCGACTGGCAGCCGCAAGCGCGACTGCCTCAGCGCAAATTGTGTCCGTACCAATGCGGCCCATCGGACCATGCTGTTCGGTCGAACCAATTGGCAAAAACACCGCAGCGCCTTGCTTGATACGAGCGTCAACCTCGTACCAGGTCATGTGATCAAGCTTCATGACTTCCTGTCCACGCTCAGACCATTACTGCGGTGTCAGCTGTTATCAGAGGCCCCACCGCTTCTGATTTTCATCGAAGAAGCCCTGAGCTTTTTTCACTTCGATCCAGCTGTTTACATAATTGATCCAGACCTGATCATCCTGCGGCAACAGCATCGCGATCGGGGATGGCGACCGGGGGCCGGCATTTTTCACGCGAACAACCGGAAATTTGGCCTCTAGCGTCGAGCCTTCGATATTTGACGTGATGAACACATCCGCCCGACCGGCAAGCACTTCCTGAAAACCGCGCGCCGGAGCTTCGACCACCTTGATATCAGCATCTGGGAACCATTCGCGCACACGTTTTTCAAAGGTAGTACCCAGGGTTGTTGCGACTTTTACATCGGGTTTGTTGATCGAGTCATACCCGTCAAATTTGTCGGCCTTGTCTTTGGTCGTGTACGGGAACAGCTCAACAGAGATGTAGCTGTCAGAGAAACCGGCAACCTTCAAGCGCGGCGGAGAAATCGAAGCCGAGCCGGTGATATGATATTTCCCGGCGACCACCCCATTGACCAGGGTTTTCCAGTCTGTCGGAACATATTCAACTTCGACGCCAAGATCTGCAGCCAGTGCGTTCATGATATCTATATCATAACCCTTGTAGCTGTTAGTCGCAGGATCGCGCAGCGACATTGGATTCCAATCTCCAGTTGTACCGACTTTCATCACACCAGAATCCAGGATTTCATTCAGTGCAGACTGGGCCTGAGCGGCGCTACCAATTGCTAGGCCAATCGCAGCGGCAATGGCTACTTTGAAAAGATGTTTCATGTATTTCTCCTGTTGGTGGCAGTCGGCTAGTTTAGCTGGATTGTTTCTTGATCTAAGCGCAAAGACCACGCTAACCTCAAGAAAATAATTGACTGAGAATAACAAAGGCAGGCCAGCTAATGCCAGACGCCGCGATCGAGTTAGTCGACGTAAACAAATGGTATGGCACATTTCATGTGCTCAAGGATATCAATCTTACGATAAATAGCGGTGAAAAAGTTGTAATCTGTGGGCCTTCCGGTTCTGGAAAATCGACGGTTGTAAGATGCATTAACCAGCTTGAAAAACACCAAAAAGGTACGATCCGCATAGACGGGACAGAGCTGTCAGATGACGCCCAATCCGTCGCCACAATTCGATCAGAAGTCGGGATGGTGTTCCAGCAGTTTAATCTTTTTCCGCATTTGACCGTGCTCGAAAACCTGACTTTGGGTCCGATCAAAGCAAGAGGGTTGAGTAAAAAAGAGGCCGAAGAAAAAGCCCGCCATTACCTTGAACGGGTCCATATCCCGGACCAGGCCGACAAACGTCCCATTCAGCTTTCAGGTGGACAACAGCAACGTGTGGCCATCGCTCGTTCGCTTTGCATGGAGCCGAGGGTTTTGTTGTTTGACGAACCCACCTCGGCCCTGGACCCCGAAATGATTTCCGAAGTCCTCGACGTGATGGTTGAACTGGCGCAGGAAGGAATGACCATGGTGGTTGTCACCCACGAGATGGGTTTTGCACGCAAAGTTGCAGACAACATGGTGTTTATGGATGCGGGTGAGATCGTCGAACAAGGAAAACCGGAACATTTCTTCACTAATCCGCGGTCTGAGCGGTGTCAGAAATTCTTAAGCCAGATTCTGCAACATTGAGTTGGATGTCATGAAGAAACCGCTCCTGTTCCTCCCGCTGTTCGTACTTTTAGCTGGGTGTTCGTCGTCTCAAACATGGGGCTGGTATGTGATTGACCCCACCACCGCATCAGGCTGGACCAATGTCAAGTTTCTGGTGTCTGGGATGGGTGCGACGATCCAGATATCGTTGATCGCGGCGATCATGTCGATTGTGATTGGTCTGCTGGTGGCGCTGCCAGGTCTGTCTGAAAAACGTGGTTGGCGACTGGTGAACCGGATCTACGTGGAATTTGTCCGCTCGATCCCTCTGCTTCCGATGTTGTTTTGGGTCTTTTATGGTTTGCCAATCGTCTTTCAGTCGATGGGCATGAATATACCCATCGATCCATTCTGGGGGGCGATCATCACATTGGCAATCTCGGACAGTGCCTTTACCGCTGAGATTTACCGCGCCGGGATTCAATCAATTGCCAAAGGCCAAAGCGAAGCTGCGCAGACAATCGGGCTGAACTACTTTCAGACTATGCGCTATGTGATCCTGCCGCAGGCAATCCGACGCATTTTGCCGCCATTGGCCAATCAGTTCATTTACATCGTGAAAATGAGCGCTTTTGCGAGCGTCATTGGTATGCAGGAACTGACACGCCGCGCAAACGAGCTAGTGGTGACCGAATATCGTCCGCTCGAAATCTATACTTTGCTGATCTTTGAATATCTGGTGCTGGTCTTGATAATCAGTGCTGGCGTCCGTTGGTTAGAGCGTCGTATGGGCGCGGATGAACGCGGATAAGGAGAAAACAGTTGGACTGGAAAGAATTCATGGCCGAAATTGAGGCCAATATCGGTGTGTTCTCAAAGGAAGTGCCGGAAACCGTGCGTGGGTTTGGCATTATGGGTAAAGCTGCCAAAACGGACGGTGTACTGAGTGAGAAAACCAAGGAGTTCATGGCCCTTGGCATTGCGATCGCCACGCGATGCGATAGCTGCATCGGTTTCCATGTCCGTTCTTTGGTTCGTTTGGGTGCGACCCGCGGCGAACTGTGCGAGGCTCTGGCTATGGCGACCTACATGGGGGGCGGACCGTCATATGCCTACAGCGCCAAGGCACTGAAAGCGTTTGATGTGTTTTCAGAGCAATCGGGCGAGACATGATCTGATTTGGATGACATATTCCCGCTCATTCGCTTAATGTAGGAAAGTTCGGGACATGTCAGCAAACGAAATCAGAACCGAGGGGATGAGGATCGGTGGCGAGGTCGTCTTTGCAAATGAGACAATTCCGGTCCACTACCCTTACACCAATGAAGTTGTCGGCAATGTTCCTGCTGGCCAAGCCGAACATGCGCGTCACGCTTTTGAGGTTGCCGCTCGATACAAACCCAGCCTGACACGCTATGAGCGTAACCAGATCCTACAACGGACATCAGAGTTAATCGGCCTGCGCCGTGGCTATCTGGTTAAATGGCTTGTGCTAGAGCTGGGCATCTGCCATCAGCACGCAATTTATGAGACTAAACGCGCGCAGGATGTGTTTCAATTCGCAGCCGGTGAAGCGCTGAGGGATGATGGTGAGATATTTTCGTGCGATTTGACGCATAATGGCAGGGCCCGCAAGATTTTCACTATGCGCGAACCGGTGAACGCAATCAGCGCGATCACCCCCTTTAACCACCCTTTGAACATGGTCAGCCACAAGGTTGCTCCGTCAATTGCAACAAACAATTGCATGGTTTGTAAACCAACCGAGCTGACTCCGCTGACTTGTCTGACACTGGCGGACATCCTGTACGAAGCCGGTCTGCCCTCCGAGATGTTTCAGGTGATCACCGGGTGGCCGCAGGATATCGGCGATGAGATGATCACCAATGAAAACATTGACATCATCACATTCACCGGTGGGGTGCCAGTGGGCAAGATGATAGCGGAGAAGGCCGCATTTAAGCGTCAGGCGCTTGAGCTTGGCGGCAATGATCCACTTATAGTTCTGAACGATCTGTGTGACGCCGATCTTGAAAAGGCTGCTGGAATTGCGGTGGCAGGTGCTACCGGAAACTCTGGCCAGCGTTGCACCGCAATCAAACGTATTCTGGTGCAGGACAGCGTGGCCGACAAGTTTGTGGCATCGGTTCTGGAGAAGGCGAAGAAGATCAAATTTGGAGATCCGCAAGACCCCGAGACTGAGCTGGGTTGTGTTATCCACGACGAAGCCGCTGAACTATTTGATAAACGCGTTCATCTTGCTGAGAAAGCAGGAGCCGAAATACTATACCACCCTGGCCGTCAGGGCGCGTTGCTACCGCCCATCGTGGTCGACAAAGTGCCCTATGACTGCGAACTGGTCATGGAGGAAACCTTTGGCCCCATCATCCCGATCATTCGCGTGCCTGAAGATGACGAAGCGGTGATACGCATCTCGAATTCTACGGGGTTTGGTCTTAGTTCGGGCGTCTGCACCAACGACCTTAATCGTGCCATTGCCTATATCAATGGTCTGAATGTTGGCACCTGCAACATCTGGGAACAACCCGGGTATCGCATCGAGATGTCCCCGTTCGGAGGCATTAAAGATTCAGGAAATGGTGTCAAAGAAGGGGTCATTGAGGCCATGAAGTTCTTTACGAATGTCAAAACCTATTCGCTCCCCTGGCCCGGACGAGCAGGTTGATTTGGATAGAAAAGTGAAAACCGGCCAATAGGGAAATGACGGCTTGAGCAGTAGGACTGTAGGCGTCATATGTGCCGGTGGACGCAAGCGCCAAGCCCAGACACAAGGAAGCAACCTCATGCAAAAGGTTCTGATCACAGGCACCGCCGGATTTATCGGATTTCATCTTGCCAAATATTTGCTTGAGAACGGTAATCGCGTTCACGGTTATGACGGGATGACGGATTACTACGATGTTCGCCTCAAGCAGAGCCGGCACGCGCTGTTGTTGGAAAACCCGAACTTTTCGTGTGACGAAGGGATGCTGGAAGACACTGAGAGCTTCGATCGAATGGCTGACGCATTCGAACCGAACGTGATAATCCACCTCGCGGCGCAGGCCGGCGTCAGGTATAGCTTGGAAAACCCGCGCGCCTATGTCGAAAGCAATGTTGTCGGAACATTTAACGTGATGGAAGCGGCACGGCGGCATAAAGTACAGCACTTGCTGATGGCCTCCACCTCGTCAATCTATGGGGCTAATCCTGATATGCCTTTTGACGAATGCGAGAAGGCAGATCATCAACTTACGATGTACGCTGCGACCAAGAAAGCGAACGAAGCGATGGGGCATTCCTATGCGCACCTTTGGGATCTGCCGACAACCATGTTTCGCTTTTTCACGGTCTACGGCCCCTGGGGGCGTCCGGATCTCGCCTTTTTCAAATTTACAGATGCGATTCTAGAAGATCGGCCCATCGACATCTACAATCATGGCGACATGTATCGGGACTTCACATATGTTGATGATCTGGTGCGAGCCATTTCGCTTTTGATCGATGTCGCTCCGGTTCGGCCCGAATCTCCTGACGATATCGCTGAAGGCGATAGCTTAAGCCCTGTCGCGCCATACCGCATTGTTAACATCGGTAACTCTGACAAAGTGCGCCTGTTGGATTTCGTTGACGCGATCGAAGAAAGCCTCGGCACGCCCGCGATCCGAAACTACATGGAGATGCAGATGGGAGACGTGCCCGCGACTTGGGCCAATGCCGATTTGCTGCACCGATTGACTGGCTATCGCCCAAAGACAGAAATCAAGGACGGCATTCAGGCTTTTGTAGACTGGTATCGCGACTATTACAGCAAATAGAGAGCAAATAGAGATTGCGATTTGGTCAATCTTGAACCAACAGCTACTCTGGGAATCTAGGCGGACCCTATTGGAGTCACCACCGTAATCAAATTGCTTGTTTCAATGCGTCGATGATCTGTGCTTGCGTATGTTCCTGCAAGTATGGGTGCATTGGCAGGCTGATCACACTTGCTGCTGCCTGATCGCCAACCGGCAGATCAGCATTTGGATCTGACACGGCGGGTTGTTTATTCAATGGCATCGGATAATGAACTGCCGTTGGTACTCCAGCGTTTTTGAGTCTGGCCTGCACGTCCTCACGCCTATCCACGCGTATGGTATATTGCGCCCACGCGCTGATGGCTCCGTCCATCAGCGTCGGAGCCGCAATGTTGGTGCCTTTCAACTGCGTTTTATAACGTTCAGCGACCGTGTTTCGCAGATCCAATTCGTCCTCGAAAACATCCAGTTTGCAAAGCAATATTGCGGCTTGCAGTGTGTCCAGACGGCTGTTTACTCCTACTCTGATGTGGTGATAGCGCCGATCCTGCCCATGCCGAGCAATCTGTCGGAGAACAACGCTCAGTTCATCATCCGAAGTAAAAATAGCGCCCCCATCGCCGTAACAACCAAGCGGCTTAGATGGAAAGAAGCTGGTGCACGAGATTGTTGACAAGTTCCCTGAACGCCTTCCGTGCAGAGATCCGCCAAAGCTCTGCGCCCCATCTTCGATCACAGGCAGACCATGTGCAGAAGCAACTTTATTTATGCGTTCGAAATCAGCAGGCTGCCCATAAAGCGATACCGGGATGATGGCCTTGGTCCGGGATGTTATCGCCGAGTCCAACTTATTTGGGTCAAGATTATAGGTGGTGGGATCAATATCGACATAAACAGGCACCGCTCCTAATAGCCTGACAGATTCCGCCGTCGCGATGTAGGAAAAACCAGGTGTGATGATTTCATCCCCAGGCCCAACCTCAAGCGCCATGAGAGCGACCTGCAAGGCATCCGTCCCATTGGCACATGTGATGCAGTGTTTAGCGCCGGTGAATGAAGCTAGCTTGTCTTCGAGTTCAGCGACTTCGGGGCCGAGAATATACTTTCCATGGGCCAGTACACCTGCAATGCGGGCATCTAACTGGTCTTTGATCTGCCTTTGTTGTTCTGCAAGATCGATAAACTGCATTGCTCTAATACTACCTTATCCGTTTAAGATATAGTCACCATTGCTCTTATCAGTGGTTCGCGCCCAAATTCAATTTTGGGTGCTGCTCACCCTTGCCGGTTTGAACCAACGCATTCCGTATGTAGCTCACCATCTCGATCGCAGGGCGGTTCTCGTTTAATCCAAATCCTTTCCCTGCCAAGATTTCTTCATAACTGCGGGTATGCAAATCAGCGAAGCCACCCGAAAATTCAATTTCTTCGCCATTAATGGTGATTGAGCGGTATGTACGACCCCCTGCTTGCCGCGCCTCTTTTGGTACGTCGTTAATATCTAGAGACAGGAACCAGCGACACCGCGCATGTTCGAATTCCAGGTAGCCCGCAGATTTGGTCGGCGAATTCAGATGCACGTGATTTTCCTGCAGGTCACCGAACAGGAAGTGCAGCATGTCGAAGAAATGGACTCCGATATTGGTTGCAATACCCCCGGATTTGCGTATGTCTCCTTTCCAGCTTTCCAAATACCATCGTCCCCGGGAAGTGACATAAGTAAGATCAACTTCGTACTTGGTGTCTCCGACGCTATTTTTGATTTTATCTCTCAGCGCAATGATGGAGGGATGTACGCGCAGCTGCAGTATAGTGTTAACTTTCTGCTCAGTCGCGTCCTCGATGGCTTCCAACCCGTCGATATCTTCGGGATTAAGGACCAGAGGTTTCTCGCAGATCGCATCGGCACCTGATCGCAATGCAAACCGCATGTGACTATCGTGAAGGTAATTTGGAGAACATATCGACACAAAGTCGATCTTATCGGTTTCACTGCGACGAAGCATATCCACGTATCGATCAAAGCGCTCGAATTCGGTGAAAAAATGCGCGTCCGGGAAGTGACTATCGATGATCCCGACTGAGTCGCTCGTATCTAATGCCGCCAGTAAATTGTTCCCGGTATCCGCGATCGCCTTCATGTGGCGCGGTGCGATGTATCCTGCGGTTCCAATCAATGCAAAGTTGCTCATTCAATGCTTCCCAAGTGCCCAATTCATGCTTCAGCGCATCGAAGAATTTGGGCAGGAAGTCAATAGAAAGGGCTTATGGAACATCTTCAATCGCACTGGAATGTCAAATCAACCTCTGTTAGAGCGATCAGAAATAGTTTAAGCTAACTTGGTCTTAGCACACATGTCCAGTTCCGAGAACAGTCCCCGCAAAACCGTCTTTTGCCTAACATATCACGAGATAACGGCAGACGCCCGCGTACTAAAAGAAGCGCGTGCTCTACATTCTGCCGGGCATAAGGTGCATATATTCTGTGATTGGCCTGAAGGCCTGCCACAGGAAGCCTACATTGACGGAATTCGAGTCACCCGTTTCAACTGGCAATCCTCCGATCATATCAATGAAAATACGCTCGATCGTTTCTTTTTCTTGGAACGTATATCCAAAGATGTCGAACATCGAGTCATCCCTTATATCGACGCAGCGAGCCAGCTTAATGCATCAAAATCCAAATTTCGTACATTTCTCACAGAAAAAGAAATGCGAATACTCGATCCAATGTATTATAAAAACTGTACGGGTCGGGAAAGGCGCCGGCGCAAGCTCGTGCATAAAAGATTACTTTGGCGTATGGAAATTAAATACGGTTTTGGCAAACTGCGGCGAGATTTGAAAACCTTCCGCTCAAAGTCCCGAGAGGTCAGAGAAAAATTCTTCAAGTTATACCAGCTTACCTCGCTGGTTTTTGCTGAAAACATTTGTAACTTGGAGCTTGGCGAAACACCCGATGTTATTCATGCACATGACATCTATTGTCTTCCTGCAGGTGTGGCCCTTGCCAAGCGATATCAGGCAAAGCTTGTATATGATGCCCATGAATATGAGCCAGCACGAGTAACTAAGAATCCCTTGGATGGATCAAATTTTGCAGAAAGGCTCGAAGATGATTGTCTCCCTTTCGTCGACCAGATGATCACAGTCTCGCCATCCATTGCCGAGTATTATTCTAAACGCTTCAAGCGCAATCCTACCCTTATTTATAACGTTCCAGAAATTGATTCAGGTTCATTGGATAATCTCAATGGACAGATTGAGAACTCCCTGTGCATCCGCGTCAACGCAGGTATTTCAAAAGATAAGCCGCTGATTGTTTTTACAGGTGGCGTGCAATCAGCCCATAGGGGATTGGATAAAGTTCTCGAGGCGCTTGTGCTATTGCCAGGTGTGTATTTTGTCGCTCTAGGACCAAGGCATACACGTGATGACAAGTGGCTTTTCGATATAGCTCAGAAACTGGGGGTTGCAAATCGGGTCAAATTGTTGCCACCAGTTTCTGCGGCTGATGTACCAGTAGCGATCAAATCTGCTGATGTAGCAATTTGCCCGATTCAGGATGCTTCTTTGAGCTATAGGTTTGCTATGCCAAATAAGTTATTTGAAGCCGCTTTCGCAGGTCTGCCGGTCTGTGTTTCAAACCTTCCAGATATGCGGAATTTCGTTGACACGATGGGGATTGGGAGATCTATGGATCAAACCGACCCCAAATCGATAGCGGCTGCGCTGAGTGAAGTTTTGGAGCAGCCTGAACGATTCAAGCTCGCCGCAGATACGGCCAATCGGCTTTGGTCGGAGTATAGTTGGGCAGCACAAACTAAGAAGCTCGAGACGCTGTATGAGAGCATCTAGCTTTCTATCCTGATACAAGCAGGGTATGGCTGCGTGAAGATTGTGGCTAAAAGTCTCACAATGCCACCACTTTCCATTGCCCTTTCTCTCTTATTGTCTATTAGAGAGCAAACTCTCTAGGACGGTCACGTAGCTAAAATTTCATCACACTTCATACGGCATGCACAAATGAGCGCGACGAAAAAAAAATCCAAGAATTCTTCGTTAGAATTTCTGTTGAGTAAGCTATCTCACAAACAAGCCGTTATAGGTATTGTCGGGCTGGGTTACGTTGGGCAACCTCTGGCGTTGCGTTACTCGGGAGTTGGGTTCAAGGTCATCGGCTTCGACCTAGATAATGCAAAGGTCCGGGGACTTAACAGCGGTCACAGTTCGATTGAGCATATCGAAGACAATCGTATCGCCGAAGCGATAGACAATGGTTTTGAGGCCACAACCGATTTTTCGCGCATTACCGAAGCCGATGGCATCATGCTCTGTGTTCCTACCCCGCTCAATAAATACCGCGAGCCGGATTTGAGCTTTGTTACAGATACTTGTGATCAGATCGCGGATCATTTGCGGGCAGGACAGGTGGTAGCTTTGGAAAGTACGACCTATCCCGGTACGACCAAAGAAGAGGTATTGCCACGGCTTGAGAAGAATGGATTAACAGTCGGGGAAGACATTTTCGCTGTCTACTCTCCCGAGCGTGAGGATCCAGCCAATCCGGAATTTACAACAAACACGATTCCGAAAGTGGTTGGCGGCCACAGTGACGCGTGTCTGAAAGCTGGCATTGCGCTTTATGAGCAGGCTATCGACAAGCTTGTGCCCGTAAGCTCGACCGAAACGGCAGAAATGACAAAGCTGCTCGAAAACATCCACAGGGCGGTAAATATTGGTCTCGTAAACGAAATGAAGGTCGTGGCTGACCGTATGGGTATCGACATATTTGAGGTGATTGATGCGGCGGCGACCAAGCCTTTCGGTTTTACACCCTACTATCCGGGACCAGGTTTGGGAGGACATTGCATACCAATCGATCCGTTTTATCTGACCTGGAAAGCGCGCGAGTATGGCGTTAACACGCGGTTCATTGAGTTGGCGGGCGAAGTCAACACCGCGATGCCCGAGTATGTATTTGGCAAACTTGCAACTGCACTCAATGAACGCAGTAAAGCGGTTCGCGGCAGCAAGATCATGATTTTAGGCATCGCCTATAAGAAAAATGTTGACGATATGCGTGAAAGCCCTTCGGTCACTTTGATGGAACTCATCCGGGATAACGGTGGTGATCTCAGCTATTCCGACCCGCATGTCCCGATGTTCCCACCGATGCGAGAACATTACTTCGAACTTTCTTCGGTAGATCTGTCTCCAGAAGTGTTGGAGGCGCAGGACGCTGTTGTTTTGACAACCAATCATGATGCCTTTGATTATGATCTGATCAAGAAATACGCGAAGCTTCTCATCGATACTCGAGGCAAATACCGCACGTCAGAGGATCACATCGTTCGCGCCTGAATGGCTGCCGTGTTTTGGAAGCTGGAGTAAACTCAGGCTGAAAATGGCTGGCGGAGTTTTCCAAAGCCGGAGCGGATCACGCTAAGGCAGTCGGCGTGTTCCTGCCATTTCCGAGCGAGCAACAGCATAAACATCGCCGAAAGCGACAAAGCAGCGGATAACGCGCGTTGTCCCTGCATAAGCGCGCAGATATAGTTGCCACAATTGTCAGGTCGATTTCGGGTTCTGGACGTTCGGCTTTTGACGAGTTGTATATGTGAGCTATCAAGGGCATTACGTGTGAGTTTGAAAAATCGCAACACCCCACCCGAGCGCCACGAGCTTCGAAAAGTCCGCAACCAAGGCAACAGCTTCCTTGCGCTTGCGTTCCTGTTCAGTGTGTTTGTCAACTTGCTGATGTTGACCGGCCCTCTGTTTATGCTGCAGGTATATGACCGGGTCCTTGGGTCACGCTCGACCGAAACACTGTCAGCTTTGTTTCTGCTTGTCGCATTGCTTTATGCGCTGATGGCGATGCTGGACTATGCACGTGGCCGCATCGTTGCCAGATTTGGCGCCCGTTTCCAGTCATCCCTTGATGAACGCGTGTTTGAAGGAACGATGCGTCGTGCCCTGTTTCCGCAAATTCGCTCAGCGCCTGCTACGGCGTTGCGCGATTTAGAGTCGATTCGCTCGTTATGTGCCTCCCCTGTTTTGCTTGCAGTGATGGACCTTCCGTGGACCCCAGTATTTCTTGCTGCGATTTTTCTGTTTCACCCATTGTTGGGCTGGCTAGCGGTGGCTGGTGGTACACTTTTGGTAGTGATTGCTCTACTCAACCAAGGTTTAACGCACCGTAAAGTCGCTGAAGCGCAGGCGGCCACAGCCAAAGCCAACGCATTTTCTGAACACGCACGGCAAGCTGCCGAGGTGGTTAGATCGCAAGGTATGCAGGAGGATGTATCTAAGCGTTGGTTGAAACAGCGGACCGAAGCGCTCTCGCAGTCGATTTCCGCCAGTGACTGGACAGGCAGTTTCACCTCTCTCACCAAATCACTTCGGCTGTTTCTTCAATCTGCGATGTTGGCACTAGGTGCATG
This sequence comes from Ruegeria sp. CL5, assembly GCF_056536485.1. Lineage (NCBI taxonomy): Bacteria > Pseudomonadati > Pseudomonadota > Alphaproteobacteria > Rhodobacterales > Roseobacteraceae > Ruegeria > Ruegeria sp. CL5. Next base: position 207,480 of record NZ_JBQFPS010000003.1, read on the forward strand.
GCTTGTTCTTCGCAATGAAATGACACCCGGTGCGATGATCGCAGGCACTATTCTATTGGGTCGTGCTTTGGCGCCGATTGAGATGGCTGTTGGCCAATGGTCTATGATTGAGCGTGCGCGTACAGCCTGGATCAACCTGAACCAGTTTCTCGACTCTACACCACCAGAGGCATCGCGCACGAAGCTGCCTACCCCCAAGGCACATCTTGTGGCAAAAGGCTTGACCGTAATTCCGCCCGGCGCCAAGACACCCACATTGCGCAATGCCGCGCTTGAGTTGGAGCCCGGCAGAGCGCTTGGCGTCATCGGCAAAAGCGGATCTGGCAAAACAACGCTTGCAAAGGCGCTGCTTGGTCTATGGTCCCCTGCAGCAGGCGAAATCCGTCTGGGCGGCGCAACGCTGGACCAATACGATCCTGACGATCTGGGGCAACACATTGGTTATCTGCCGCAGCAGGTAACCTTGTTCAATGGCACTGTGGCCGAGAATATTGCCCGTATGTCTCAGTCACCTGATCCCGAAGCTGTAGTTGCAGCAGCGAAAACGGCCAATGCACATAATTTGATTCTCGGCCTTGAAAAGGGCTATGATACGTTCCTCGAAGGGAACGATAGTCAACTCTCGGGTGGTCAGAAACAACGCATTGCACTTGCGCGGGCACTCTATGGCAATCCAGTTGTATTGATCTTGGATGAACCCAACTCGGCTTTGGATGCCGATGGAACTCTGGCTTTGAACACTGCGGTACGCGAGCTTAAGAAAGCAGGCAAATCCACCATCATCATGACCCACCGCCCGCAAGCTATCTCAGAGTGCGATGATCTTGTCGTCGTTGAAAAGGGTCAGATCGTAAAATCCGGCGGGCGCGATGAAGTGTTGAATACAATGGTACAAAACGCCAACGTCATAAAACGGCATCTGAACAAGGTGGGTGAATGATGTCAGACAAGAGTTCACGTCCAACCTGGAGCATCACGGCACCAGCCGTTGTCGGCTTGTTGGCCCTGGCAATTCTGGTGTTAGGATTAGGAATCTGGAGCGTCCGCACCGAACTGGCCGGGGCGATCATTTCCCAGGGTGTGATTGAAGTCCAAAGCAACCGTCAGGTTATCGAACATCCGGATGGCGGGGTAGTCGGTGAAATCTTCGTGCGTGACGGTGATAGTGTCACTGAAGGCGAATTGATGCTGAGGCTCGACGATACTTTTTTGGCGTCGGAGACAACCATCGTTGAATCACAGTTGTTCGAGTTGCTTGCCCGAAAGGCTCGGCTTGAGGCAGAGAGGGACGGCGCGGATATCGATGCACTTGCCCAAAGCCTGCAGGAGCTCAAATCCAATGAAACAATCGGTGAGGATTTGCTGGCAGGCCAGCAACGTTTGTTCAATGCAAGACTTGACACGCTATCCCAGCAAGTTGACCAGTTAGGCAAGCAGAAGGTTCAGATCGGAAACGAGATTGAGGGCACGCAAGCGCAACTTGCATCGCTGAACACGCAAGTTGGACTCATTAGAACCGAACTTGAAGATCAGCAGGGTTTGCTGCAACGCGGTCTGACGCAAGCAAGCCGCGTCTCTGCGCTACAAAGAGAAGAGGCAAATCTTACCGGGCAAATAGGACAGCTTGAGTCAACCATTGCACGGCTCAAGGGCCAGATCGCAACGACCGAAATTCAGATTGTCCAACTGCAGGCCACCCGCCGCGAAGAGGCGATTACCGAACTTCGAGACGTTCAATCTCGTGCGGTTGAGTTGGCAGAAAGGCGCCTTGCACTAACCGAGCGTTTGTCGCGCCTGGATATTCGCGCACCCGTTGCTGGCACAGTTTATGACAGCCAGGTTTTTGCGATTCAGTCGGTCATACAACCCGGTGAACCGATGATGTACGTAGTTCCTCAGGACACTCCGTTACTGGTTGCCGCGCGTGTTGATGCATTGCATGTGGATCAGTTGCATCGTGGACAGGATGTCGCCCTTCGGTTCCCGGCCTTCAACCAGCGTGACACCCCCGAGATCGAAGGCCATGTAATCAACGTTTCGGCTGACACGTTCACCGATGAGACCAGCGGTTTCACTTTCTATCGGGCCGAAGTAGTGCCCGATGAAGGCCAGCTTGATCGTCTCAACGGTCAGGAACTGCTGCCTGGAATGCCAGTTGAAGCTATGATCAAGACAGATGAGCGTACGCCTCTATCCTATCTGATCAAACCATTGGCTGACTATTTTTATCGCGCATTCAGGGAGTGATCGGGGCCTGAAGCCCATGCTCAAACTGCTTCGACATTTCCCAGGAGTATTGCAGTCATATCAAGCGTCAAAGCGCCATCTATTATGGTGACATCGACGCTTGTATTGTAATTTACATTGTTTCTGGAGATATCAGACAAATTTTCGTTCGCGTCCAGAAATACCCATTCGGCCCCATGTGCGGTGGGTTGTCCAACCGCGACTTGTAGAATCGCCAGCGCGTCGAGGGCATTAACCGACCCATCTCGGGTTATGTCGGCTGCGATGAAATTCTCTGCAGCGGCAGACCCCCAGGTTGGATCCAGACCGACCGACATACGCAGAACCTGCAGAGCATCCAGCGCGGTAATTTCGCCGCTCGCTGTCGAATAAGACTTGATGATTTCTAGTTGTCCGGGAAACGTCCCATCCGGTACTTCCAAATCGAATTCACCATATTCATTGGCTTGCACTGTGAGAGTAGAGCCTCCATCAGGCGTAAACCGGATTTCGGCATCCCCAAGCGCTGGATTGCGGACGAAAGCATCAAGCGTAAATGCGCCAGCTAAACCTTCAGAGGCGTTGTTATCCGGACCGGAACCCAAATCAACCGGGATGTGGTCCGGCCCACTAAACCCGGACCCGAACACCTGAGCGCTGGTCAAAGGGGTGTTGGTATCCGAAATCAGGTCGATTGTTTCATCAAGATAGGTTATGCGTGCGCCTGTCGCTGTTGAGGTAAAATCCAGCTGCGCAGGAGTCCTAAGGAACGGGTAGTGCGACAAGTCCAGCCGATCTGTCCCGGCCTGAAAATCCGAAATTACAGTTGGACCACTGCTTTGACGGATCACGAAGACATCTGCGCCTGCACCACCTGTCATGATCGTTGAACTTGTACCGGTGATCAGGATGTCGTCGCCCGCTCCACCGTTCAGGGTTGAATCCAGAATCCCTCCGCTTAACAAATCGTCTTGCGCGGTCCCGGTTACCGACCCCAAGCCTTGCGAGACAACTCCCAAATCCGCAACTGATACGCTGAGATGGGTTATGCCCGGATCTATTTGAGACGTTGCAAAAACCTGTAGTTCATCCCCTACATGCGCCACGCTGAGCGTTTCAACATTCTGTAATCTGGTTTCCAGCGTGTCTGCAAAACTATCCATATGAACGAGTTGCCCATCCGGGGTCATCGTGAACAGTGTAACGCCGTCATCGCCGCCCCCTGCCAGGACAAAAACCCGCCCCTCTACTTCAATGACCGATAGATCCTGTACAGATTCGAATCGGGTATGCAGTGTATCCAGGACGTGATTGGTTGGTCTGAGCTGTCCATTGTCGCCCAATTCCATGACGCTTATTGAGTTGCTTTGCGAACCCGCTACGACGACCCATGATTTGCCATAAGCCTGAACAACTTCGATAGCAGTTGGCGCGCTTATCCCGAGCGTCTGAATCGAAGTATTTCCATCTACCGCGGATAGTACACCTGAATTCTGGTCGACCAAATACGGCTGGATAGAGCTGCTTGCAGTATCAATGGACATGACGAAATGTTTCGATCCGACTTGTAACGCCCGTAGCTCATCTGCTGAGCCTGCAACCGAATTTATCAGGCTCAAAGTCCCGTCTAGATTGATGTGATACGTTGCAAGCTGCCCTGTATCAGTTTGTGCAAGCGTAAGAATTTCGTTTGTACCTACCGTCAACTGTGTCGCTGCAGAAATATCTCCGCCGCCAGACAGAGTGTTTGTTTCGCGGATGCTGCCAATGCTTCCATCCGGGTTCAGGTCATATCCGATCAGACCCGTCGAGGTATCGACGTCCAAAATTAGCTGATCGCCAGAGGCGAGTTGGATTGGAATGCCACTCCGACCGACTTGATACGAGATCGACGCGTCGAAATACTGCAGGTCTATTTCCTGAGGCGATACTTCCGAACCAAGTTGCCACGAAACGATCCCGCCTCCGGGTCCAGTGATACTATAGAGATACGTTTCTCCGTTAAACGTTTTTAAAGCCGTATCGCCGATACCTGAATCGAGCGCTGCGGTCCCCGTTGCCACCACACTTTCGAACTGAAGCTTCATCGCCCCTACCCCCTACCACCCCTGGCAGTGGAAACAGGATGGAACGATGCGCAGACCAGAACCAGAGCAGAAATGTGGTGAAAATAGGGACTTCGGTTCCAGATTAATTCAAGTTTTCCGGTTTGCTCCCCCAAAGGTGTCAGATCGCGCCACTGATCAATGGGTTCGAACCGGGAAATGCGGGAACTGCAAAAAACCGCGTCCATCAAATGTGAGGGCAACATGACCAACAACATCGGCTCGACCAAAATTTCGATCACGGACTCTCAGCCCAATGCGCAGCGCAAGCGCCATGTTCGCAACTGGATAGACAAAAAGCTCAAGCTATTGGCCAAGCGTGGATTTGCAGGTGGTTTTGGGTCAACACTATTGGCATTGCCGGTGTTGGCACAGACGACCGACGAACAGCTCGAATCCTATCAATTTGCAAATTCGATCCCCGGAGTTCTGGTTATTAAATTGCTTGCAAATGGTGATGTCCGACTAAGCTTGGCGGATGGTCGAACGATTGTTGTCACCGCCGATAACGTTCAAATTCTAGAAAACGGCGCGATTATGCTTGCCGACGGGGTTGCCGAAGAAATAGCTCAATTCAGTCTCGCAGCGGAAGCCGCCGGAGCGACCGCCGCCGCGGGCGGGGTGAGTGGCGCGGGGCTTGCATTAGGTGGGCTGGGTATTGCCGGTGCAGCAGCCGCTGCTGGCGGAGGTGGTGGTGGAGGGGGCGGGAGTGATGAAGACCCCGAGCCACCTACGGTCGCAACAGAACCTCCTCGCCCACCCAGCCTTAACCTGCAGGAATTGCAGACAAATGAACTTAATAATATCAGCAGCAAATCAGCGACCCCCGAGGGCACAACTTCGGTAGAAGTAACTATTGGTCCCGTCACCAGAGCTGTCACCCCCGATATCGATGGAAACTGGAGCGTTTCGCTGACTCAAGCCGAAGCAGCCGCGCTCCCTCAGGGGATTTCAACGGTTACAATTCGACATCTGGATGGTGTGGGCACGGAAATTTCGGTGGATACCGCCAAGTTTGACGTCGATACAGTCCCTCCTACATTGGAAATCACCGCGTTTTCAGCTGGCGTAGTTTTGAATGGCGCAGAACAGAACGGCGCTCTTGAAATCTCGGGCACAACAGATGCGGAAAATGGCCAAATTGTCGCGGTAACGGTCGGTGGTCAGACCTATCAAGGGACAGTTTCTGGGGGCAGCTGGGACGTCTCGGTACCAGCCGTTGATCTTGCGGCTTTACCAGACGGAGCTAACATAGCAGTAACGGCAGATGTAACTGACCGCGCAGGCAATCCCGCCGTTCAGGTAAATGATGCATTTGATACAGACTTCTCTGCTCCTGCTCTGACCCTGAACCCTGTTGCCGGCGGATCTATCGATCTTGCAGATGTTGGCGGCGATCTGGTTCTGACGGGGACAACCACCGCCGAGAACGGTCAGGCCGTTACCGTATCTTTCGACGGCCAAGATTATGGCGGAACCGCTTCGGGCGGCAGTTGGTCGGTGACGATCCCGAATGGGGATCTTTCTGGACTGGCCACCGGGGTGCCCGCTACCATTTCTGTTGCGATCAGCGATGCTGCGGGTAACCCTGCAACACCCATTGTTGTCTCTGTACCGGTCGATCTCACTGGTCCTTCGATAGCAATTGCTCCCCTATCCGTCGGTGCCGTCTTGAACGCAGCTGAGGTGGGTTCTGATCTGACCGTAAATGGGACAACAGGAAACGTATCTGACGGTCAGCAAGTTTCGGTCACTCTGAACGGCCAAACTTATACAGATTTGGTATCGGGCGGCAGTTGGAGCGTGAATATTCCAAGTGCAGATCTCATAGCACTCGCTGATGGCGGAAGCTTCAACCTGACGGCCGACGTTACTGACGCTGACGGCCTACCGGCTCCGCAGGACGTTGTCGGCCTGTCCAAAGATGTTTCAGCGCCCACATTGAACATTGACAGCTTTTCGCATGGCGCAGTCATGAATGCGACAGAGCGTGATACCGACCTGACCGTCTCAGGAATCACTTCGGCTGAGGATGGCCAAACGGTGACCGTATCCCTCAACGGACAATCCTATACGGGTATTGTTACAGGAGGGTCTTGGATTGCCACCGTACCTACCGCAGATTTGGCGCTGCTGTCAGATGGCGCGACGATATCCGTGACTGCAAATGTCTCCGATTCTGCTGGTAACCCGTCATTGCAGGCTTCCAGAAGCTTCGACACTGACTTCACACCTCCAGCATTGGTGATTTCGTCCCTATCCGATGGTCCGGTGATAAACATCGCCGAGCAGGTTACTGATTTGGAAATTTCCGGAACGTCCAACGTCGGTGATGGAACACAAGTTACTGTCCAAATTGTAGCTTCAGATGGCACTGTTTTGCTAAGTGGTTTCACCCCTGTCAGCGGAGGTGGCTGGACTTACACTGCGGCCGCATCTGACCTGAGCAGTTTGCAAGATGGGGCATCATACACCGTAAATGCTTTGGTTTCCGATGCCGCTGGGAATGACAGTAGCGCCTCGGCAAGTTTCAGCACGGACCTTGATGCACCTACGATTACGATGAACCCTCTGACTGTGGGTCCTATACTGGACGTGATTGAACAGGGATCTAATCTGAACGTTTCAGGTTTCACCTCCGCTGAAGATGGACAGTTGGTTACTGTCAATCTAAACGGTGCGGATTATACTTCTGTGGTTTCTGGTGGTACTTGGGCTGCGGTTATACCTTCTGCCGATTTGCTTGGGCTCGCTGATAGCAGCAGCTTTCAGATCACAGCATCGGTCCAGGACGCAGCAGGGAATCCGGCAATTGACGCAACAGCAACGTTAGATACAAACTTCCGTCCTATCCTGAGCCTCAATACGCCCGGAACGAATGGAGCAGTTTCACTAACCGAAGCGCAAAGCACTGGATTAACGATCTCTGGTGGGTCTACGGGTTTAACGCCAGGTCAGGCGATCGATGTCACGCTAAATTCAGTCTCCATCGGCAGCGCAACCGTTGCCGCTGATGGAAGTTGGAGCCTTGCAGTGTCGGCTGCAACCTTCGCCTCGATCGATGCTGGAGACTCTCTCGATTTTTCTGCACAGGCAACTGTGTCTGGTGGTCCGAACCCCTCCCCAATTTCGGTTGAAACCTTCGCTCATGTGCCAGCCGCTTATACTATTTCTGAGGTTGGTCGAAGCGGATCGGCGGTGACATTTGAGATCTACGCAGACCCGGATCGCGATATTTCCAGCGGGCTGGCATTTACAGCTGATCTGGGCTTTGATTCTTCGATTGCGACTTATGACAATGGGTCCGAGATCGAGAACGCGGATTTCAACCTGTTCCTTGCGAACCCAAGCGGAGGTTCAACGATCAGTTTCGCCGGAGCTGCGACAAGCTATGGAGATTTGTCGCAACCAGTTGTTACATTCACGATGACCGTGCAGGATGCAACCAAACCGATAGTGCTGACGTTGACCACACCGGATGGCGGGCCGTCGCAACTTCATCTGGGCACCGCTGGGGCTGATCATCTAATCGGGTCAAACGTCGACGATGTCATCCATGGCGGCGATGGAAGCGATATGATTGACCTCTCAGGCGCAGGTCGTGACGTTGTTGTGTTTGATGCAGATCCGGCGGCGAATGGCCTGGATAGTGTTCGCAACTTTACACTCGGCCCGGCAGCGAGCGTATCAGACGCGCTGCTATTTCATAATCTCGATGCAAGTACGCTGCGCGGTGACGGTACTGGAGTTGAGTTGCTTATGGCAGGAGGCACAATCGGCTCAAACACCGGCTTCGTTGGTTTGGAAACTTCACTTGCTGATCTGGATGTCAACACGATTGCCAGCGCTGCAGAGAACCTGACAGGTGCTCAGGCCGGAGGGGAGATATATCTTCTTGCAACAGATGGCTCTGACAGCCTTCTTGTCAAAGTCGATTATTCAAGCCCAGGTTCAGCGTCGGTCGAAACACTGGCCCAGTTTGAAGGGCTTGCGGACCTAAGTGCGTTGACATCAGACAACGTCCTGTTGACCGACCCGACCGGCGCTTCTGCGTAAATCGCCGATAGGCATTTGGCGAGATTACCTGAGTTGATCTCGCCTTATCCTTACAAGAGGTTTGTATGACAGAGAATGGTCTTGTCCCCGTACATGTTGGGCGTCATCGCAACTTTTTCTGGCGTCGTTTCACGTCTTTCGGATTTGCCCAAGGCATGGCCGGATGTCCGATCGTCGTTTCAGAAATATCTCGGATTGCGTCTGCGTTCCCCATTGTGTTCCAGCGGCAGGGGGATGATTTCATACCGACGGCGCTGTTTTCAGTCGCTGCTGGCATAGCGTCACCCTTTGTCGATCCAAAAGGGCATTGGCGTGCGCCGTATGTACCGTCAGCGCTTCGTTCCTACCCGTTTTACGCAGGGCCTTCTAGAAATTCCGACGTTCCTGCGGTGCAAAAGTTGTGCCTGTACGTAGATGAAAACTCTGGATTGTTGACGCGCGATCCACAAGATAATCCATTTTTTACCGATCAAAATAAACTGACTCAGGACCTCCAGGACGTGTTGCAGTTTTTGCAACATCGTGAAGCCGCAGCAATCACAACCCACGGCCTTTGCACATTGCTTGCAGAAATGGAGCTTTTCATTCCCCTTCAGGATTTTGAAGGGATCGCTCTGCCCCCAGCATGTTGGGGCATCGATAGAAATAAACTAAATCGCGCTCCGGATGTTTTCAATCTGACGCTGATAAAAAATGATGCGTTTGAACTTATCCACGCTCATCAAATTTCGTTGTCGCAATGTGCATGGCTGGCACAAGCGCAGAGAGGCTCAGAATACTATCATTCGTCTTCGAGCGACACACTAAACGGGTTCTTAACCGCGATGGTCAATGATGTAGCCCATGATCACACAAACGCAGAGCCGATCAATGAGATGGGCTAACTATCTATCAAATCTACCGTTTCTGGCGACCGTGCTGTTTTCTACTCAGAAAATAGCGCCAAACCTAAATTTTGAAAAGCGGGTAACGTTTGTGAGCCAATCCGTAAATTCGAATGATCCGGTGATCGTCAAATTAAACTATTGGGATAGGCTCACATGAAAGTTACCCATGGTTCTTTAACACCGCTAGAATCTTGCTTGTTAAATGTAGCAGCCACGCTCGAACGCACTTTGACAATTTCGACCCTGTCTGCCGCACGGTCGGGTGAGGCGGATGATCTAACCGTTCGCGACGCGATAACTTTGGCGCAAAATGCCGGAATGCAGGTTGGTTTTGGAGCACAAAAAATCAACGCATTTGACGCAACACTGGCGCCAGCGATCCTGTTGTTGAGTGATGATCGTGCCGTCGTTTATCATGGCCGCTCGCAATCGGGTGATCTCTTACTCTTTGATCCAGCGTTAGGCGATGGCGTCGGAGAGATTTCTGAGGGAGACTTTCAGGAAGCATATACAGGCTATGCCTTACTTTTTCGACGGTCGCACGATGACGAGGTCGGCACCTCTGACGCGAGGCACGAAGGGCACTGGTTCTGGTCCGCGCTCGCGGCGAATCGCTGGTCTTACTTTCAGGTCGCGTTGGCGGCTGCGATGGCGAATATTCTGGGGCTGACGACTTCAGTTTTCATAATGATTGTCTACGACCGGGTGTTGCCGAACGAAGCAACGGAGTCTCTCCTAGCTCTAACTTTCGGCGTGTGCTTGGCATTGATATTCGACTTTGCGCTTAAGCTCTTGCGCGCCGGTTTCATTGACCGCGCCGGACAACAAGCCGACAAGTTCATGGGGCGGCGCATCTTCGACCAGATGCTGAATATCCGCATGACCGCACGGCCAGGTTCAGTCGGTGAAATGGCCAGCACGATAAGAGAATTCGAAACCCTGCGTGAGTTCTTTACTTCGGCCACTTTGGTTGCGGTTGTGGACTTGCCGTTCATCGCCGTCTTTATCCTTACCATCTACCTCGTCGGGGGGCCATTGGCGCTGGTTCCAGCACTTGCCGTACCGGTTGTTTTGCTGAGCGGATTAGCTGTCCAACCAATGTTGTCACGGCTGGCGGAAAATAGCTTTGCCGATGGACAGTCAAAGCAATCTGTACTGGTCGAGACAGCAACTGGTCTTGAGACGATCAAGACCACAGCTGCAGGTCGGAAAATGCAAACGCGCTGGGAGAATGCAATCGTGCGCCAGTCGGAGCATGGGGCGCGTAGTCGCGCCATTACCCAGTTCGCACTGAACCTGACCGGGCTTACTCAACAAGCCGCGCAAGTGTTGATTGTGTTCTACGGCGTATTTCTTATTGCAGATGGCCAAACCAGCATGGGTGCGCTTGTGGCATCAGTTATGCTGACTGGACGGGCTTTGGCGCCATTGGGCCAGTTGGCTCAGACACTTACGCGCATCAATCATGCGCGTAGTGCTTTTAGCAATCTCGATAAGCTTATGCAGGCAGATAACGAACGGCCGCAGGGCCGGTCATGGGTGAGCCGACCCGAGATTTCCGGGCGCATCGCGTTTAATAATGTCCATTTTACTTACCCCGAGCAAACAGACGATACGCTAAAGGGTGTTTCCTTCACCATCGAACCGGGTGAAAAGGTAGCGATCCTTGGCCAAATTGGATCGGGCAAGAGTACGATTGCGCGATTGCTGCTGGGTTTATATCAGCCGCGCGTGGGATCTGTAATGCTCGATGGGCTGGACATCCGTCAAATCGATCCCGGAGAATTGCGTCACAACGTTGGCTCGATCTTGCAAGATATTTGGCTGTTCTCCGGTTCAATCAGGGACAATATTGCCAGCGGTATGATGCGTCCGCACGATAGCGATGTAATCCGCGCGGGCCAGGTAGCGGGGGTTGAGGATTTCACCGCCAAGCACCCGCGCGGTTACGATCAACAAATCGCCGAACGTGGTGAAGGCCTGTCAGGCGGTCAGAGACAATCAGTTGCTCTGGCGCGGGCGCTCATCGGCCGCCCCCCGGTGTTGGTGTTGGATGAACCGACAAGTGCCATGGATATCAAATCCGAGGCGGAGACAATCAAAAGGTTAAAATCTGCAACGCAACACACCACGATGGTGATCGTGACACATCGTACAAGTTTGTTGGAACTGGTGGACCGCGTCATCGTGATTGAGGATGGCAAGGTCGGCATGGATGGACCCAAAGGCGTTCTTGCGCAACATGTTCGCAATCCCGGGAGGCATCTGAATGTCGCGGCATCCTGAACTCAAACAGCTCGCGCGCGAAATGCAAGGGCAGGCACCGCTCCGGGGATCCGTGTTACTGTTCCTGATAGTGGGATGCATCATCACCGCGGTTGCGTGGGCAAATTTTACAGAGTTGGACGATGTTGTACGCGCCGATGGCCGCATAGTACCCTCCGGAGACATTCAGGTTATTGAAGCCACCGAGCCGGGGGTTCTGCAATCTCTGCATGCATATGAAGGGCAGCTGGTCGAAGCCGGAGCGTTGTTGATGGAACTCGACAGTAACCAGATTGAACGTGAGTTAATTCAGGAACAACAACGCGCATATGCTTTAATGGCGCGTGCCCAGCGACTGCAGGCGGAAATAGACGGGAGTGATCTGCAGTTTGGCGAACCCTTGTTGAGCGAAGCTCCTAGCGTCGTACGATCAGAAACAGCGCTGTATCGGGGGAGGCAAGCTGAACTTGCCTCCGAGATTGCAATTCTGACGAAACAACACGAACAAAGACAGCGCGAGTACGAAGAGGGTTTGGTGGATCAGATTACAACAGTGGAAACATTGAATGTTCTGGCTGAAGAGCGCGCAATGATGGAGCCTCTGGTTGAGCAACGCATGGAACCTGTAACTACATTGCTTGCATTGCGTCGGAGTGAGGCAGAATGGACTGGCCGAAAGACCAGGGCTGAGGCGGTGATAAGCCGCCTTAAGGCCGGTCTTAACGAAATAGATGAAAAAGTAAGCGCTACGCGCAGCAGATTTCGCAGCGCTGCACTTACGGATTTGGCATTGGTTACGGCTGAGCTGTCGGCGTTGCAACCTGCCCTGCCCTCGCTTCGTGACCGGGTGTCGCGCGCGCAGATTCGTGCTCCGGTTCGAGGCATTGTAAATCGCATCCACAGCACGACAATCGGAGGTCTGGCGCGCAGCGGTGAAGAATTGATCGAAATCGTCCCATTGGACGACGGACTGTTGGTGGAAGCCTACATTCGCCCCGATGACATCGCATTTTTGCATGCAGGACAACAGGTTAAGATAAAGATTACGGCCTACGACTATTCTCGATACGGCAGCTTAGACGGTGAGATCATTCGCATTGGAGCTGACGCAGTAACGCGTACTGACAGGAGTGAAGAAGAGGTCTTCGCAGTTGAAATTCAGACCTCGGACACCATGCTAGACGGATCTGGTATGGCGGTCGAGATCATACCCGGAATGATCGCGGAAGTTGATATCCTTGCGGGACGAAAAACGGTGCTGGATTACCTGATCCAACCGGTATTGAAGATCAAGGACCGGGCATTTCGCGAATGAGCTCTCGCCTCAAGAAATGCTGGCTCATTCGTCGTGGCGGTAAATTGACAATTGTTTGAAGGGGATGCTCATCGCCAGGCAACGTCGCCTAGAAAGATGTACCCTGCGCCGTAGATAGTTTTGATCAGGCGCGGATTTTTTGGGTCCTCTCCCAATTTTGTCCGCAACCGTGAGATACGTACATCCATCGCTCTATCAAAGCTGTCACCAGCGCCACCACCTAAAATCTCTTGCATACGGGCCCGACTGATAAGGCGTTTGGGACTTTCGAGGAAGAGGCGCAGAACCTCACCTTCGGCGTGGCTGAATGGTGTTTCCGCACCATTTTCATCAATCAGAACGTATCGGTCAAAATGCGCGGTCCATCCGTTGAATTCGGCGGCATCTGAGTTTTGCACAGCAGGACCAGTAGACCGCAAGCGGGCGCGAACACGCGCAATGACCTCTGCGGGGTCGAAAGGTTTGGTTATGTAGTCGTCCGCCCCAAGTTCGAGCCCTGTCACTCGATCCTGCACCTGTGCCCGGCCCGAGATGATAATGACAGCGGCACCCTGCTCGAGCGCAAGGCGATGTACCAGTGCCAGTCCATCAGTATCAGGTAGCGACAAATCCACAAGGCAGACATCTGGCGTGACCCGCTTCAACGACGCTTCGAATTCACGCGCGCGCGCAAAGCTTTGGGTTCGAAAACCCGCATCTTCGAGAGCGCCTGTCAAAATGTGCCGTATTTCAGGTTCATCATCAAGAATGGTCACCAATGGTTGTGTCATCTACGCGGCCTCGGTACGGATCAGAGCGGAAAGCTGCTCTGGTGTGAAAGGTTTGCTCAGGACAGGCGCGCGTTTCAGCGCTTGATGATGCAACGGATCGGAAATCGGTAGGGATGTCATCAGGATGCAAGGCAAAGCACCACTCAGATGGTCGACGATATCGATACCGGTGCCTTCACCCTCAAGCCGGATGTCTGATAGCACCAGCGTGATATCTTCAATATCGGACGTCAAAGTAAGTGCTTCTTCAACCGAGCTCGCTTCGATGACGGAACAGCCCAATCCAATCAGAATTTCCCGAAATTGGCTGCGCAATTCATCGTTGTCCTCAACCAAAAGTACAAGACCCGCCTGAGAGGGCGGCGCTGGTCGGAAAGGCAGGCGAATTACGACCGATGCACCAGAAGGAGTGTTCCGTAAATTCAGATCGCCCCCGGCGAGCTTTACGGTGTCATAAACCATCGGAAGCCCCAGCCCCGATCCATCGCTGCCTTTGGTGGTAAAGAATGGATTTAATGCTTGCTCCAGCGCCTCCGGAGTAAAGCCTGACCCCGTGTCCGAGACCGTAATCTCGATCCAAATGGTTCCGATCGCATGCACACTAATGGTAATTTGACCGGACGTACCACAGGCGTCTCGGGCATTCAGCACGAGATTTAGTAGAGCATCCTGCACCATACCTGGATCAAGCATCAACGGCTTATTGGGCAAAGTATTTACGACCGACAGTCCCATTCCGCGCGGTAAGGAAGGTGTGGCCAGAATGCGCAAATCCTCGAGTAGCCCGCGCATATCCGTCGCCTGTGGTTGGGGCGTGCGATTGCCAGTCATGTCTGCGATGCGGTTCAACAATTGCCCGCCTCGCCGTGCGGTCTGCTGCGTGGCTGATACAAGCTGACCTGCCTCGACAGGCAAATCCATCTTCTCAAGTCGCGCCTGCATACCCAATATGATGGTCAACAAATTCGAAAAGTCATGGGCGAGCCCGCTGGTCATTTGCGCCGCCATCGCTCTGCGTCGCGTTTGCTGAAGGGCGACACGAGCTTGTGTCTCTTCGGTAATATCCACCGACATGACATAAACGCCACCAGCTTTGTCTGGCGTGAAGGACACGCGAATGCGGCGCGAATCCTGATCCTCGGTAAACTCAAAAACCGAAGGTTGGCCGCCATACGCCTGTTCCAGATGCGGTTTTACCCGATCATAGGCCGATTGCCCCAAGGCCTTTGATATGTGAAGGCCCAGAATGTCAGACGGGCGGCCGGGCATAACCGAACTGAGGCGGCGGTTTGAGTAATCGTATCGACCATCAGTATCCAGATGCGCGATATGAGCCGGCATCATCTCGGTTGTCATCCGCGTGCGCGCCTCGATCTCGGTCAGTTGACGCTTGGCTTCTTCCAAAGCGGTAATGGTTGCTGCAAGTTTGCGGTTGGTTGCGGAAAGCTCTTCGGCGTGTCCTAAAAGTTGACCGGACAGTTCTTCCGAACGACTGCGTAGCAATTCTTCGACCTGTTTGGTGCGCGTAATGTCTGTGTAAACAGCCACCCAACCACCATTCGGCAAGGGTGCACCTTCGACCGAGATCACCTGGCCATTGGGTCGAGTACGCTCCATGTAGTGTGGCTCGAACGCCAACGCCTGAGCAACGCGGGTCTCAACCATTTCGGCGACATCACCGTCCGGGCCGTACTCGCCACGGCTGGCGAGAAAGTGAATGGTGTCGTGGAACAATGCACCTGATTCGACAAGTTCATCCGGCAATCCGAACATTTCCTGAAATCTCAAATTGCTGACTACAAGACGCAACTGACTGTCATAGATCGACAGCGCTTGACCGATCAGGTTCAGGCCAGCCGTTGTCATCGCCTTAATGCGTTGTTCGGATATCTCCAAATTCATCCTCCCCTGCGCCTATGGGTAACACCAGTTCAGGCACAGGTGTAGGGAATTTGATCTAGCCATGCAGCGGCAAATTGTTCGCGGCACGGTAGGCCTGCACGTAACCCCGCGCAACTGATCGAACGGCTGTTCCGATCTGCGAATAGGCTTCATCCGGCAGGTTGGCGAAGGACACGCGAGCGGACCATCCGGGTGCATCAAATCCGCTGCCGTTCAGCAAAACTATGCCATAGTCTTCGGCCAGCTTGAATGCGATATCCAACGGGTGAACATTCTGCTTAATCCATGCCACGACATCTTCGCCGACATATTTTCGCAGCCAGTATTCAAAGTCGATGATGCCGTAATATGCGTCGTAGTGCTCACCTGCCTGCACCTCGATCCCCATCGCTTCGGTCAGGAGTTTAAAACGGCGATGAACCAGTTCCATGCAGGCGGTCTGATAGATTTTCTTGCTATCGACCAATTCGCACAGCGAAAACAGAGTCATCATAACCTGCTGCGGCAGTGATAGACCCGCCGTGTGGTTTAGAGCGACATCGCGACTATCGGCCACTAACCGGTCAATAAAGCGGATATCCCGTGGCGTCAGGCTGAGTGTGCCATAGCGCTTGTCCAAGGCCTGTTTGATCTCGTCCGGATGATCCGCCAGTTTCAGATCGAAGATATTGTCTTGCGCTACGGCAATCACACCAAGCCGCCAGCCGGTGCAGCCAAAATACTTCGAATAGGAATATACTCCGATCGTATTGCGCGGCAGATGGCCCATGACCGAGGTAAAATCATGCACAAAGGTGCCGTAGACATCATCTGTCAGCACGATCAAGTCAGGACGTTGATTTTCCACTAAATCCGCCAACTTGCGCAACGAAGCGGTGTTGAGCGCAACTGAAGACGGATTACCGGGATTGACCAGAAAGAACGCCTTTACTTTGGGATCTTTCAACTTTTCCACAGCGTCGTCGGTCAGTTGGAACCCGTCTTCCTCGTCGGTGTCCACATGGACAGATTCAAGGCTGTAGTCATCCAGCTCTGGCATTTCCAGATAGGGGGTGAATATCGGTGTGCACAGTGCAATCGTGTCGCCGGGGTTCAGCAGCCGATTGGCTTTCAGCGACTTGAAGATGTAGCACATCGCCGCCGTACCGCCTTCGACTGCGAACAGATCGAACTGAGCGTCAGGCCGGTGACCCCGGCACATGGACCACATCAGGTACTCATGGGCGATGGCGGCATTGTGTTTTAGAATGCGGTCGGGGACCGGATAGTTGTCACCGATGATCGAATCCGTCAGCTCATGCACAAACTCATTCGCATCGAAATCAAATGCGGAAATGGCATGCGCCACGACCTCAAGCAGCGTGTCGACGCCCGGTGTTTCAGAATGATCAGACGCCCAACTCTGCAGCCGTTCATGGCAGCCTTTCTGCGCAGGCATTCCGCCTAAACCAGCAGGATGGTCCATCATGCGTTTGGATTCAGTTATTGCAAATTGACCAAGGGCAAAGAACGCTTCGCGTGGGCGGGTGGCGACCCAGTTGGGATTGCCTCGTCCTGCATTCAGAAAGGCGCTGTTGGCCTTGTGCGCCTCAGCCGATGCCAGTTTGATCAGCTCATCTTTGATCTGAAACGGGCTGAGTGCTTCGTAATCGTGCAGCGTTACTCTATCCATAACGTGAACCTCTCTAAATCAGCTTAAGATCAAAACAACGACCATACCGAAGATGGTCAGCAATGTGTTCCCGATCGCATACGGCATTCCGTAGCCGAGCGCCGGGATGCGACTTTGAGCGGCTTCCTGGATCATACCCAATGCGGCAGTGGTGGTCCGAGCGCCGGCACAGGCGCCGAACAAGATCGCAGGGTGAAATTTGAACACGTAGTGCCCGACATAGACCGCAAAGATCATCGGCAACGAAGTCGCGACGATCCCCCACAGCAACAGCGCAATACCAGCCTGTTGCAGCCCCGCGACAAATCCCGGCCCTGCGGTGATCCCGATCACCGCGATAAAGACGTTCAGACCCAGCGTGTTCATCAACCAGAGCGCCGGGCCAGGTATTCGGCCAAATGTCGGATGGACAGTGCGCAGCCAGCCCAGCACCAGCCCAGCCAGTAGCGCGCCTCCGGTGGTGGAAAGGCTGATCGGAAAACCGCCCATTATGACTGACAGAGTTCCGATGATCCCACCGATGAATATGCCCCAACCCACAAAGGCCAGATCCGTGGTGTCTACCGGGCGGTCTGCATAGCCGATCTGGGCAACTGCGGCCTCAACGTGCCGCTTGCTGCCCTGAATTGTGACGATGTCACCTCGATGCACAACGGTGCCTGGCAGCAGCGGCAAATCCTGCATGTTGCGCATCAGTTTCGAGACATAAATGCCCCGCGCGATCGACAATTTGCTTAGTTCTTCAAGCGTCTTGTTATGCACCTCTTTGCTGGTGATCAGCACATCCAGCTTTTCCGATGGAATACTCAGTAGATCAGGCGCATCAGCTTCTGTGAGGTTGGTCTCAAGCAACCCCACCAGATCAGCGCGGCGGCCTGAGAACATCACGATATCTCCGGCTTGCAATACGGTGTTATCGTCTACCTCAATGATCTTCCCGTCGCGTCTAAGGCGTTCGGCATAGATGCGGATACCGGGCATCAGATCTTTGACGGGTTGCCCCAGCAGATCGCTACGCTCTGGGATCTCGAAGGCTCGCGCCTCGATCGCGCGATAAGCTGAGACGATGCCATCACCGGTTTCCACCGACGTCGTGCCACCCAACTTGGCCTCGTACTCCTTACAGGCCGCAACCAGATCAACACCGATCAGGCGCGGACCGATTTTGGCCAGAATGATGGCCGACCCGATAGTGCCGTAGATATAGGTCACCGCATAGGCGATCGGAATCTGGTTAGCATAGGTCTTGGCCTGTTCCGCAGACAGGCCTAGCTGACCGATCTGGTCAGTGGCAACTCCAATCGCCGCCGAAATCGTCTGCGATCCGGCATAAAGCCCCGCTGCATAGCCAAGCTCTAGCCCCGCCACCTTGGCTGCGATGATCGGAATAACAAGGCAAAGCGCGAGCACGCTGAGCGCAAAGAGCACCTCGCGTGCGCCGTCTGCCTTCAAACCGCGAATGAACTGCGGTCCGACTCCGTAGCCCACGGCAAAAATAAACATAATGAAGAATGTCGATTTAACGGCCGAGTCGATGTCAATCTGGGCTTGCCCAATCACCACAGCCGCCAGCAACGTTGCGGTGACTGTGCCCAGGCTGAATCCCATCACCTTCCACGGGCCGACTAAGAAACCGATACCGATCGACAAAAATACCGCCAGCTCAGGATAATTCTGTAGAATATTCACCAACCAATCGACCATCATCCACCTCTCAGTTCGTGCGCAATAGGCATGTGGTGCAAGCGTCGGTGGCGAGGCAGAAATGCGCCCTGCAAGCTAATCTATTTGCCGACCAAGCCGCACGTTCGACAAAATCAACCACAACTTGAAATTTCCAGCACACGATACCTCAAGAAGGATATTTGTCCATAATTATCTGAATATTAACCTGTTTTGCTCCCGCGCGCCTATCAATATCCTTTGAGGTTTGGCCAGCAGAATCTTGGTAATCAAATGACGGGTTTTGACCAATTGGACTGTTTCTGTAGCAATCTTCGCCCCGAATTTCACTGTCGCACACTCGCCATGCGTGAGGGTAAAATCTTAGCTTGATTGAACAAATCCATTGCAGGTCCCCAGTGTTTGCCATCACATACGGCTATGACACGGCCGACGATAAATTCTGAGACGAGCGCAACCGGCGTTTGCATACGGATATCGGGGGACTTGCGCACGCAATCGTTGGATCGTGTTGAAGGGGATTTTGCGGTTCTTACGCCCAACGGGCAAGATGCTACGATAGACATGTCACAAGTCGAGTCTTTGGATACCGGAGGGGCATGGCTTGTTGCCAACCTCGTACGACGGATGAGTTCCAATGGGGCCCAGGTTCGGCTTGAAGGGGTGGCCCCAGCGCATTCTTCGTTGATCGAGACGGTATCGCACAACATACCCGATGCGGCCGGAGAGGAGCTGCCGCCGCAGGGTTTTGTGAACTGGGTTGCTCGGGTCGGTCAAAAGACTTTTGGTGCCTGGCAGGACACGTTGTCGATCGTCGGCTTCCTGGGCCTTACCCTGCATCGCTTGGTTCGAACTTTGATCATGCCCTGGCGGTTGCGGCGTGCTGCTTTGTTCTCGCAGATGGAGCAGGTCGGCTTCAAAGCTCTGCCGATCGTTTCCTTGATGGGCTTTTTGATTGGGGTTGTCTTAGCGTTCCAGGGCGCGACTCAGTTAAAACAGTTTGGGGCCGAGATCTTTGTAGTGGAGCTGATCTCAATCTCTATCCTGCGAGAGCTGGGTATCCTGCTAACCGCGATTATAGTCGCAGGCCGTTCTGGATCGGCCTTTACCGCCTCAATCGGCTCCATGAAGGTGCAGGAAGAAATTGATGCGATGCGGACACTCGGGCTTGACCCGATCGAAGTTCTCGTCATCCCGCGTGTCGTAGCCTTGCTTATCATGCTGCCAATCCTGGGCTTTGTGGCCGACATGGCAGGTTTAATCGGTGGCGCTTTGATGAGTTGGATCGACCTTGGAGTGAGCCCTGGCATGTTCCTGACCCGGTTGAAGGAAAATACTGGGGTGGCACAACTTGCCGTTGGAATGATCAAAGCTCCTTTCTTCGCGTTGGTGATCGGAGTTATTGCCTGCTGGCAAGCCATGCAGGTCAAAGGCTCATCCGAAAGTGTTGGTCAGCGGACGACGGCCTCGGTCGTGCAATCGATCTTCATGGTAATTGCGATAGACGCGCTGTTCTCGATCTTTTTCTCAGAAATGGGGATATGAGATGGATGGGGCCGCGCTGCAAAACAAAACCCAATCCGATACGAAACGTGAAGCCGTTATTCGTGTGCGCCATCTGACCAATCAGTTTGGAGATCAAGTGGTCCATGACAATCTTGATCTGGATGTCTGGCGTGGTGAAGTTCTGGGTGTGGTCGGCGGCTCGGGCACCGGTAAGTCGGTGCTATTGCGCACGATCGTTGGGTTGAACAAGCCTAAGTCGGGCAGCATCGAAGTTCTGGGCGTTGATGTCCTCAACGGCCCCGAAGAAGAGCGTCAGCGCATCGAAAAAAGCTGGGGTGTCGCCTTTCAGGACGGAGCGCTGTTTTCCTCGCTGACCGTGCTGCAAAACGTGATGGCGCCTCTGCGTGAACATACCGGCATAAGTGAAAAACTGATGGCCGCGCTTGGGGGACTTAAGATCAGTCTGGTCGGACTACCTCAGCCAAGTTGCAGCAAATTCCCCTCGGAACTGTCCGGGGGTATGCGAAAACGCGCCGCGTTGGCCCGCGCCCTGTCGTTGGATCCCGAAATCGTGTTTCTGGACGAACCAACCGCTGGGTTGGACCCGATCGGGGCTGCCGCTTATGATGAATTGATTGGTGAACTTCAGCACGCGCTTGGTCTGACTGTGTTCATGGTGACGCATGATCTGGACAGTTTATACGCCATTTGTGACCGCATCGCTGTACTTGCGGAAAAGCGTGTGCTGGTTGAAGGTCCGATAGAAGAGATGACCAAGGTCGACCATCCTTGGGTTCAGGAATATTTCACAGGCCCCCGCGCCCGTGCGGCACAACAGAAGGGGCAAGACAGGTAGAGGCGATGGAGACCCGAGCGAATTATATCCTGATTGGTGCGTTCACCTTGGCAGGCATTCTTGGTGCCTTCGGGTTCTTCCTATGGCTCGCCAAATTCGAAGTAACCCGTCAATACGCTTACTATGATGTTTTGTTCGACAATGTTTCGGGCCTGTCTGCCGCCGGTGGCGTGAACTATAACGGCTTGCCGGTGGGACAGGTAATTTCCCTGGATCTGGACAAAGATGACCCCTCGAAAGTAAGGGTTCGACTTGAGATTGATGCAGGCATCCCCGTCACCAAGGAAACCATCGCGCAATTGCAGTCTCTGGGCGTCACCGGCGTGGCATATGTTGAGTTGTCCGGTGGATCACCAACCGCACAGAAATTGCCCCAGAACAGCGTCATCACAAGTAAGCGCAGCTCGATCCAGTCCTTACTGGAAGGCGCACCAGAGGTTCTGGAAAAGGCGGTCACCCTGCTGGAGAACCTCAATTCCGTTGTAGATGAGAGCAATCGCAAGGCGGTGTCGGATATCCTGAACAATCTGGCGGAAGCGTCGGGCAAACTGGATAAAACACTGACGGATTTCCAGTCGCTTTCGTCGGATCTGGGCGGTGCCGCTAAAGATGTTGGCGAATTCACCAAGAGATTGGATACGTTAGCGAACACGGCCGAAACAACGTTGAGCACAGGAACCGATACGCTCAAGAGCATCAAAGAGACGTCAGAAACTGCCAAAACAACTCTCGAGACTGCAAACACCGCCATTGCCAGCGCTGAAAACGTAATTCAGGAGGAGATTCGACCATTTATCGAGCGGGGTTCAATCCTTGCCGAAAGGCTGACCCGACTGTCAGATGAGGGCAGCCTGACACTTGGCGTGATAAGTGAAACTGTTCTGAACGCAAACACGACCCTTGAATCGGTTACATCCACGATGAACTCGGCCAAAGGGGCGCTAGACTCGGCCGAGCGAGCATTCGACTCGGCCAATCGCGTGATGGACGAGGATATATCTCCGGTCGCAGCCGATGTAAGTAAGGCAGCCAATCAAGTCGCGGAAACCGTTTCGAACATAACCGAAAAAATCGACGAAATATCAGACGACGTCCTGAGCGCTTCTAAATCGGCGTCAGATCTGTTGGGTACGATCGATGGCGTCGTTCAGGATAACCGCCGTCAGGTCTCGGATTTCTTGCGCGTTGGCTTGCCTCAGTTTATCCGCTTCATCGAGGAATCGCAGCGTCTGGTGATTAGTCTCGACCGACTGGTCGACAAGGTCGAACGCGACCCCGCCCGCTTTTTGTTAGGCACCCAAGCATCGGAGTTTCGTCAATGATACGGCCCTTAACACTGTCTCTGATATTGGCCGCAATGACGGGTTGCACCGGCCTAGGAACGCTGCGGCAAGCCTCAAAGCCCAACGATCTTTATTTGCTAACCCCAAAGAGCACGTTTTCGTCTTCACTGCCGCGCATACAGAAACAGATCGTTGTTGAGGAACCCACAGCGACGGCAGCAGTAAACACCGATCAGATCGCCGTTCAGCCAACCTTGCTGCAAGTTCAATACTTACCTCGGGCCCGTTGGGTGGATCGTGCGCCATTGATCGTTCAGGCGCTGATGGTCGAAAGCTATGAAAACTCCGGCAAGGTTGCGGCCGTGGGGCGATCGACGGTTGGCCTGCGGGCTGATTATGTGATTGCACCCGATTTGCGCGAGTTTCAGGGCATAGTCGTCAGCGAAACCGGAGACTCAAAAACGGTGCGCGTGGAAGTTCGCATCAACATCAAAATCATCGATGAGTACGAGGACAAGATTATCGCCTCCAGCTCGTTCAGGGAAAACGTAATGGCCACGACTGATCAGACCCCTGATCTAGTCGAAGCATTTGATGTGGCTTTGGGCCGGACCATGCGGGATGCGGTTGAATGGAGTATCCGCAAAATTAATACTCACGTGCAGAACAACCCACGATCAAGCCCAAGCTAGGGGTTGTCAGAACTGGCTGGCCGAAGCTGCCTGCCAGTCCGCAGCATATTCCTGCGGCACGGTTTTGCCCAGCAATGCGTTTTCTTCCAGAAAGCTGTAAAGCTCAGCGTAAGATCGTTCTCCCTCATCTGCCATGCGACGGAGGATATCGCTGGGTCGCAATTCAGAAACCTTGGCTTTGCCCATAGCCCCCAAGATCTCGCGGAAGCTTTCCAATGTCGCGTCATGGAACCGGTGCACACGCTGACGTTTCTGCGGCACGTTTACCGCTCGGCCCCGGATCGGATCCTGCGTCGCCACGCCCGAAGGGCACCGATTGGTATTGCAATGCAGTGCTTGAATGCACCCAACGGCAAACATCATCGCCCGCGCCGCGTTGCACATATCAGCACCCAAGGCCATTTTCTCGACCATGTCGAAACCCGTCGCAACCTTGCCCGAGCAAATCACGCGCACCTTGTCGCGCACTCCAATCCCACGCAGGCAATTGTTTACAAAGATCAACCCTTCGTTCAGGGGCATCCCCAGACGGTTGGTAAATTCAACCGGCGCCGCGCCGGTCCCTCCTTCCGCACCATCAACGGTAATAAAATCGGGCAGTATGCCGGTTTCCAACATGGCTTTACAGATCGCCATGAATTCCGAAGGTTGGCCGATGCACAATTTGAAGCCAATCGGCTTACCGCCAGACATTTCCCGCAGATGCTGAACAAACTGCATCAACCCTGTCGGCCCATCGAACGCCGAGTGTATTGGGGGTGAAATTACATCCTGATGCACAGGAACGCCTCGGATTTCCGCGATTTCCTCGTCCACTTTTGCGGCCGGCAATACCCCTCCATGAGACGGTTTTGCCCCTTGTGAAAGTTTAATCTCGATTGCCTTCACCACATCCATTTTGGCTTTTTCGGCGAATTTGTCCTTGTCGAACCCCCCTTCGGCGGTGCGACATCCAAAATACCCTGTTCCGATTTGCCAGATGATGTCACCACCTTCGGCCAGATGGTGCGGGGACAGCCCTCCTTCGCCGGTATTATGTGCAAACCCACCATCCTTGGCGCCACCGTTCAGTGCCCGGATCGCGTTTGCGCTGAGTGCACCAAAGCTCATCGCTGAAACATTCAGGCGCGAAGCGTTATAGGGTTTGTCGCACTGAGGCCCGCCAAGCATAATCCGCTCCTCACTTTCATCGACATGTTTTGGCGAAAGTGAATGATTTGAACGATGATAACCGACACTCAGTATGTCGTACTGGGTCCCGAATGCCTGCGTATCCACCTGCCCTTTAGCGCGGGAATAGACCAGACTGCGGATAATCCGATTGAAAGGTCGACCACTTTCGTTGGTTTCCACAAAATACTGCCGGATTTCGGGGCTGACAAATTCCAGCATATAGCGGAAGTGGCCGAGAACGGGATAGTTATTCAATACGTTATGCTTGGTCGTCAGCATATCGTACATTCCTACAATCGCGTACGGGATCAGAATGACCAACAGCCAATTCGCAGGGGACCAGAAATACCCCAACAATAGGGTAAGTGGCAGGACCACAAAGCTGAGCACATAATATAGTCTGCGAACAATCATCCCTGACCTCCCTGGGTGGCGTAAAGAGCTGTGTATCCTCGGCTGGATCGTGGGCGCGAAGCCCGGCAGATGTTTTTAAACGTGAACCAGATTCAACTGAATTTGCAAGACCTTGCTAATCGGTCGTTAGTAACGGTTGAGTTAGCAAGGGCAGTTGATCGGTCCATTCGCAATCTATATGCGGGATAAGACACAGGTAAGAGCGGGATCAATCTAAGTGTCACAAACTGCACCTGCCCTCAGGCGTAGTGCCAAGATGTACGCAGCCGTCTTTGTTGGTGGCGCTGCGGGTTCGCTGCTGCGCGAACTGTTCACGGTGCCGATACCCGGTGCTCCATTCCTGACAGAGACGTTCGGTATTAACATTGTGGCCTGCTTCATCCTTGGCTGGCTTTATTCTATCCGCCACAAAGTTCATGCACATGTGCTGCACTTGGGTGCTGTTGGGTTTTGTGGCGGCCTTTCTACTTTTTCTTCATTTGTAGCCGAGTTGGAGCGTTTGGCCGAAACCACCGGTTGGTACGTCATCACCGCCTTAGGGGCAGAAATCGCAATTGGCTTAACTGTAGCGGCTTTGGGTGAAGCGTTGGGTCGAAAGTATTTGCCTTGGAGGCATCCAGAATGAACGACCTGCATCTGCACGTCATGTTTGCGCTGGGAGGAGGAGCAGGTGCCGTACTGCGCCACTGGTTGACGCTTCAGGTGACCCACGATCTGCCTTACGCTACACTCATTGTGAATGTGGCAGGCAGCCTGTTGCTTGGTCTCTGGGTTGGTTATCTCGGCGGGGAAATCGAAATGAGCGAGCAACAGAACCGATTGGTATTCGGCTTTTGCGGTGGCTTCACAACGTTTTCCAGCTTTGCTTATCAGTCACTGCAGTTGAACCGTGAAAGAACCATCGCGTTCGCAGCTGGCAACATTATTCTCAGTCTGGTATTATGCTGGATCGCGCTTTGGTTAGGATTGGTCCTGATGGCCTGACCAATCGAGTTACCGGTTATGGAACCAATGATAGTGGTGCGAAGAACCATTCCTGATGCGGCTACAAGCGGGTCAGGGCTTGGCGGATCACATCATCTGCATGTGCATCCGAATGGCCAAATTACCTAGAATCCAGACCGTCCCGCCGATGATAATCAATAAGACCAGCGTTGAGAAAAGGATCAGGTCCAGATCCTCTCGGCTGTTGCGCCGCCTGTCGATATGAAGAAAGTACACCAACTGCACAACCAACTGTGCCAAGCCCAGTAGGCCGATGCAAAGATAGACCCCTTTGGTTTCAATCCCGTATCGGTGAGCGATTAAGAAGACCGCCAGCGTCAGCAGAAGAGACCCACCATATCCGATAACATATCGGCGACGCTCTCGCTTGTGCAGGTCAGCGCGTCTATCCATAGGTCAGCCCTCCGAAATACACAATTGTGATGATGCCGACCCAGATCAGATCAAGAAAGTGCCAGAACAATGCCAGTCGCACCATACGGGACATCAGCAAGTCAGTTAGTCCGAACATTCTTAGCTGAATGCCCAAGACGATCAGCCACAGGCACCCCGACGCGACATGCAGACCGTGCAGTGGCACAAGGCCATAGAAAGCCGACAAAAATCCGCTGCGCTGAGGGATACCGCCCTGGGCTACCATGTTCAGAAAATCGCGGATCTCCAGAACCAGAAAGCTAAGCCCCAGCACCAGTGTTACCCCAAACCACAGAACGATCCGCGCCCGCGGCAAGTTGTATTTCAACGCCAGCATCGCCAGCCCTACGGTCAGACTGCTGGTCAACAATATCAGGGTTTGAGCAAAGATGCTTTTCAGATCAAACAATTCATGTGGTCCGGGCCCACCGGCCTGTGCATCAATCATCGTGATGTAGATCGCGAACATCAGGCCGAAATAAACCAGATCGCTCATAAGAAAGACCCAGAAGCCAAAAGTGACAACTTCGGTGGCTTTGTGGGCGCTTGCATGGCCATCGCCAAGGTTGATGCCCGGATAGCTTTGCGTGGGTGCGCGCCTCATGTCACGGCCTCCATATCCGGGTGTGCGAGACCGCGATTTTCTGGGGCGATTTCATAATCGCGATCCACTGCTGCAGTGCTATGGACAAGGTCCAGCCAAGCTTCATGGTCTTTGCGGACCTCTTCGGCAGGAATGATGATTTCGGTGCTGGTATCAAAGCTCCAGATGATAATTGCCAGGATGATAGCAAACGTCATCAGGAGCGCCAGCCACCAAATCCACCAAACCAGCGCGAACATCCAGACACCGCTGAGCACACAGAGTATGAACCCGATGCCGGTATTGCGCGGCATCTCGATATCTTCATAGACTTCAGGTTTTGGATAAGCTGCGGCACGCACTTTGGCGGCGGCAAAGTTGTCGCGGTCGGTGATCTCCGGGATAATGGCAAAGTTGTAGGGCGGTGGCGGAGACGGAATCGACCATTCCAGTGTACGCCCATCCCACGGATCACCTATCGGAGCACGGGTTTGTTCACGATCCCGGATGCTGACCCATAGTTGGATAAGGATCGAGAACAACCCGCAGGTAATGACTAACGCACCGATTACGGCAATGATCATGTAGGGGTGAAAGCTCGGGTCCTCCCAACTGTAGGAGCGGCGCGGCATGCCCATCAAACCAACAAAGTAAAGCGGCATGAAGGTCAGCAGGAATCCCACGGTCCAGAAAACGACCGAGACGCGCCCCCAGAACTCGCTGAGGCGAAAACCGAAGGCTTTCGGGAACCAGTAGTTATAGCCCGCGAGCAGCGCAAACAGCACTCCGGGCAAAAGGACGTTGTGGAAATGCGCCACAAGGAACAACGTGTTGTGGACCTGATAGTCAATCGTCGGATTGGCCAGGATTACCCCGCTAAGGCCACCAATCACGAACAGCATCAAAAAGGCCAGACCATAGAGCATCGGAACGGAAAACCGTATCCGCCCGCGATAGAGCGTGGCCATCCAGTCATAGACTTTCACACCGGTTGGGATCGCGATCAGCATCGTCGCAATGCCGAATACCGCGTTGATCAGCGCGCTTTGGCCCATGGTGAAGAAATGATGCAGCCATACTGTGAAAGACAATACTGCAATCGACATCGTGGCAATGACCAGCGAGTTATAGCCATAGAGACGCTTGGCCGAAAAAGTGGCAAAGACTTCGGAATAGATGCCATAAGCAGGCAGGACCAGCAGATAGACCTCTGGGTGACCGAACAGCCAAAACAGGTTGGCATAGTTCATCATGTTTCCACCAAGATCATTGGTGAAGAAATGGAAATCTAGATACCGATCAGCAGCCAGCAACAGCGCAGCCACGCCAAGGGGCGGCATGGCAAAGACGATCAGGATTGAGCTACAGATGATCGTCCAGCAATACATCGGCAGCCGCATAAATTTCATCCCTGGTGCACGCAGCTTGTAAATTGTAACGGCAAAATTGATACCAGTGAGAGTGGTGCCTACGCCCGAGACAACAATGGCCCAAATCCAATAATCCGGCCCGACGCCGGGATTGAACGCGGCGCCTGTGTAGGGCGGATATGCGGTCCAACCTCCGGTCGAAAACTCGCCAACCACCAGCGAGACCATCAACATCATGCCGGAAGATACCGTCAGGCCAAGGCTGATTTGGTTCATAACCGGAAATGCAACGTCCCGCGCACCGATCATCAACGGAACCAGATAGTTTGCCACTCCAAAGACAAAGGGGACGGCAACGAAGAAGATCATGATGGTGCCGTGGGTGCTGAATAGCTCGGCGAAATGTTCGGGCTCCAGAAATCCGTCTCCCGGCCCTGCCGCCTGTTGAGCCCGCATCACAACACCTTCCAACACGCCCCGTGCCAGCATGACGATGGCAAAGACGATATACATGATGCCGATTTTCTTGTGATCAGCGCTGGTCAACCAATCCCGCCAGAGAGGGCTCCAAAGGCGAAACCACGTTAGCAGGAACAGCACCGTCAAAACGCCCACTATCACTATTCCGGCCGCAGCGTTGGCGATGATTTCATTGGCATCGGGCGTCCGGATGAGCCCGATGATCGGCAACGCATCCCAGCTCAGGCGACCCAAAATGCCAGTCTCGACTGAAGTCATTGTTTTGCCTCCGACCCGAACGCAGTGGTGCCGGGTTGCTGGTCAAGGGCAAGAGGCTCACCGCTGTGATAACGATGCAGGATCGAGCGGAACAAATCACCTTCTTCCAGCGTAAAATAAAGCGCGTTCAGCGGCATGAGTTCGGTTCCTAACGCCGCCTGAACTTCGTCCCGATCCGTGCGCATGGCCAGTGTCTGATACGTGTCTTCTGTCAACGGAATACCATGCGCCCGGACGCTGGCAACCCAGGCCTCAAAATCCACGGGTTGCATAGCCTGCGTTAGAAACTTCTGCTTGGTGAACCCGCGACCATTATACTGCGTGTTCTCACCCTGCATCGTATTGGGCGTGTCGGCCACCACATGCAGTTGCGTTGTCATGCCAGGCATGGCGTAGATTTGCCCAGCCAATGCAGGGATCATAAACGATTGCATCACTGTGTCGGTCGTCAGCGTAATCGCGACCTGCTTTTTGATGGGGATGCCAAACTCTCCGACTGTAGCGATTCCAAGATCGGGATAGATGAACAACCATTTCCAATCGAGGCCAACCACCTGCACCCGCAAGGCAGGTTCCTCCCCGAAAGGGGCTGCATAGGGATCGAGACGGTATGTGGTTTTCCAAAGGTAGAATGACAGGATCGCCACAATCAGCACCGGTACACCCCACATCAATACCTCAAGCTTTGCAGAGAAATCCCAGTGTGGTTTGTAATATGCGTTTCCACCTTTACGTCGGCGATACCGATAGGCGACCAGCGGCACCAAGACCAAAACCGGGATCACCGCAATCAGAATCAGAGCGGTCGCTCGCAGAAGGTGCTTTTTTTGGATCTCGGCTATTGGCCCCTGTGGGTTGATGAAACTATCACTTGCCCCAGCTGCCTGCACTGTCAGCAACAGCGCAACTAGCGTCACCAGAGCGGACACTGCGATCGAAGACATCCGGGAAAAGGTCACGCCTGATGATCCTCTTACGGCGGGGGTTCCCGGCAACTATCGACAGAGTCACGGATTTTCTCAAGAACTTTTGCAATTTTGCTCCTAAAGGTGCTTGTTGACACCACGTCACGGGCGCGCAAGATCGGTTCCATGCGTTTCGTTTTCACTGTTCTCTTCCTGGTTGTTCTGGCAGCTCCTTTGTTGGCGCAGGATCGTGTTTTGGTTGAACGTCAGTTTCAGAGCTGGCTGCAACAAACCGTCTGGCCACAGGCAAAGGCAAAGGGTGTTTCCAAGCAAACTTTTCGGCAAGCTTTTGATGGGGTGAAACTAAATTGGGATCTGCCGGATCTGGTGCCACCGCGCAGCCCTCAAAAAACACCAAAGGTGCAGCGTCAAGCCGAGTTTGGCTCGCCGGGTCGGTATTTTAATGCCGGATCCGTACAGGGCGCCACGTCGGTCGGCCGTAAAATGGCCAGACGTCACGCAGAAACCCTGGCACGCGTTGAAGCTGAAACCGGTGTGCCAGCACGCATCATTCTGGCCATTTGGGGGCGCGAGAGTGGATATGGTCAGGTACCAATCCGCCACGATGCATTTCAGGTTCTTGGTACGAAAGGGTTCATGAGCACGCGCGCCGACTATTTCACCGCAGAACTGATCGCAGCACTGCAAATTGCCGAAGCGGGTCATGCGCAAGGAAGAGAACTAAAGAGCAGTTGGGCAGGAGCATTGGGTCAGCCACAATTCATGCCAACAAATTTTCTGACCTATGCGCGCGATGGCGACGGCGATGGCAGAGCGGATATCTGGGGTTCAGCCGTAGATACTATTGCGTCGATTGGAGCCTATCTTGAAGAGCACGGATGGATTGCGGATCGCGATTGGGGATTTGAGGTTAATCTGCCCAATACCGTTTCATGCGTCTTAGAGGGGCCTGATCAAGGGCGTCTTATCCGGGATTGGGCAGCAATGGGCGTCAGCCGTGTTTCCGGCAAACCTTTTCCAGCGCACGAACTGGCTGCCGAAGGTTATCTGATGATGCCCGCAGGTCGCAGCGGTCCGGCGTTCATCGTCACGCCTAATTTTTATGTCCTCAAAGACTATAATACCAGTGACCTCTACGCTTTGTTTGTGGGCCATGTCGGCGATCGCATCCAATACGGTGTTGGCGATTTTCGCGGGCGCTGGGGTGACGTCGGCAACCTCTATCGGTCGGATATCGCAACAATGCAGCAAGCGCTTGTTGAACAGGGTCATGATGTAGGCGGCATCGATGGTCTGCCTGGATATAAAACCCGGCGTTCGATCGGTCGCTGGCAAGCCGCATCAGGCCGTGCGCCGACATGTTTTCCAAATGACCGTTTAAAGGCAGCGCTGAAGCCCTGAATTCTGCCCTGATTCGCCATTTGCGCGTGTTGACGAAAACCCATTCGCCCTTTGCAATTTGTATGACTTCACGAAAATGTCACCAAAGCAAAGCGTTTCAGAATAATCTTTCGATGCTCCCTTACGTTACGGTTTCAATCGATCTTTGAGCCTTCAATGCGACTTAAAACTCTTTACCTTTCTCCAAAAACCAGCAGATTTTGCAGCAGTGAAAGAGAACTTTCGCAATCGGCTTTCCGACGCTGCCCAATGGAAATGGTCTGAAATTTGGACTCTGCCGCGATCTAGATCAAGGTGAACGCACGGCAATTGTCGGAGACACACAGGTAGATGGGTATCCGCTGCAATAGCAGGATAGCCCGACGCCACATAATAATGGGAGTAATCACATGCACAAAATTGTCCGTACTTCATTGGCGGGGCTGTTGTCCTCGACCATCATAACTGGCGCAGCAATCGCCGCAGGAACCCACCCCGAAACCGGCGAAGCGCTGGCGGATGATCAGACGTTTATCTATCGCATTCTGGATGAGCACAGCTCGGTCGACCCGCAAGTGGTTGAAGATGTGTCGGGCGCCGAAATCGTGCGCGACTTGTTCGAAGGTCTCATGAACCAGGACGAAGATGGTAATCTGGTCCCCGGCGTTGCCACCGAATACTCGGTCAATGACACCAAGGATGTGTATACGTTTACCCTCCGCGATAACGCGAAATGGTCAAACGGAGATCCGGTTACCGCAGGTGACTTCGTTTTTGCATGGAAACGTGCTGTCGATCCTGAGCTGTCATCGCCCTACGCGTGGTTCATGGAATTGATGTCGATTGAAAACGCGGCTGAGATCATTGCGGGTCAAAAATCAGTGGATGATCTGGGTGTCAAAGCCATTGACGACCACACTCTAGAAGTCACACTGAGCACGCCCCTCCCCTATTTCCCTCAGATGACCACGCATTCGACAACCTTCCCTGCGCCGCAGAAAGTGATTGAAGAATTCGGCGATGCATGGACTAAGCCGGAAAACATCGTATCGAACGGAGCCTATGTCCTGACCGAGCATCTGCCACAGGAACGTTCGGTGCGTGAGCGCAACGAGATGTACTGGGACAATGACAACACCATTATCGAAAAAGTTGTGGCATTGGTCATCAATGACGAGAATGTCGCCCTGACCCGCTACCTTGCGGGTGAGTTGGATCGCACCGAAGTTCCTGCCGGTCAGTTCCCGCGCCTGCAGCAGGAGCATCCGGATGAAGCCATCAGCTTCCCTCGTTTGTGCAACTATTACTATACCTTCAACGTCTCTGACAGCGGTCCCGAAGCGTTCAAGGACCCCAACGTCCGTCAGGCACTGTCCCTGGCCGTGGATCGCGCGATCATCACTGAAAAGGTGATGGCTGGTGGTCAGCCCCAGGCTTACACGTTCGCACCCGCCGCCACTGCCAACTTTACGGTTCCTGACGTGGAGATGGCTTCGATGAGCCAGGCTGAGCGCGATGAGCTTGCAAAAGAGTTGCTGGCAGGAGCGGGCTATGGTCCGGATAATCCGCTGAGCTTTGAGATGGTTTACAACACCTCAGAGGCGCACAAGAAAGTGGCCGTGGCACTCAGCCAGATGTGGAAACAGAAGCTGGGCGTCAATGCAGAGCTGGCAAACATGGAATGGAAAGTGTTCCTGGAAGAGCGCGGTAACCAGAACTTCGAACTGGCTCGCGGTGCATGGTGTGGCGACTATAACGAAGCCTCGACCTTCCTTGATCTGCTGCAATCGGATTCCGGTTACAACGACGGAAAGTACAACAACGCACGCGTTGATGAGCTACTGGCCGAAGCCAAAACTTCGGACGATCCGGCACCGCTTTATACCGAGGTAGAGCGGATTATTGCACAGGAAACTCCTGTAATCCCGATCTATCACTATGCAGGCGTTTACATGATGGACAGCGATGTAGGGAACTGGCCCGTCAACAACGTCGAGCAGAACTGGTATTCGAAGAACCTGTACAAGGTCGCCGAATAATCGCCATAGAACCACGCCCTGTCCCGGAGGTATCCGGGGCAGGGCCAATAAACATGGGGGCATGAAATGCTTGCCTACAGCCTGCGGCGACTACTGGTCGCTATCCCGACGATCTTGCTGCTGATCACCGCCTGTTTCTTTCTGATGCATTTTGCGCCCGGCGGGCCCTTTACCTCGGAACGGCCACTGCCGCCGCAGGTGCTGGCCAATATCGAGGCACGTTATGGGTTGGACCAACCGTTGTGGAAACAACTCTGGGACTACCTGTACAACATCGTCGTGCATTTTGATTTCGGCCCGTCCTTCAAGTTCAAAGACAGGGACGTCAACGATATCATCGCTCAAGGGTTTCCGATTTCTCTGACCTATGGCTCGCTTTCATTTCTTGTCGCAACAGCCGTTGGTGTAAGCCTTGGGATCGCAGCCGCGATCAAACACAATAGCTGGATCGATTATTTCGCTGTTGGTCTTGGTATCGCGGCGCAAGCTCTGCCAAACTTCATCATGGGGCCGATCCTGATCCTTACCTTCACCCTGTGGCTGGGCTGGTTGCCGGGAGGTGGCTGGAACGGAGGCCAATGGCAATATCTGGTCATGCCGGTGATTGCGCTGGCAACATCCTATATGGGTTCGATTGCACGGATTACGCGTTCGTCGATGCTCGAGGTTCTGAACTCGAACTTCATCCGTACCGCGCGCGCCAAGGGCTTGCCGACCAGAACCGTAATTTGGCGTCATGCGTTGAAACCTACGTTGTTGCCGGTTGTCTCATATCTCGGGCCGGTGTTCGTCTACGTGCTTACGGGTTCAGTCTTTGTCGATATCTATTTCTCGACCGGTGGCCTGGGTCAGGCCTATGTGGGCTCTGCACTATCGCGTGATTATGCGGTGCTGCTGGGGGTCACTATTCTCTATGGCGCATTGACCGTTGTCGTGAACCTTCTGACCGACCTGGCTTATGCCTGGTTTGATCCGAAAATTCGTTACTGAGGGGCAGGCTCATGCTAGGAAAATCTCAAAAAGCCGCCCATCTGGCCGAAGAAATCACAGATTACACGGTCATTCAGGGGCGCTCGCTCTGGCAGGACGCACGTATGCGTTTTGTCCGCAACAAGGCCGCAATGGCCAGTGTTTTTGTTTTGGGTCTGATCGTGCTGTTCACGATTATCGGACCATATTTTGCAGCCTGGTCCAATGAAGAGATCGACTGGAACGTTATGGGTGACGTACGCGGCATGGGAATGCCCTCGATCGAGACTGGTCACTATTTCGGTGTCGATGATCTGGGGCGCGACCTTTACAGCCGTGTCATTCAGGCGACCACCACATCGCTACTGGTTGGTCTGATTGGGGCAGCAACTGCGTTGATCGTTGGCACTTGCTATGGCATTGCCGCTGGTTATATCGGAGGGCGTACCGACAGCGCCATGATGCGCTTTGTCGACATACTTCTGGCGATCCCGGCAACTCTGATCATCATCCTTCTGCTTGTCGTGGCAGGGCGGTCCTTTTTCATGCTGTTCATCGCGTTGGGTGCAGTCGGTTGGCTGACCATGGCGCGGATCGTTCGGGGGCAAACCCTGACGCTGAAGAACCGCGAATTCATCGAAGCCGCTCGTGCCGCCGGTGTCAGTGAGTTTACCATCATGTATCGCCACATTCTGCCCAATCTGTTGGGCGTTGTGATCGTGTACGCCTCGCTGTTGGTGCCCGAAATGATCCTGACCGAAAGCTTCATTTCGTTTTTGGGTCTCGGGATCTCGGAACCCTACACCTCTTTGGGCCGCCTGATTGCCGAAGGTGCCGGGACTATGGGCTATGGCACTTTGTGGCAGCTTCTTTATCCCCTGACATTCTACGTCGCCATCATCATCACCATGTTTTTCATCGGTGATGGTTTGCGTGACGCGCTGGACCCGAAGGATCGCTGATATGAGTCTATTTTCCATCAAAGACCTGAGCGTGCAGTTCGATACTCCAGATGGCATCGTCGAAGCCGTCAAGGGCATCAGTTTCGACATCAATCCAGGCGAGTGTCTGGGCATCGTCGGCGAAAGTGGGTCGGGCAAAAGCCAGACCTTCATGGCAGCGATGGGGCTATTGCCTCCGGCGGGTCGTGCAATGGGGTCTGCCATGTTGAACGGTCAGGAAATCCTGAACCTGCCAGTGAGCAAGCTGAACCGTATCCGCGGCGATGATGTCGGTATGATCTTTCAGGATCCGCTCACCGCCCTGACCCCGCATTTGCGAGTCGGTCAACAGATGCGCGAAGTGTTGCAAGTGCATGAGGGTTTGCAGGGCTCTGCCGCCAAAGCGCGATGCCTTGAATGGCTGGATCGCGTCCGCATCCCCGAGGCGAAACGGCGACTGGATCAGTACCCGCACGAGCTGTCGGGCGGGATGCGCCAGCGGGTCATGATTGCCATGTCGATGCTGTGCAACCCGAAATTGCTGATCGCGGATGAGCCCACAACCGCGCTGGACGTCACCGTACAGGCCGACATTCTGGACCTGATGGTGCGACTGCAAAAAGACGAAGGCACAGCCATTGCTTTGATTACCCATGACATGGGCGTCGTCGCGCGGATGTGCGACCGCATACAGGTCATGCGCCTTGGTCAATTTGTCGAGGCCGGGGCAACCCGTGAAGTCTTTCGCGCTCCGCAACACGAGTACACCCGCACCCTGCTTGAGGCGATGCCTCGCATAGACGCCGGTGACGCGCCCAAAGCATTGGGCAAGACCGAAGAGCCACTGCTGCGCGTTGACGACGTCAAGGTTCATTTCCCAATCCATGTTCCGGGCGGATTGTTCGGCCACAAGGTGCCGCTCAAGGCCGTGGATGGTGTCAGCTTTGATATTCGCAAGGGCGAAACGCTGGGTGTTGTGGGTGAATCCGGTTGCGGCAAGTCCACGCTGGCGCGGGCGGTTCTGCAACTGATCGAACCCAGTGCGGGCAACGTCAGCTGGCTGGGCCATCCGATCGTCGGGTTGAAACGGTCCGAGTTGAACAAATATCGCAAAGATCTGCAGATTGTATTCCAGGATCCACTCGCCAGCCTTGATCCACGGATGACAATCTCGGCCTCAATCGCGGAACCATTAAAAACCTATCGCCCAGACCTGACGGAACGCGAACGCAAGGACTTGGTCGCCGAGATGATGGAACGTGT
Source organism: Ruegeria sp. CL5 (assembly GCF_056536485.1). NCBI lineage: Bacteria > Pseudomonadati > Pseudomonadota > Alphaproteobacteria > Rhodobacterales > Roseobacteraceae > Ruegeria > Ruegeria sp. CL5. The sequence goes on from NZ_JBQFPS010000003.1 coordinate 243,913, forward strand.
TGGCCTGCCAACCAATATGATCAACCGTTATCCACATGAACTGTCAGGTGGGCAAAATCAGCGCGTCGGAATCGCTCGGGCAATGATCAACAAACCAAAGTTGATCATTTGCGATGAAGCCGTTTCGGCACTGGATGTGTCCATTCAGGCCCAGATCGTGGAATTGTTGCGAGAATTGCAACAAGAGTTCGGTTTGTCGATGATTTTCATTAGTCATGACCTTTCAGTTGTACGCGCAGTGTCTAACCGAATCATGGTTTTGTACTTGGGTCGCATTGTCGAATTGGGCGATGGTGAAGTGATATGTTCTGAACCAATACACCCCTACACCAAATCCCTGATTTCGGCGGTTCCGATTCCTGATCCGGATGTTGAGCGTAACCGTCAAAGGCTTAAATTACCGGGTGAATTACCGTCCCCGATGGATCCCAAGGCCACATTGCGTTTCTTGCCCAGCAAGTTGTCCTCGGGCGAAACGGATTATGTTCCGCGGCTTAGCGAAATTGCTCCTGACCATTTCGTTGCCGAACATGATCCGCTTGATGCGATTATGGCTAACTCCTGACTATTCGCGCCCCGAAGCTTGAAGGTTTCAGGGGCGCGAATCCTACTTTTCAGCGCACCAAATACTCAGTGTACCTTAGCTAAAACCACGTTTGGGTGTGTTTCGTTTTGACTCTGTGTGCAGGTTAGTGGCAGATTCCATCGTGCCCGCTGCACTACTGTCGGGTGAGATTGATTGATGCGAATTTAAGTTTTATGTGAGGACCCCAGCGCCTACAAAGCGCGCGGGCAGACTATGGAAATCATGAGGTAACATGGCACGCAAAGTCACAAAGGCTATTTTCCCCGTCGCGGGTATGGGGACGCGCTTTTTGCCGGCGACCAAATCGGTGCCAAAAGAGATTATGACTTTGGTCGATAGGCCGCTGGTTCAATATGCAATTGACGAAGCGCGGGCAGCCGGGATCACCGAGTTTATCTTCGTGACGTCACGCGGGAAGTCAGCGCTTGAGGATTACTTTGACCACAACCTTGTGTTGGAGCAGGATTTGAAATCCAAGGGCAAAGACGATTTGCTTGAGATATTGAACGCGACCAATATGGAAAGCGGCGCGATCGCCTATATTCGTCAGCACAAGGCGCTGGGGCTTGGACATGCAGTTTGGTGTGCACGGCGACTGATCGGAGATGAGCCCTTTGCGGTAATGCTGCCCGATGATGTTATTGCTGCTGACAAACCCTGCCTGCAGCAAATGGTCGAGGCCTATGAGGAAACCGGCGGCAATATGGTTGCTGCGATGGAAGTTCCAAATAAAAAGACAAGCTCTTACGGTATTTTGGATACAGGCCAAAACGTCGGTACGGTTGTCCGAGCCAAGGGAATGGTTGAAAAACCAAAACCTGAGGAGGCACCATCAAATCTCGCCGTAATTGGTCGTTATATTTTGGGCCCCTCGGTACTGTACAATTTGAACCAGAAGAAGAAAGGCAGCGGAGGCGAAATCCAGCTGACTGACGCGATCGCCGAGGATATCGGAAATGGCGTTCCTGTATTTGGTTACAAATTTGAAGGCCAACGATTTGATTGTGGCTCAAAGGCCGGTTTCCTTCAGGCCACGGTATCGTTTGCGCTGGCCCGCGACGATCTGCGTGATGATTTAAGTCAGTATCTGCATGATATCGTTTCGTCGGACCAGGCCGCGCAATAGGTAAGATGCTTCAAACAGTTGGCATTCATTGCAATAGCTCGACCCCAAGAACACAGAGAGCGAGGGCAGCATGAGGACCGTCTATCCGGTAATTTTATGCGGTGGCTCCGGAACACGGTTATGGCCCCTGTCACGCAAAAGCTACCCAAAACAATTCGTGGCGCTGATTGGTGAAACCAGCCTTTTGCAGCAATGTGCAAAGCGTCTTAAAGGACCCGTCGAAACGCCTTACGCAAAGCCGTTGCTGTTAACCAATGAAGCATTCCGTTTCGTTGTACCTGAGCAGTTGATGGCCGTTGGAATTGACCCAGGCCCGATCCTTATTGAACCTGAAGGGCGCAACACAGCTCCGGCTGTCCTGGCGGCAGCTCTGCACCTTTCGTCCAGCGATCCCGATGCATTGATGCTGGTGGCGGCGTCCGATCACGTCATTCCGGATACTCAGGCCTTTCACGAGGCAGTTGCGGAAGGTATCCGTACGATCGATGAGCGCGGAGACCTTGTTACATTCGGAATCACGCCTGACCGGCCAGAGACTGGATATGGTTATCTCAAACTTCGGCAGATTCCCGACGCATCGGGTGCGACGATTCCTCTCGATCGATTTGTTGAAAAGCCCGACCTGAGGAGCGCCGAAACGATGGTGTCCGAAGGTAGTTACCTTTGGAATTCCGGCATCTTTCTGTTTGCGGTCCGCGATATCCTTGCGGCCTATGACCAACATGCGCCGGATCTTGTAGCTCCGGTTCAGAACGCTGTTGATCAGGCGCAGTCTGACCTGGGCTTTCTGCGGCTTGACCCCATCGCTTGGAACTCAGTTCAGGACATATCGATCGACTATGCGGTTATGGAAAAGGCTAGCAACCTCAGCGTTGTTCCTTATGCAGCCGGTTGGTCAGATGTAGGCAGTTGGTCGGCGGTGCAGGAGCTCAGCAACCCTGATGCAAATGGGGTCGCTACCGCCGGTGAAGTCACTGCCATTGATTGCCACAATGTGCTGGTGCGCTCAGAATCTCCTGCACAGGAGGTAGTAGCGATGGGGCTGGAAAACGTGATTACAGTCGCGATGCCCGATGCGGTTCTGGTGGCCAGCATGGACCGCGCGCAGGATGTCAAACAGGCCGTCGCAGCCTTGAAAGCAAAAGGCGCCAAGCAGGCGGAATCCCTGCCCGTCGATCATCGACCCTGGGGGTGGTTCGAAAGCCTCGTCATTGGAGACCGGTTCCAGGTCAAGCGTATCCATGTCCATCCCGGTGCATCGCTGAGTCTGCAATCTCACCATCATCGGTCCGAGCACTGGATCGTCGTGGAGGGCACCGCCGAAGTGACGATAAATAACGATGTTCAGCTGGTGTCAGAAAACCAGTCGGTCTATGTGCCTTTGGGTGCGGTTCACCGGATGGTGAACCCCGGCAAAGTCCCCATGGTCCTGATCGAAGTACAAACCGGGACCTATCTGGGTGAAGACGACATTATTCGCTATGAAGATGTATATGCGCGTAATTGACCTAAGTCAGTAGGCGCTAGTAGCCCTTTATCTCTGATTAAATCTCGCTATCTGCAATGCAGGTGGGTTTTTGACATTTCTCAAATCCTAACAAATCAAAAACCCAGCGTCCGGGTTCGTCAGGTGGGCTTCACTCCGATTGAGGCAGGGTGGCGCGCGATCATTGTCAAAGCGACATCTCAGGAGGACGCCCGTGCCACAGAACTCACCTCGTTTGAACCTGCCCTTTATTCAACCGTCTCAGGCCCAGAAACAAGTGACCCATAACGAGGCGCTGCGTACACTCGATCTTGTAGTCCAACTGAGCGTAGTCTCCATCGACGCGACAATACCGCCCGCTGCGCCCGATCAGGGGGAAACGCATGCACTCGGCACAGCGCCTACGGGGACTTGGGCTGGTCACGACGGCCAATTGGCAGCGTGGCTGGACCACGGATGGCATTTCTTAGCGCCGGAATTGGGGTGGCGGGCCTGGGACCAAAGCTCGGAGCAGTTGAAAATCTGGAACGGATTCGCCTGGATCGACCCGCCTGTTGATTTGCAGAATCTGCCAGGAATTGGCGTTGCAACCGGATCCGACAGCACCAATCGGCTGGCGGTGCGTAGCCCTGCGACGTTGCTAACCCATGAAGGTGGTGGTCATCAGTTGAAGGTCAACAAAGCCAGCGACGGCGACACGGCCTCGCTTTTGTTTCAATCCAACTGGACCGGTCACGCCGAGATGGGCCTTTCTGGCAACACGGAGTTCTCGATCAAAGTCTCGCCAGATGGCGGGAGCTGGGTTGAAGCACTACGGTTTGACGCCTCATCTGGTATAGCGGGTGGCGCAGCCATACAGAGCAGCGCCAATGATACCACGCCTGGTCGCCTGATGCGGGCAGATTATGGATACGGGCCGGGCAACGTACTGGGCACAGTGTCACAAAACAGTGGTGTACCTTCTGGGGCTGTGATCGAGCATGGCAGTAATACAAATGGAGACTACACGCGATTTGCTGACGGTACCCAAATTTGTACAACAACTCTTGATGCTGTCGGATGTACGACCGCAACCGGTGCCTTGTTCACCAGCGGTTCTGCCAACTGGAATTTTCCCATCGCTTTTGCCGCTGGCAGTAAACCAGCCCTTAGCGGGAATGGTGGCGGGCTCGGTCGGTTTGTAGGATTTGACACGCCATCGGAAACACAAGCGACATTCCAGGTGCTGGCGGCAATTTCGGATGCCACAAATATTGAACCATCAATGATCGCCATCGGCCGCTGGTTCTGACAGCTCAGACCGTCCGGGCCATTGCGCGGGCGGTCACCTTTCGCGCAGATCGGTTTCTGATTGATCTAGAAACCACGCATAGGTCTGGCGAATTCCGTCGTTAAGACTGATGCCAGCACTCCAGCCCATACCTGCGAGGCGCGATACATCCATCAGTTTTTGCATCGTGCCATCCGGTTTGTCTGGATCATACGTGATCCGGCCAGTGAAACCGACGACACCCGCAATGATCGTTGCGAGGTCTGCGATCGATGTATCGCTGCCCGTACCCACATTAATGTGGCTTAACATTGGATCAGTATTTGCCTCATATATTTCGCGTGGCAGGTTCAAAACAAACACCGACGCCTCGGCCATATCATCAACATGCAAGAACTCGCGTCGCGGATTTCCGGTTCCCCATATGACAACTTCATCTAGCCCATCACGCTGTGCCTCGTGAAAACGTCGGATCAGTGCCGGGAGCACGTGACTGTTTTCAGGGTGAAAGTTGTCTCCGGGGCCATAAAGGTTCGTCGGCATGACGGACCGGTAGTCTACGCCGTGCTGCCTGTTATAGCTTTCACAAAGCTTGATCCCGGCAATCTTGGCGATGGCGTAAGGTTCATTTGTCGGCTCCAGCGGCCCGGTCAAAAGCGCGTCTTCGCGCATAGGCTGGTGTGTTGAGCGCGGATAAATGCAGGAACTTCCAAGTTGCAGCAGCTGTTTTATACCTGCCGAAAACGCCTGATGGATCACATTGCATTCGATCATCAGGTTCTCGTAGATGAAATCCGCCGGATATGTGTTGTTCGCATAGATACCGCCAACACGGGCGGCGGCCAAAATCACGATGTCCGGACGTTCTGAGCGCATGAAATTCTGAACCTGAACCTGATCGGTCAGATCCAATTCGCTCCGCGTCCGCGTGATTAGCTCGAGTTTTTCACCTGCCTGTTGGCGCTGCTGCAGCCTTCGCAGAATCGCGCTTCCGACCATGCCGCGATGACCCGCTACATATATTCTGCGCGAGCTGCCCATTTCAGCCGTTTTCCCGTGTGACTGGCGCAGCCATCCCGTGTTCTTTGAGCAGGGCATTGCGCCGTGCGATTTTCAAATCTTCGGCAACCATTTCGGCGCATACATCTTGCACAGAGGTCTCGGGTTCCCAACCTAGTTTTTGCTTGGCCTTGGACGGGTCTCCCAACAGCGTATCAACCTCGGCCGGTCGGAAGTAACGCGGGTTGATCCGCATCACGATATCGCCAGCTTTCAGGGCAGGCGCCTTATCACCCACTACTTCGCGAACAATCGCAAATTCCTCGACACCCTCCCCTGAAAACTCCAGCACCAAACCCAGCTCGCTGGCAGACCATTCGATGAACTGGCGCACGGAATACTGCTTGCCGGTGGCGATTACAAAGTCCTCGGGCGTCTCCTGTTGCAGCATCAGCCACTGCATCTTCACATAGTCCCGCGCGTGCCCCCAATCGCGCAAACTATCGATATTACCCATATGCAAACAGTCATCCAAACCTTGCGCGATGTTTGCAAGGCCACGAGTGATCTTACGAGTCACAAAGGTCTCACCACGCCGGGGGCTTTCGTGATTGAACAAAATACCGTTGCAGGCGTACATCCCGTAAGCCTCTCGATAATTTACTGTTATCCAATAGGAATACAGCTTGGCGACCCCATAGGGTGAGCGCGGGTGAAAAGGCGTTGTCTCGCGTTGCGGTGTTTCCTGCACCAAACCAAAGAGCTCTGAGGTAGAGGCCTGATAAAACCGGGTCTTGCCCTCCAGTCCCAGAAACCGGATCGCTTCGAGCAGGCGTAGCGTACCCAACCCATCCACATCCGCCGTGTATTCAGGCGATTCAAAACTCACCGCGACATGGGATTGCGCACCAAGGTTATAGACCTCGTCGGGCTGCACTTCCTGAATGATCCGGGTCAGGTTCGAGGTGTCGCTTAGATCACCATAATGCAGATGCAGCCTGGGATCTGGTTCATGCGGATCCTGATAGATATGATCAATCCGCTGCGTATTGAAAGACGATGCGCGTCGTTTGATACCGTGAACGTCATAGCCTTTGGCAAGCAACAGCTCAGCCAGGTAAGAGCCATCCTGACCCGTAATACCGGTTATCAGTGCTGATTTGCTCATGATTGCGCCCCGATGGTTCTACTTCGCCTGTTTGTTCTTCCAGAAACAGCAAGACTCGGCCAAATGCAAGCAAACGGGGAATTCGAAAGATCGGTTATAATGCCGCTGTCCAGACTCGATAACGGCCCTGCCCTGTCACCTCGCGGATCAATCCTCTGTCGCTGAATTTGTCCAGATTTCGCTGTATGGCCGCGCGCGAGGCTTGGGTCAGCTCTTCGGCCAATGGTGCCGATACCATCGGCCAAGCTGTCAGCGCATCGATCAACACTGGTGGAGTTCGCCCACTCAGATCTGATACAGCCTCACGGGCACGTTCTTCCCAAGCGCTGATCCGGTCCAGATGCAGCAGAGCTGCAAGCGAGGCCTGACCTGCCCCACCTATCCAGGCGGATAGCTTTTCATCCAATGAGCCTGCACCGCGCAACGCACCCGGTCCCGACAAGGAAAGCGGCATGAACAATGCGCCTCCTCGCCCTATCGATGCCGCATGGCGGGCTGCAATAACGGCAGCTTCGGTATCCTGTCCAATGCCTGGAGAGAGCGCGCGCCACGCGTGGAACCCGATTGCAGCCTGAGTCACCGGGTGCAACGCAGCCACATTCCGCATCACTTCGGCCAGATCTATCACGGTCTCTGGGGCGTCCTCGATGCCCTGGGCCTGACGATCCAGAAAAGCGGTCAGCCCAGCGTCCCATCCGCCCTCTGATGGCCCAGCACCCGAGGATAGTCGCCGCACCGCCCAGCCTGCCCGGTACAACGCCTGAACGTCATCACTCGTCGCACCGATCCGCAATCCGGTCCATAGCGCAAGACGATCGACGCTGATCCGGTCTCCGGTCCACCAGCCCAAATCCGACACTTCCATTAAGGCCAGACGGTGACCCCATCCTTTCGGCCCTGCGCGCAAACGTTCATCCAGCGCTCCGAAAGTCACGGCCAGATCAGCAAGTTCAGCGGACAGTTCAGATTGAGCCGTGCGCCAATCCCTTGGATCAAAAAGGAGGCTTTGATCAGGCCTTGGGACAGACGGAAGAAATTCTTCAGGATCTTCTTCATCCGCTAGAGGGAGAAACCATAGATCCTCTTCATCCGGTGGATCGGTGTCATAGATGCTGCGCGGCCCTGCGTCCAGGGCCTCATCATCGTCTGGGTCCGGTTCTTGAGGGATCGGCTTCATATCTGGCATTCTTCGAGCATTTGCCGAAGTTCACAAGGGGTTTCCCGAAATCCCGATAATCAACCCGCAAAGGCTGCGGTCAGAGCATGCAGCTCTCCACTCAGATCTGTCTCGCGATCGCCACCCAACAGCATATAACCATACCCATCTTTTGCCCATGTCGCGGTTGATAGGCCGCTCAGCACTGCAAGATTAACTGCCTTCGATGGGGCATTTGGACCTTGCCGGATCACGCAGAACGCAAATGGATTTCCTTGTGCATCAGCAAAGACAACCTGAACCAATGGCTTACCTTTGAATGATAAAACCTGTGTGCGTTTCAGGTCGAGGCCGGGAAGATTTTCCAGCACCTCCCGATTTAAGGGTCGGCCGAGCTGAGCCTCAGCCTGAGCAAATTGCGCGTCCAGTTTTTGCGGAGAGTTATCCAGATCAGCAATCGTTTCGGCTGAATAGAGTGATTGATAAATTGCGGCTTGCTCTGCCCAGCCCAAAGCCTTCGGACGCGTCACCCAGAAGGTTGCGGATACTGCGATAACGGCAACCGAGGCCGCAACCGCCAGCAATCGAAGAGGTCCTGATTTGTATTGCTGCGGAGTGGGCGCAGGCAGATCAATTTCAGGAACCTCAGCCGGGACGTCATCAAAAACCTGCTGTACAACAGGGGCAAACGGATCCAACGCCATCAAGCGGGCTTCAAGACCCGTATCCTCTGCCACGGCCACTTCGATGGCGTGGACTTCGGCCCCATCAAGGCTGCCTTCCAGATAGGCCAGAAGTGTTTCGTCGGAAAACTTCATTTGCCACTCCGTTGCACCGCGTCGCCCGCTTCGTGCTGCATTACGGTTTTCAGTTTCTGCCGGGCGTTGGACAACCGGCTCATGATCGTGCCGATGGGAACATCCAGCATGGCCGCAGCTTCGCGGTAACTGTACCCTTCTACAAATACAAGCATCACCGTTTCGCGCTGCGCCTCTGGCAGTTGCATCACTTGAGTAAACACCTGAGCGGCGAAAATATTCGTTTCTGAGTCGGGTCCGTGTGCAACCAATTCCGCCTCAGGTGTAACCGACAATGCTTGCGCCTTGCGCACAGACCGTGCCCGTATCTCGTTCAACCAGATCGAGCGGCAGATCGTCATCAGCCAGCTGTCCAACCGATCATATGAAGTTACCTGATGGTGCTTTTCTAACGCCCGCAAGGCTGTTGCCTGCAGCAGATCGTCCGCAACATCCGACGCCCCCGACAGCGCCAATCCAAACCTCCAGACCCGTTTTGAATGGGTCTGGATCGCGCCGCGCACGGCTTGTTCGGTGCTCATCTCAACACTCATCGAATAAATCGCGACCTGTGTGTGTTTGCTTTGTCACGGGACCGGGCCCGCTTGGTCTGAACTGTCATAGACTCTGGAGGAATGAAATGAAACTTCTGTTCAAAACAATCACGATTGCGTCGGCTTTTGTTGCAGGTCCCGCGCTGGCCGCTGATTGGACACTAAATCCCAGCGCCTCTCATCTGGCCTATGGCACGGTTAAGATCGACGATGTGGGCGAGGTCAATTCCTTCACCAACATATCGGGCCATGTCAGCGAGGATGGCAAAGTTGAGATTGATATCGACTTGTCCTCGGTCGAAACGAATATCGATATCCGCAACGAGCGGATGATCGAACATGTGTTCCGCAAGGTGGCAACAGCCACGCTGACCGCAGAGATTGATTTGGATGAGGTGTCCAAGTTGGATGTGGGTTCCAGCAACACGGTTGAAGTGGATGTCAAACTGGCTCTGGCCGGGACCGAGGTTGAGTTCTACACCGATATGTTCATTTTGCGCGTGGCCGAAGACACTGTCATGGTGTCAACCAACGATATGGTCTTCATCAGCACCGAGGATGCGGGCGTCTCAGCAGGTGTCGACAAGCTAATGGAGCTGGCGCAACTTCCCAGCATCACCCGTACCGTACCAGTGACAGCAAGACTGATGTTCAACCTCGATAGCTGAAGATCAACCAAAGTACGGGGTCAATTTTGGCCCCGACTTATGCACCCCAAGTATCACTCAAGCGGTAGCCACCGGGCCAAGGGTCTTCCGGGTCCAGCATGTGCTGGTGCGTGCCCGTAATCCAACTCCGCCCTGAGATTTCCGGGGTGATCGCCACGCGCCCATTCAGATCGAGCTGATCCACGATGCGGCAGCGAAACTCGCTGTCGATAACCGAGCGCGCGTGATAGCGGTCATTCATCGACATCTGCCCTTTGGCAAGCAAAACAGCCATTCGGGCCGAAGCTCCGGTGCCGCAGGGTGAACGATCCAGCTTGCCGGGTTTGATGGCGACTGTATTGCGACCGGTGAGGATATCACCCTGCCGATCCAGCGGGCCTGCGATCTGGCAGAATGAAATGTGATTCCAGTCTTTGGTGGGATGATTGAAGCCAAGCTGCTCATTGGCGGCATCGGTGATACGCGCGCCGGTTCTGGCAAGATCAGCGCCTTCATCAGGCGTCAGGTCAAAACCCAGATCAGCTGCATCGACAATTACAAAACTGTCGCCACCAAACGCGGTATCTGCGCGCAGCGTTCCGATGCCCTCAACCTCGATCCGGGCATCCAGCTTGTCGACGAAACTTGGCACGTTCTGCACATAGATGCGTTCGGCCTTGCCATTGCGGCATTCGGCGCGGACGCGGACCAGCCCTCCGGGAGCTTCTAACGTCAAACGAGTTTCTGGTTCATGCATTGGAAGGATGCCGCTATCCAGCAAAACCGTAGAAACGCAGATGGAATTCGAACCGGACATCGGCGGCGTGTCTTCCGGCTCCATGATGATGAAAGCGGCAGCGGCCTCGGGGTTTTTTGGTGGAACCAGCAGGTTCACATGGCGAAAGACACCGCCGCGGGGTTCATTCAGCATGAAATCCCTTAGGGTCTGATCTTCGGCGATATGGGTTCTCTGATCCCAAACCGTTTCCCCGGGAGGTGGGGTAACACCTCCAACGATTACATCGCCCACCTCGCCTTCGGCATGGGCTGAGATCACATGGATGGTTTTGGAACTGCGCATATGGCCTCCTGAAAGCCGATGATTAATGCGCAGTCATGCAAAACAGCTTCGGTCTGGCAAGCCCTATCGCAGCCGCTGACCCGACTCGGTATCGAACAGCATCGCGCGTTCGGGCCGGATCGAAAGCCCGATACGGTCACCGGTCGTACTGCGCTGGTCGTCCCGCTCTTCCACAATCAGCTTATCGCCATTGGGCGTAAGCAGATAGGAATAGGATACACCACCCAGCGCTTCGGTCAGATCGACCGTGCAGGTGTCACCGTTTCGATCCACCTGAATATGTTCGGGGCGAATGCCCAGTGTAACTTTAGTAGCTCCACTCGGCACACTTTCAGTAACCGGGATCGCATCAGTCAGCGCAGGGTGCCGCACCGTGCCATCCACGACATCGCACTCTAAGAAGTTCATGGCCGGAGAGCCAATGAAGCCCGCCACGAATCTGTTATCGGGGTCACGATACAGGTCCATAGGGGCACCCACCTGCTCGATCCGACCGTCGCGCAATACCACAATCTTGTCGGCCATGGTCATCGCCTCGACCTGATCATGCGTAACATAGATCATCGTTGCGCCGATTTCCTGATGAAGTCGCGCAATCTCGACCCGCATCTCCACGCGTAGCTCTGCGTCAAGGTTCGAAAGCGGCTCGTCGAACAGGAACACCTCGGGGCCGCGCACAATGGCGCGCCCAATCGCAACCCGCTGACGCTGACCGCCGGACAACGCTTTGGGTTTGCGTTTCAGATATTGGTCGAGTTTCAGGATATTCGACGCTTCCTGAACCTTCTGGTCAATCTCAGCCTTGGCGACACCGTTCATCCGCAGGCCAAAGCCCATATTCTCGGCCACCGTCATATGGGGATAGAGCGCATAGGTCTGGAAAACCATCGCCACCCCCCGCTTGGCCGGGTCGACATGCGTGACTTCACGTGCGCCGATATGGATCTCACCATCCGAGGTTTCCTCAAGCCCCGCGATCATCCGCAACAAAGTAGACTTGCCGCAGCCCGAAGGGCCCACGAACACGCAAAACTCGCCATCTTCAATCTGCAGATCGATCCCGTGAATGACCTGAGTCTGGCCATACCGTTTGATCGCGCCTTTCAGGGTTACACCTGTCATGTTGCTTGCATCCTATTCTGTTGGCCCTCGGGGAACCGCCACGCCTGTGCTTCTGTGCCAATCTGTTCAGCGACGCGCCGGACGCGTGGCACCCAAGATTGTAATTGTTCGAAATCCATCCTTCCGGTCGATCCCGTCACCGATAGAGCCCCTAACATGCGGTCCCCGGAGGTCAGGATCGGGCAGGCAATACAGATGATGCCGGGCTCATGCTCTTCATCATCAACCGCGTAACCCCGGTTGCGGATCAGCTCGAGATCGGCTCGCAATGCCTTCTCCGAGGCCAGTGTCTTGTCGGTGAACCGGTGAAAGCTTTGTTGCGAGATCGTCTTCTCCAACTGAGTCTCGTCCAGATAAGCCATCATCGCCTTACCGACGCCGGTACAATAAGCCGGGCCGACCTTGCCAGCCTCGGAATACATTTCGATCGGTCGCTGAGCATTGCGTTTATCCACGTAAAGCACCTGACCGGAATCAAGCTGCGCCAGGTGCACCGTTTCCCCTGTCTCGGCGCTGAGGGCGTCCAAGAAAGGCCGCGCAATGGGCGCAAGCGAGCTTTGGGTCCATGCCGAATGAGCCAACCGCACCAACCGCATCCCCGGAGAATATGTTTGCCGTTCCGGTTCGTAATGCAGCATGCCCTGATTGGTCAGCGATTGCAGAAAGCGATACAGCGTCGCCTTGGGGAATTCGCTGCTTTCCAACAGCTCACCGAAGCGCACTGGGCGCTCGAACGCCGCAACTTGCTCCAGCACGTCACATGCTTTTCCTATTGTTCCGTCACCTGCCACGGGTGCCTGTTCTCCTCCACTTTCCCCCGGCTATGGGCACGAGGGTCTTGACAAGACTAGCCGAGTCGATGTGTAGTTTTCAATATATAAAACAAGGTTTCAATATTTGGAACCAATATGGAAGCTTAAGGGAGGAAACCATGCATTCCATGTTCAAGCGCACAGCAGCTGCTTTGGCTGCCAGTGTGGCACTTGCTGCGCCTGTTGCAGCTGAGCTGACCGGCGAGCTGCGAATCTTCCTCGATACATCCAACCCGGCGCCGCGCGCGACGATGGAAGCGATGATCGAGCGATTCGCGGCTGAACATCCTGGTCTGGAAATCGAGACCACCGTGATCGACCGTGAGGCTTACAAGACCCAGATCCGCAACTTCCTGACGGCAGACACGCCTGACGTTGCCACATGGTACGCTGCCAACCGGATGAAGCCATATGTCGAGGCGGGCCTGTTCGAGGACGTCTCAGATCTGTGGGCCGAGCCTGAAATCGCCGACAATCTGGCATCCACCAAAGGCGCGATGACCATTGATGGAAAGCAATGGGGTGTCCCGTACACATACTATCAGTGGGGGGTTTACTATCGCAAAGACATCTTTGATGAACTTGGCTTGACCGAGCCAACCACTTGGGAAGAAGAGCTGGCCAATTGCCAGAAGATAGTTGATTCAGGCCGCGCCTGCTACACCATCGGAACCAAGTTCTTGTGGACCGCCGGTGGCTGGTTTGACTACTTGAATATGCGCACCAACGGGTTCGATTTCCACAACCAACTCGCAAATGGTGAAATCAGCTGGGAAGACGACCGGGTCAAGCAGACCTTCGCCAACTGGAAACAGCTGATCGACATGGGCGCGTTCATCGACAATCACCAGACTTATAGCTGGCAGGAAGCCCTGCCCTTCATGGTCAACGGCGAGGCGGCGGCCTATCTGATGGGCAACTTCGCCGTGGCGCCCCTGCGTGAGGCGGGTCTGACGGACGATCAGCTGGATTTCTACCAGTTCGTTGCCATCAACCCCGATGTCGAACTGGCCGAAGATGCGCCGACGGACACGTTCCACATTCCGGCCAATGCCTCAAACAAGGAAGCCGCCCGTGAGTTCCTGCGTTTTGCGGTTTCCGCGGACGAGCAGACCGAAATCAACAACGGTGCGAACCTCGGCCAATTGCCTGTGAATGCGCAATCTGCGGTAGATGACGATAAGTTCCTGCAGCAAGGTTTCACGATGCTGTCGTCCAACAGCCCTGGCGGTGTTGCCCAGTTCTGGGACCGTGACGCACCAGCAGAAATGGCCAAGGTCTCGATGGAGGGCTTCCAGGAATTCATGGTCAAGCCTGACAACGCGGATAAGATTCTGGCCAAGCTGGAACGCGCGCGTGAGCGCATCTACGACAACTAAGTGTAATTAGGGCCGAACTCAGTTCGGCCTTAAAACATTCAAAATCGTAGGGCGGGCTTCAGCCCGCCTTCACCCCCTAACCAGAGATGTTCCATGACCGCTGTAGTTGACACCCCAGAACAGGAAAGCTGGTTCCACAGAAACCAGCAGCGCATCGCGCCTTGGCTGTTTCTGGCTCCGGGCCTGCTGTTCTTCTTGGTCTATGTGATCATCCCGGTGTTTCAGTCTTTCAACCTGTCTCTTTACGAGTGGGATGGGCTGGGAGCCGCCGAATATGTAGGCATGCGCAACTATGAGGATCTGTATTGGGAATGGGTCGACCGTGACGCATTCTACATTTCGCTCAAGAACAACCTGATCTGGTTGGTCCTGTATCTTGCTGCAATTCCCGCAGGCCTGTTCATCGCACTGTTCCTGAATCAGACGGTCTGGGGCATACGGCTCTATAAGTCTTTGTTCTTCTTTCCGTTCGTCATCTCTCAGGTTGTTGTTGGCCTTGTTTTCACATGGTTCTACGACCCGACATTCGGATTGTTGAACGAATTCCTAGGTTTATTCGGTATGGGCCCGCTGAATGTGTTGGGCGACGAACGGTTCGTTACCTATGGCATCATCTTCGCAGGGCTCTGGCCGCAAACCGCCTATTGCATGATCCTCTACCTCACCGGCCTGAACGCCGTTGACCCCGAGCAAATCGAGGCCGGACGGCTTGACGGTGCAAAAGGTGGGCGGATGCTGTGGCACATCATCCTGCCGCAACTGCGACCCGCGACGTTCATCGCTTTTGTCGTAACCATCATCGGTGCGTTGCGCAGCTTTGACCTGATCTCGATCATGACACAGGGGGGGCCTTTTGGGTCGTCCCGTGTGCTGGCCTATTACATGTTCGAAGTCGCCCTGTCCGAATACGGTTTCCGCATGGGATATGGAGCCGCCATCGCGGTGATCCTGTTCCTCATCATGCTCTGCTTCATCGCCTATTTCCTGTGGTCGATGTATCGCGAAGAAAAGGGGCACTGAGATGTTTCCCAAACCCATCGAAAAACAACCCCGCGCAGCCCAGATCACCTATCAGGCGATGCTGCCTCTGGCGCTGTTGCTGTGGCTGGGGCCGTTGCTGGCGGTCGCCCTGTTCTCGGTCAAACCGGCGGCAGACTTCACCAACGCGAACTATTGGGGCATGCCGTCCAGCTTTGAGGGCGCTTTCAACTATGGGCAGGTCTTCTTTAATTCAGACATGCCTCGATATTTGCTGAACTCATTCCTGATCACCGTACCCACCGTGATCGGAGCCGTGGCGCTCAGCTGCATGACCGGATTTGCGCTTGGAATCTACAAGTTCAAATCGAACCTTTGGATCTTCTTCATGTTCGTGGCGGGCAACTTTGTCCCCTTCCAGATTTTGATGGTCCCCGTACGCGATCTGACTTTGGAACTGGGCCTCTACAACACCAAAACCGGGCTTGTTCTGTTCCATATCGCCTTCCAGACCGGCTTCTGCACACTCTTCATGCGCAACTTCATCCGCGCCCTACCCTTCGAACTCATCGAGGCGGCGAGGGTTGAAGGTATCAGCGAATGGCGGATTTTCTGGTATGTGGTCCTACCGCTAATGAAGCCCGCAATTGCCGCGCTCAGCGTGCTGATCTTCACCTTCATCTGGAACGATTATTTCTGGGCGGTTGTCCTGACCCAAGGCGCCGAAAGTCAGCCCGTGACCGCCGGGATCACCAGCTTCAACGCCCAGTTCCGCGCCGCCTATCAGCTGATGAGTGCCGGTTCAATTGTGGCAGCCCTACCACCTGTTGCCATGTTCTTCCTGATGCAGAAACACTTTATCGCGGGCCTGACCCTCGGTGCTGTAAAATAACGCCAAACCAGAGGTTTACCTCATGACCAAGATCACCTTTGTAGGTGCGGGTTCCACGATCTTCATGCAGAATATCGTGGGCGACGCCCTGCTCACCCCTGCCCTCGCCGACAGCCATTTTGCGTTGATGGATATTGATCCGGTGCGCTTGACCGAGAGCGAGGCTGTGGCCAAGGCCATGATCCGATCAGTCGGCACGGGTGCGACCGTCTCGACCCACACGGATCGCCGCGCGGCGCTGGACGGCGCGGATTTCGTGATTACTGCCTTTCAGGTCGGCGGATACGAGCCGTGCACTGTGACTGATTTCGAAATCCCGAAACAATACGGCCTGCGCCAAACCATCGCCGATACGCTGGGTGTAGGCGGTATCATGCGCGGCCTGCGTACTGTGCCCGTTCTGTGGGGTGTCGCGCAGGATATGATGCAACTCTGCCCCAATGCTACGCTGCTGCAATACGTGAATCCGATGGCCATCAATACCTGGGCCCTGGCCGAGCGCTTCCCTGCTCTGAAACATGTGGGACTGTGTCATTCCGTTCAGAACACAGTCGAGGAACTGGCGCATGATCTGGATCTGCCCAAGGCGGATATACGCTACAAAGTTGCAGGCATTAACCACGTCGCCTTCTTTCTCAAACTCGAGCATGAGGGCCGCGATATCTATCCTGCTCTGCGACAGGGCTATCTCACCGGGCACTTGCCCAAGCCTCCGCTTCTCATGCCTCGTTGTCCGAACAAAGTCCGGTACGAAGTGATGGATCAACTCGGTTACTTCTGCACCGAAAGTTCCGAGCATTTTGCAGAATACGTTCCGTGGTTCATCAAAGACGGACGCAATGACCTGATCGAACAGTTCAGCATACCGCTGGACGAATACCCGACCCGCTGCGTCGAGCAGGTGTCGAATTGGAAGGACCAAGCCAAGACACTGACCGATGGTCGGGATATCGAAGTAACCCGAAGCCACGAATTTGCCGCTGACCTTATGAACGCCATCGTCACCAACACACCCTACACAGCCTATGGCAATCTGCCCAATACAGGCCAGATCCCGCAATTGCCTTTGGGCGCTGCGGTGGAAACACCTTGCCTTGTGGACAGCAACGGTGTGCAGCCATCTGTCGTCACCGACATCCCGCCCCAGCTGATCGCGCTGATGCGGACTCAGATCAACGTGCAGGAACTGACAGTTCGGGCGCTGACAGAGCAGAACCCCGAACATATCTATCACGCCGCCATGCTGGATCCCCATACTGCGGCGGAGTTGGATTTGCGCCAAATTCGCAGCCTCGTCACTGATCTGCTTTCCGCCCATGGCGACTGGCTACCCGATTGGTGCCAATCAGCCCGTGCGGCCTGATCTTCATCTATTCGAAAAACAATCAACTCCATCGCAAGCCAGACAGACAGAGCCAAAAATGACCAAAAAACGCCGTTCTCAACATTGGTACGGAAAACTTGACAAGGACGGGTTCATTCATCGGTCGTGGATGAAGAACCAGGGCTTTCCGGACCATGCGTTCGACGGACGCCCCATCATTGGCATTTGTAATACATGGTCGGAGTTGACCCCATGCAACTCGGGTCTGCGTGACCTGGCCGAGGGTGTCAAACGGGGTGTGTGGGAGGCGGGCGGCTTCCCTGTCGAATTCCCGGTAATGTCGCTGGGCGAGACTCAGATGAAGCCCACCGCCATGCTATTTCGCAATCTGCTGGCGATGGATGTTGAGGAATCCATCCGCGCCTATGGTATCGACGGCGTTGTCCTACTGGGGGGATGTGATAAGACCACACCCGGGCAGCTGATGGGGGCAGCCTCGGTCGATTTGCCATCCATCGTGGTCAGCTCAGGCCCGATGCTGAACGGTAAGTACCGGGGTCAGGATATCGGCTCGGGCACGGATGTCTGGAAGTTTTCCGAGGCGGTTCGTGCCGGAGAAATGACCCTGCAGGAATTCATGAGCGCGGAATCCGGCATGTCGCGCAGCGCGGGTGTATGCATGACCATGGGCACCGCTAGTACCATGGCCTCGCTGGTTGAGGCGATGGGCATGTCTCTGCCCACCAACGCCGCCCTGCCCGCCGTCGACGCCCGCCGCATGGCACTGGCGCATATGACCGGCAAACGAATTGTCGAGATGGTGGACGAAGACCTCAAACCCTCGGACATTCTGACCAAGGAAGCCTTTGAAAACGCCATTCTCGCCAATGCGGCCGTCGGAGGATCAACAAATGCAGTGGTCCACCTTCTGGCGCTGGCAGGGCGCGTGGGCGTCGATCTGACGTTGAAAGACTTTGAAATCGGGTCAGAAATCCCACTGCTAGTCAACTGCATGCCTTCTGGCAAATACCTGATGGAGGATTTCTGTTATGCAGGCGGCGTGCCAGTGGTTCTGAGCGAACTCAAACCTTTCCTGCGCCCAGCTAAAACGGTTCTGAACAAGGATATCTCGGCGCATTATGAAGGCGCTGAGTGTTTCAACACAGATGTCATTCGCCCCTTCGACGATCCGGTAAAACCCGCCGCTGGCCTGCGGGTTCTGCGCGGAAATCTTGCGCCCAACGGGGCGATCGTGAAACCTTCGGCGGCCACAGACGCACTGTTGGAAACCGAGGCAGAAGCATATGTTTTCGAGAGCATCGAGGACCTGAAAGCAAATATCGACCGCGACGACCTGCCTGTCACACCCGAGACCATTCTGGTGCTCAAAGGCTGTGGCCCCAAAGGCTATCCGGGCATGCCGGAGGTTGGGAACATGCCGATCCCGGCGAAGCTGGTCAAAGAAGGTGTGCGCGACATGATCCGTATCTCGGACGCGCGCATGTCGGGCACAGCCTTCGGCACGGTGATCCTGCATGTTAGCCCTGAGGCGCAGTCCGGTGGGACACTCGCCTTGGTCAATACCGGCGACCGCATCCGAGTGTCCGCCAGCAAAGGCGAACTGGAACTGCTGGTTGACGAAAAGGAACTGGACGCCCGCCGCGCCCTGTGGCAACCGGACGATCCGCATTACACGCGTGGATATGCGAAACTCTATATCGACCACGTGCTGCAAGCCGATCAGGGCGCCGACCTTGATTTCCTTGTGGGCAAAGACACACGCCTTGTGACGAGAGAGAGCCACTGATGGATCAACCAGCTACATTTCATGACCTGCGCGGTGCATCCGTATACATTACCGGCGGTGGATCGGGTGTTGGCGCGGCACTAACCGATGGCTTCATGGGCCAAGGTGCAAATGTTGCCTTCATAGGTCGTTCCGATGCGAGCGCTTTCGTCGAAGAGATGCGTGACAAGCATGGCCGCGCCCCTCTATTTCTGCAGGGTGACATGACCGATACCGAACTGATGCACGCCACCATGACCAAAGCAGCCGAGACCCACGGTCCGCTGAAAGTGCTGGTCAACAATGCAGCCAATGACAAGCGTCACTCGCTTGAGGAAACCACTCCCGATTTCTGGGACTGGATGATCGAGGTGAACCTCAAAGCTTATTACTTTGCCTGTCAGGAAGCCGCGCGGCAGATGAAAGACAACGGCGGGTCGATCATCAATTTCAGTTCAATCAGTTACATGATGGGGAACGCAGGCTATCCGATCTACACCAGCTCAAACGCGGCAATCACCGGTATGACTCGCTCTTTGGCGCGCGAGCTTGGGCCTCAGAAAATCCGGGTCAATGCATTGGCTCCGGGATGGGTTCTGACGCAGAAACAGCTGGACATGTGGGCAACGCCCGAAGATCTGGCCGCGCATTTGGATCGCCAATGCCTGAAAGAACATCTAACGCCCGAAGACATGATCGCACCAACCCTGTTTCTGGCCTCAAGCGCAAGCCGTGCCATGACGGGTCAATGCATGGTTGTCGACGGCGGCGTTGTGGTAACGGGGTAACGCTATGAATGTTGAGTGGATCGCTGTTGACTGGGGTACCTCTCATCTGCGCGTTTGGGCCATGCAGGGAGAAAGAGTGATCGCTCAGGCGGTTTCGCAGGATGGTATGTCGCGCACGGCTGGGGGAGATTTTCAGGCAGCCCTGTTGGCTCTGATCAAAGACTGGCTGCCTGAGAAGCCAGTAGACGTGATCGCCTGCGGAATGGTTGGTGCGCGGCAGGGCTGGGTCGAGGCGCCCTATTCCGCCGTGCCGTCCGAGCCAATCCCGGTCGTACCCTTCCGCGTTCCAAACACCGATCCGCGTATTCGGGCCTTCGTAGTTCCGGGACTAAAGCAGAACAGCCCCCCCGATGTGATGCGCGGTGAAGAGACTCAGATCGCAGGGTTCCTCAGTGCGCATCAGAATTGGGACGGTGTGATTTGCCTGCCCGGCACGCATACAAAATGGGCCCAGATCAGTGCTGGTGAAGTCGTCAGTTTCCGAACCTTTATGACCGGTGAGATGTTTGATCTGCTGTGCGGGCAGTCCGTTCTTCGGCATTCAATTGATGATGGATGGGACGAAGCAAGCTTCATTGACGCAGTGGCGGATACGCTATCGAAACCTGAACAGCTTGCTGCGCGACTCTTTGGATTACGGGCGGCTGACTTGCTGCATGGTCAGAATAAGAACATCGCGCACGCCAGTCTTTCGGGCTTCCTGATAGGAGCAGAGCTTGCCGCATCGCGGCCCTATTGGCTGGGTCAGCAATTGGCAGTCATCGGCTCGGAAAGTCTAACCAAGGCCTACGCCACCGCACTACAGCAACAAGGCGCATTGGTCGAAACCGTTGACGCAACCGCGACAACACTTGCGGGGCTGGCACAGGCCCGCACACTCACGAGGCAAACCGCATGAGCCGTCCCATAATCGCCATCTTGCGCGGGCTGACACCTGATGAGGCGGGGCCTGTCGGGCACGCGTTGGTGCAAGCGGGTATTGACCGGATCGAAGTACCGCTGAATTCACCCGATCCTCTGGAAAGCATCCGTATCCTAGCCTCGGATATCGGTGATCGGGCACTTATTGGCGCAGGAACTGTGCTTACCCCTGATCAGGTTGATGCGGTAGCGGACGCTGGCGGCAAACTTATCGTTTCACCGAATTGCGATGTATCGGTAGTCCAACGTGCTATTGCACTTGAATTGCAAAGCTGGCCAGGCGTTTTCACCACGACCGAAGCTTTCACGGCCCTACAAGCTGGAGCAACTGGGTTGAAATTGTTCCCCGGGTCGATGGCAGGCCCCTCAGGCTTGGCCGCAATGCGGGCCATACTACCACCTGGCACGCAGGTATATGCCGTCGGTGGCGCGGGCCCAGAGAATTTTGATCAATGGATCAAGGCCAGTGCCGATGGCTTCGGGATTGGCTCAGCGCTTTACAAGCCTGGCATGTCTGTTGCTGAAGTATCAGACCACGCCCAGCAGATCGTGGCAGCCTATGACGAGTCAACGAAATGAGCCACGTTTACGATGATCGCCCCTGCGAATTGGGTGAAGGACCATTGTGGCACCCGGAGCGAAAACAGCTTTTCTGGTTTGACATTCTTAGCAATCGCCTGATGTCCAGAGAAGGCGACCAAGCTCGGGTCTGGGAATTTGAAGAACATGTCTCCGCCGCTGGTTGGGTCGACAACGAAACCCTGCTGATCGCATCAGAGACAGGTCTGTGGCGATTTGAGCTGGGTAGCCACGCCAAGGATTTGATTGTTCCGATTGAGGCCGACAACCTGGTGACTCGATCTAATGACGGCCGCGCCGATCCTTGGGGCGGGTTCTGGATTGGCACCATGGGCAAGAATGCTGAAACAGGCGCCGGATCGATTTACCGGTATTGGAAAGGTGAGCTAAGGCCATTGGTTCGGGATGTGACGATTTCGAACGCGATCTGTTTCGCGCCTGACCGCGCCTGTGCCTATTACAGCGATACTTTGACCAAACAGGTCATGCGCTGGGAACTGGATGCGGAGACTGGCTGGCCCATGGGCGAAGCCGCCGTGTTCCTTGACCTGCAAAGCGACGGCTTGGACCCGGATGGGGCTGTTGTCGACAGCACCGGCAATATCTGGATCGCTCAATGGGGTGCAAGCCGGGTCGCGGCCTATACGCCAGCCGGTCAATTCTTGAAATCAGTCCATTTCAACGCCAAACACACGTCGTGCCCGAGTTTTGGTGGCAACGATCTGACAACGTTGTTTTGCACCTCCGCCCGACAAGGGCTTGAAGCCGACACACTGACAAAAACACCAGCAAACGGCATGACCCTCGCCGCCGCAAATGTTGGCGAAGGTCAAGCGGAGCACAGAGTTATCATATGAAGCCAGAACTTGGCGTCTGCTATTACCCTGAACACTGGCCCGAAGAGAATTGGGCCAAAGACGCGGCACGCATGATCGAGACCGGCCTGACCTGGGTCAGGATCGGAGAATTTGCTTGGAGCCGGATGGAGCCCACTCCGGGCGATCTACAGTTTGGCTGGTTGGATCGCGCGATTGAAACCCTGGGCGCTGCGGGCTTGAAGATTGTGCTGGGCACACCGACGGCAACTCCGCCACGTTGGATGCTGGATAAGTATCCCGACATGCTGGCCATGGACGCCAATGACGATCCGCGCAAATTTGGTTCGCGCCGACACTATTGTTTTAGTCATGCCGGCTATATCAACGAATGCACGCGGATCGCGCAGATTATAGGTCAGCGTTATGGCCGCAACCCGCATATCGCGGCGTGGCAGATCGACAACGAGTATGGCTGTCACGATACGACAATCAGCTACAGCGACGCCGCTTTGAAAGCGTTTCGCCGCTGGCTCGCGGACCGCTACAGCTCGATCGAGGCACTGAACACAGCATGGGGCAATGTGTTCTGGTCGATGGAGTATAATAGCTTCGATCAGATCGAGTTGCCGAACCAAACCGTGACCGAGCCCAACCCAGCGCATGTACTGGCATTTCGCAGGTTCAGTTCGGATCAGGTGGTGGCGTTCAACAAGGCCCAGGTCGACGCGCTACGCCCGCTGACGGATGCACCATTGCTGCACAACTATATGGGCCGCGTGCTGGAATTCGATCATTTCGATGTCGGGAATGATCTCGATATCGCCACATGGGACAGCTATCCGATTGGCTTCCTTTCGGATCGTCTGGAAGCGGATGAGGCGCACAAAACCGCGTTTCTGAAGCAGGGCGATCCCGACATGCAGGCCTTTCACCACGACCTCTACCGCGCTGTCGGTCATGGCCGCTGGTGGGTGATGGAGCAACAACCGGGGCCGGTAAATTGGGCCCCATACAACCCAGCCCCCCTGCCCGGCATGGTGCGCCTGTGGTCGCTTGAAGCTGTCGCACACGGGGCCGAAGTTGTTAGCTACTTCCGCTGGCGACAAGCACCGTTCGGTCAGGAACAGATGCATGCTGGCCTGTTGGCCCCAAACGGCCACGACGCATCCGGATTGGCCGAGGCGCGCCAAACTGCCATCGATCTGGCCGAACTGGACGAGATCCATCCGGCACGCGCGCCTGTAGCGATTGTGTTCGACTATGCGTCGGACTGGGCATGGGCCACGCAGCCTCAAGGTGCCGGGTTCGACTATTTCAAGTTGGTGTTCTCAGCCTATCGCGCATTGCGACGCGCCGGATTGTCAGTAGACTTTCTTTCTCCGTCTATGGTCGGCGAAAGGCACTACAACCTGATCCTCGCACCGGGTGTAGCTGTGCTGGGCGATCTGGAACAGCGGCTGATACAGGGTTGTGATCTGGCCATTCTGGGTCCACGTAGCGGAGCAATCACGGAAGACTTTCAAATCCCTCGCGAAGGGCGTCCCGGCCTTGACTATCTTGATACTCATGTCGACCTGATCGAAACGCTACCACCCAGCGTGGTCCGCACCGTCGACGGGGGTGGCAAGTCGGAACATTGGGTTGAACGTTTGTCGGGTGGAGCCAAGACCCTGCTGACCTTTGCCGATGGCACGCCAGCTCTCCATGGCGAAGCGGGGCTTTGGTATCTGGCCGGATTCCCGGATGTGTTGCTTTGGGATCGGGTCATTAAGATGGCTGCTCAGGAAACCAATCTTATGCTCCACCCAATGCCACCGGGACTACGACGGCGCGAGACGCAGTCGCATGAGGCATTTATCAATTACAATGCGCATCCAGTTTCGTGGAACGGCCTTCAGATCCAAGGTTGTGATGTCATGTTCAGGAAACACGCCTCATATCAACGTTAATATAGATACCGCTAACATAACCTGATACAGGGCATGACGCAGGTCATGGCTCCAACAGGTTGCGACAATGAAATACACCCGTTCAGACTTTCCCGATGGCTTCCTATTTGGGGCGAATGCCTCTGCTGAAATAGTCACAGGGTTGGATATGTACCGCATGCCGATCCGTTGGATTGATATCCTGCCAGATGGTCGCACACCTGATACTGATGCGTTGGATCGGTGCGAACAGCGGATCGATCAAATTCTGTCTCTGAACTTCCGGCCATGTGTGGTGCTAGATCATTCAGAGGTACCCCCAGCACTGGAAGACATTGGCGGCTGGTGCAATCGAGAAATAGCCGCATATTTCTCGGATTTCGCTGAAACAATCGTGGCGCGGATGGGCGATCGCCTATTCAAGGTCTCAACCTCGTGCCTGATTACAAAAAACCAAGGTAGCCCACGCATCGAAGCGCGCAGCCTGCACCATCAACTGCTTGCTCAAGGCGCTGCTCGTCAAGAAATGCGCAGCTATGGTTTGACCAACCTAGGCGGAGAGCTTGAACCAGTCTCGCTCGCTTCAATTCTGAACGCGAAGTACCCCGAGGGTCTGCTGGATCGATTGAAGGACTACCTTCCTGACAACTGGTCAGATGATTTAGCGACCATCGCAGAACCGATTGACTGGCTCAGCGTGACAGTTAGTCAGGACGTCGATGTTGACACCGTACTGAACATAATTCCTGAACACAAAAAGCCATTGCCGGTTTTCATCAATGTGGCTTCGAATGATGCTTCAGACCTGACCCATGGATTGGATGCGATACACATCGCTCTGAAACAGGGCAGCTTGATTCAAGGGGCTTTCTTTGAATACGAGAGTAGCAGCACAGCCGATGCGCTTCAGCTACTCCTGAATGTTGGCAGCCAACCTGCGCCATGGGTTCGCCCCAAAGGAGGGCTGCACGCGCATTGGAACCTTGTTGCCGATATCGGTGGCACCAATACAAGACTTGGCGTCGTGACTGAGGGGGAACTGACTGATCTGCGCAAGCACCCCACCGGGACCGTCAGCGATCTGCAGGAGGCGCTTCATGAATTATGTGACGAAATTGGCACCCAGCCGCGCGCGGTTGTCGCCGCAGGTGCAGGACCCGTTAAGAATGGCACAATTCGTCTGACCAACGCCAATCTCGATCTCTCCGAGGGCGCTCTGGCCAAAGCCACAGGCGCGCATCACACCTATGTCATAAACGATTTCACAGCAGCTGCTTGGTCAGTTGCCGAAATTACCCAGAATGATGTCGAAGTTCTGCAGGGTGAGGCATCACCGCCTCTAGGGACGCGCTTGGTCGTCGGGCCGGGGACAGGATTGGGCGTAGGCGCCCTGCTCTATTCCGAGGGTCATTTTCACACTGTGTCTGGCGAGGGGGGCCATATGGGTCTATCGCCGCGCCATCTGGATGAGGTCGAGGTTTTTAACGCCGCACGTCAGATCGTACCAGAGTGTTTCTTCAGTGATACGCTGGCCATCGAAGCCGAGATGTTTCTAAGCGGCACCGGGCTGCCGGTGCTTTATCAGGCGATTGGGATGACTGAGGGTCAGCTCAATGTCACCATGCGTTCGGCAAAAGACATTCTTCAGGATGCGCAAGATGGCTCTGATGCCTGCGCGGTAAAAGCCGCTCGTATGTTTACTGAACATCTGGGTGCACTTATGGGAGACCTTGCCGTCGCCCTGACGCCTACAGGTGGAGTGTTTCTAGTTGGAGGGGTGGCTGAAAAGAACCGTTGGTTGTTCGGTCAGGATTTTCTACGTGCATTCAACGCTGGCGGACGTTTCGATGATTTGCGTAAAGCGATGAACTTGTATGTTTCGGAACAGGATGAATTTGGCATTGTTGGCGCTAACAATTTCTGTAAGAATGCGCTCGCACGTTAAACTAACCACGCCTTTTCTGAACAACGAAGGACTGCAGGATGATCCTGTGCTGCGGAGAAGCTCTGATCGACATGATCGCAGAACCAACGGTTTCGGGTGCAAAGGGTTTTGTTCCTCACTCCGGCGGAGCCATCTTCAATACCGCGGTCGCGTTGGGGCGCTTGGGTGTCTCGACGGGTCTATTGACAGGTTTGTCAACGGATATGTTCGGGGAACAACTAATAGCCGCCCTACAAATCAGCCACGTCACAACTACACATGCTGTTCGCTCGGATCGTCCAACGACGCTGGCTTTTGTGCAGTTGAAAGACGGGCATGCCACCTACAGTTTTGTTGATGAGAATTCTGCTGGGCGAATGCTGAGGCCAGAAGATATGCCCGATAAACTACCGGGCATCTCGGCATTGTATTTTGGTGGGATCAGCTTGGCCTGCGAACCCTGCGCCGATGCCTACGCTGCCTTGCTTGAACGCCATGGCGCAGAGCGTGCGGTAATGCTGGACCCGAACATTCGCCCGGGGTTCATTAAAAATCAGACCCGATACCGGACCCGGCTGAACCACATGATAGCCAAGACTGACATAATTAAGGTATCAGACGAGGATCTTGATTGGATTATCCCCGGTCCCGAAAGCCATGCCGAGAAAGTCCCACTGCTGCTACAAGCAGGTCCTGCTGTCGTGATCGTGACCAAAGGGGGCGACGGTGCATCCGGCTATCTAGCGGATGGAACTGAGGTCTCGGTACCAGTTCAGAAGGTTAAAGTCGTCGATACCGTCGGTGCCGGAGATACATTCAATGCGGGCGTTCTGGCCGCACTAAGTCACGCGGATCAATTAGATAAGTCATCCCTGCGCGCCTTGCCGTCAAACAGTTTACGCGACGCACTGGAGTTTGGGGCAAAAGTTGCCGCGGTGACCGTATCGCGCGCCGGGGCAAACCCACCCTGGGCGCAGGACCTCTGATTTTGGACAGACGCCGGAAGTGATGGAAAACATCTTGAGGTCACCCTTCAGCGAATATTATGCCCCTTCAAACGCAGTGAATTTGGCAGTTTGGCTGCAACACGGTCAGGTCTTGCCCAAGCAGATAGCTATCTGCGGATCAACTTAGTTCCTCTACAAATATCTTGTCGCAAGATTTGAGCTATATGAAATGAGACAGATTGTGCCCGCAGGCACGCTGGCGACGCTGAGAACCTGATCAGCCGAAGCGACAGAGCACCAACATGATCCAGCCAAGTATGATTGGTGCGGCCTCACCCGTTAACCAATTGGTCAAGACTCTCTTCAGCCTTGAGATCAGACCATCCAGAAACCGTGCATCGGCGTCCGCCAATATCCCGACACCGATATCGCAATACGCCATGAAGTGCTTGCCACATTTTACTCCCCTGAGAGCGCGCAGCTAGATCCTCACGCTATCTAACATCGGACTTTCTTTGGATATGGAAACAAAGAAGTGCTTTGCTGCCAACCAACACGAGGCAAGAGACTAGCTTCAAATAAAGAGCTGCCCCCAATATTATTCGGAGGCAGCTTAATTGTTAATTCAGCAAAAGCTGACTTCGGTGATGAAGGTCAGCTCCGGCCTTTCCACGGAACCAGCCAGTTTTCAGCCTTGCGCATCAGGATATCGATGCCATAGCCAATGATGCCGATAAGCACGATGCCCATGATGACAATATCCGTCAGCTGGAATTTCGAGGCCGCGATGATCATCATACCAGCCCCTTTCTGTGCCGCGACAAGTTCGGCCGCCACAACAGTACCCCAGCATACACCCATGGCGACGCGTGCGCCGGTGAATATCTCGGGCAACGAGTTGGGTACAATCACATGGCGCATGATCTGCCACTTCGACGCCCCCAGCGAGTATGCCGCGTGGATTTTTGAGATGTTCACACCAGACACACCTGCACGTGCAGCAATAGTCATGATCCAAAGCGCCGCTAGGAACAGCAGGACGATCTTGCCGGTCTCCCAGATGCCAAACCAGATGATGACCAACGGGATCAGCGCCAATGGCGGCACAGGGCGCATGAACTCTACGATTGGGTCAAACCAGCCCCGGAACCAGCCAGACAATCCCATGGCGTATCCGAGCGGAATGCCTATGAGCGCTCCGGCGACAAAGCCCGCGATAACCCGCAACAACGACCAACCAAGATGCTGCCAAAGCGAGAAGTTCTGATAGCCTTCGCTGGCTATCTCGAAGAAGCGCGCGACAACAGTTTCGGGTGCCGGCAACCAGATCGGGTTCATCTGCATACCCTGCGCCGGAGTGAAGCTGATCGCACCTTTTCCGGTCAGTGATACTGTGCCATCGCCCACGCTAACAGAACCATCCTCGCCAATCGCCGTGCCATTGATGGCGATGATCTTCGCGCCATCTTTGCGCTTCACCTCATCATTTTTGTCGAACAAGATGGTTGAGGAACGACCGCTGGGCGCGACAAAGGCGACATCCTTGGCAAAGCCGTCACCAGGCTCAACTTCAAAGCCCTCCGCCTCCTCTCCAAAAGGGGGAACCTTTACATAGATCGTGGCATCATCTGTGTTGCCGTTTGCGTCTTCGACTGTGTACGTAAACTGCAAATCCCCGACAAAGGGGCCAGGGACATGGATGGGCAGCAGTTTTGAACCGGTAAACGCGGCCCAAATCACAAAGATCACAAGGATCGAGATAATCGACGCTGCCCGGTCTGCGCGTACAGCACTTTCATCGCCAAACGTCACAGTTTTGAGGCTCGTAAAGTCCTGACGGCTTTGCAAACCCCTGCGCAGCAGATGCACGATCAGAAATGCGCCGCCGAACAGGCCGATATAAAAAAGAAGTACCATCATGATGCTTGCTCCGTCCGGCCCATGATTTCCTCTTCCATTTCCCAAATCATCGAAAGGATTTCGTCGCGCGTTTCCGCAAAGCCCTCGGACTTTTTCACGTCACGAAGGTCAGCGTTCACACCTCGCTCGGCAAATGGCAGATTATATTCCTTGTGAATTCGTCCAGGGCGCGGGGCCATGACGATCAATCGCTCACCCAGCAACAGGGCTTCTTCCACCGAGTGGGTGATCAGAATGATTGTCTTACCAGTTTCTTTCCATAGCTTCAGAACCAGGCCCTGCATTTTTTCACGTGTCAACGCGTCCAAAGCACCAAGCGGTTCATCCATCAGGATCACATCGGGCTCGTTTGCCAGGCATCGCGCCAGTGCGACACGCTGCTGCATACCCCCAGACAATTCGTAAACAGCCTTTTCCTTGAAATCCTGTAGGCCCACGACCTCAAGCAAATGATCCGATATCTTGTCTCGTTCCGCTTTTGGCATGCCCTTCATACGTGGCCCAAAATCCACATTCTCGCGCACGTTCATCCACTCGAATAGGGCGCCTTTTTGAAACACCATTCCGCGTTCCGCATCCGGACCTTTGACCAAATGCCCATTCAGCTCAATGCGCCCTGAGGTCGGTGCAAGAAAGCCCGCAACAATGTTCAGCAAAGTTGTCTTGCCGCATCCTGATGGGCCAAGAACCGAGACCAGTTCACCTTCTTTCAGACTAAGCGATACGTCCTGGAGCGCCTGCACTGAAGTACCGTTAGGCAAGTCAAAACGCATGGACAGGTCTACGATGTCCAATTCAGGCATTCTGTTTCCTTCCTGCTGTTGCATCTGGGGACCGGCCCGCAACCGGACCAGTCCCCAGCGATCTGCATTATTTTAGTTGTCGAATGTTCGTCCCGATCTCAGTTTGAGGCTGAGCTCAGCGGATCTGCATTCACAGCACCTTCATAGGAATCCAGCGCGGAATCGATGCTACCCGCTGATACAAAGACGTTTGCGACGCCCTTCATAAAGTCTTGAGCACCACCACCAAGCCATTTGTCCGACAATTGCTCTTCGGCTGTCGGGAAACTGAATGTAGCGATCGTTGCTGCAGCATCGCTTGGATCCATACCTGCATCCTTGGCGATGACTGCCAACATATCATCCTTGTTGTCCCCAGCGGCCCATTGCGCATTGGCGTCTGCGGTCACTTTGAGAAACTTCGAGAGCAGTTCCGGTTCTTCTTCGATGAAGGAAGACGGAGCACTGGTCACATCGAAAACAAGAATGCCAAGCTCTTCCTTCTCAGCACCAGTCAGCAAGATATTGCCGTGCTCGGTCATGCGCCGCAGCGCACCACCCCAGCCGCATACCATGTCCAGGTTGCCTTGCGCAAAGGCGGCTGCCCCATCGGCAGGAGCCATATCGACAATTTCCAGCGAGCTTAGATCGACGCCAAAATGGTCCATCTGTGACAAGAAGCCATAATGCGCGGCGGTCCCAATCGGAACGCCAACCTTCTTGCCATTCAGCTCACCTGCATTTGTCTTGTCGATTTCAAGCGCTTCAGCGACGACACAATTGTCATTGTCCGAATAGCTTACCGCGACATCCACGGCCTGCAGATCCTGACCGGCAGACGTGGCTACGACAAAAGGCGGTACACCCTGGCTGACCGCGATCTGAACGTCGCCTGAAGCCATGGCGGCAGACATTGCAGTGCCCGTGTCGAAGGACACCCAATTGATCTTGACCCCCATCTCGTCTTCATAGGTCCCGTTTGCTTTCGCATACTGGAACGGCATCGGCCATTCCAAAAAGTACGCAACCGTTATTTCATCAAGCGCTGCGGCTTGTGAGGCGGTTACAGCGGCAATCCCGGCATAGGCCGTTGTAAGCAGATATTTTTTGATCATTTCGATTATTTTCTCCCTGCTGGTTCCGTCAGTTCGACCATTTCCGATGGTCGACTACGGATCAGTAAGAGAAACCATAGTCGGTAAGGTTCAATTTCGTAAATCAAAAAACATGTTGCGAAAAAACCGTAACTTTGTTTCGCTTTTGATAAATAGTTCTTTGGAAGGGCCTGCAGTGACCAAAAAATCACTTAGCCTCAGATGGCTTGAAATCTTTCAACTGGTCTCGAAATTGGGGTCGATCCAAAAGGTGTCTGTTGAAACCGGTTTGTCAATCAGCACGGTTTCAAATCATCTGCGCAGCCTTGAACGGGCTCTGGACGTGGAACTGGTGGATCACAGCCGCCGACCGATGGGATTAACGCCTGCTGGCACAGTGTTCTCCCGACATGTCCACGAAGGCCTGATGGCTCTGAAACGTGGAGAGGCTGAGCTGCGCTCGGGCAGTTGGCAGCATGCAACTGATTTGCGTTTGGGTTTGATAGATGATTTCGACAGCCGTGTTGCGCCCGATTTGTTTACTCTTCTTTCGGCTCGGCTGCCGCGATGCAGCTTTCGCCACTTTACGCGCCAAAGCCACGAGATCATCGACAAGCTTCAATCGCAGGGTTTGGATGCTGGAGTCGCAACTCGACCTTCCTACCATGTCGAGGGGCTCAAAGAGTTTCCTCTTCTTCGTGATCCCTTCATCGTGATTATTCCACCCGCCTTTGACGGTCCGGTTGAAGACCTTGCAAACCCGGATAGTACTCTGCCGTTTCTGCGATACTCGCGGGATCTCGCCATCGGCAAGCTTATTGAGATGCAGCTTACGCGAAGCAAGATAATTTTACCCAACCGCTTCGAACTTGAGTGCAATCAATCCATTATCGGGTTGGTCGCAGGAGGCAGTGGTTGGACCATCACAACCGCCGCCAGCTACTATCGTGCGCGTCGCTTCCACAAAAACACGCGGGCGATGCCTTTTCCCGGCAAAAGTTTTGCCCGCACCGTGTCGTTATTTACAACGGATGTATATCCGTCATCGACGACCCGGTTGATCCACAACGTATTGCAAAA
Source organism: Ruegeria sp. CL5 (assembly GCF_056536485.1). NCBI lineage: Bacteria > Pseudomonadati > Pseudomonadota > Alphaproteobacteria > Rhodobacterales > Roseobacteraceae > Ruegeria > Ruegeria sp. CL5. Next base: position 275,857 of record NZ_JBQFPS010000003.1, read on the forward strand.
GCTGATCCGTCAACACGTCACCGAACCTATGATATCGCGGTTCCAGTGGTTGGAAGATGATTTCCGAACAATCCCCACTCCGGCCGAATTGTAATCGCCTCGTCATACGAGCTTAGCCGACGGATGTTTCAACGCCGCAGAAGTCGCAGCCGTCATGTGCCTGCTAGGTTTCAGCCTCTTGCTCACGGGGGGGCAATTCTTCGATCAACCTAGTCTCAAGCAACTGACCGCTGGAGTAGAGGATCGGCGTCGAAATAGCGGCGATATGACTATTGAATTCTCGAAGCGCCCGCAAAGTCTCGAGATGCACATCGCTGGTTTCGAAGCTTTCTGCCATGCCATTTTGCAAACGGCGGAAATGACGTTTTCTGCTGTCACGTTCGGCACGCTTGATCTCAGTCTTTTCCAAGTTCAGAAGCCGTGCACTTTCCAGATCTTCCGAAATAATGACGTTTGTCGCCAGTTTCAGATTGGCCAGTATTTTCTCGTGCATCTGTTGCACTTCCGACCATCCCTCTGGCGAAAACTGCTTCCCTGTTTCCCGCAATTCACCGGCCAGCACCGTCAAGCGCTTTGCCACAACGTCGCCTGCTGTTTCCAACCGGACTGCATATTCCAGCATATCGCGGGCTGCATCAGAGTTTTTCGAATCCATCTTGTCCGCAGGCAACGCTGCGACAAATGCCCGGATATCTGTCAAGCATTGGTTAACATCCTGATCTATAGCCTGAATTGCCTTGATCTGCTCGGGTTCACCAGATCGGTAGAGCCCCAGCAAGGGGCTGAACATCAACTGCACAAGATCAGCCATTCGAACCAGCTCACGTTTGAGGGCCGAGATCGCCAGGGTTGGAGACCCCGCCACTTGTGGATCAAGGGCGCTTGCGGGCCGAGCGAGCGGGTTGGCTTCTACGACTGGTTTTTCATCCGGTAGCAGCCGCATGAACGGAGCCTGCAACATTCCGCAGAAGGGTAAAGACAAGATCAGGAGCGAAGCATTGAACGCCAAATGCGCATTGACCAGCATCTGTCCCTGATAGTCGCTGCTGATCATCCCAGCGCGCAAAGCCAAGTTCGCGGCAAACAGGCATAGCACGGCCCAGACCCCGCGAAGCGCAAGATTTGCGTAAGGAATGCGCCGGGCACGTATATCCATCCCACGCGTCAACCAAACTGGTATGAGCGCGCTGCCCAAATTTGCGCCTAGCACCAATGACAATCCGGCAGAAAACGGCAATGCACCTATCTGGACGAGCGTGACGCACATCAAAATGGCCGCAACTGAACTGTGCATGACAAAGGCCAGCGCACCTCCGACAATGAATGCAGTCACATAATCGCGCACGAGATAGTCAGCAATCGCAGGTAAGAACGCGCTGTCCCGGATCGGGTCCATTGCTTCACGCAAAAACCGCAGAGAAATCAAAATAAAGGCGACACCCATCAGAATTCGACCGATCTGACGTGGCCGCTTTCGTTCGGTTTTGACAAATAACCAACCACCGATGGCCAATAGTAGCGGTACGAGCCAGTCAAGACGGAATGACAGTATCTGAATCACAAGGGCGGAACCAAGGTCACCTCCCAAAACAATTGCCAGACCCGCCGGAAAAGCCAAATATCCGCCCGCCGCGAACCCTGAGGCCAACAGCGCCACAGCAGCCGAGCTCTGTAGAACAACTGCCAAAAGCATCCCCGTCAGGCTGGAACCCATCATGCTGTTGTTTCGTGTCAGCACACGCTGGAACGAGGCGCCGTAACTCCGCTCGATCCCTGTTCGGACCATTCGAACCGCAAACAGCAAGAGCATTGTGGCTCCGGCCAGTTGAGTAAGAAATACTAGTATTGCCATGCGGTGCGGTCTTTCTGCTGCATCGGCCTGTTTAACGTCCAAATTCTATGAAATTCAAGCACAAACGAGGCAAACAATGGTGGCGATACGACATCAAGCGACTGGCGTCGAAGTACAAATGTATTTGGCAGGGCAGACCAATTGCAAGTCGCATTGCAGATTTTCAAATCACCGTTTGGTATTTGAGAAACGGGTGCCAGATTTCGATAATTTGATATCAATGTTTGCATGAACCGCTTAATTATTCGCAGGTATGCCTGTATCTATAGGATTTAAAATGCCGCGCCAATCTGCCCCCAAAGATCTTAGTCTCAAATGGTTGGAACTGTTTCAGATTTGTGCTCAAAAAGGATCGCTGCAAGCAGCGGCGAAAGAAACAGGTCTTACTGTCAGCACAGTGTCGCACCATCTGCGTAATCTCGAAGACCATCTGGGGATTGAACTGTTCAATCACTCGCGCAGACCAATGGTTCTGACCCCAAAAGGAAAGGCTTTTCTACGAAACATTGACGATGCATTACAGTTGATCCGGATAGCAAAGGCTGAGGCGTCGGCAGGAAGCGTATCCGAAGCCAGCCATCTTCGATTGGGGACCATCGAAGATTTTGACAGCGACATTATACCGGAACTGGCCGTTTACCTGTCATCGAGCATGCCTGCCTGCAATTTCATGTATCACACAGATTCCAGTCATTCGATTATCGAGATGTTGCGAGATCGACAGTTGGACCTGGGAATATCCACCACACCCAGCGAAAGGTTACGTGATCTGCAAGATCGTCCGCTTCTAAGTGATCCATTTGTCATCATATTGCACAGGGCCAACGAGGCGCCTTTGAGCGATATTGTCAAAGGCCGCACTAAACTTCCGTTCCTGAGGTTTTCCAGCAACCTTTACATCGCGCGTCAGATAGAAGCTCAACTACGGCGGATAGGGATATCAGCCTCTCACAGATTTGAATGCAGCAATAACCAGACGCTGATGTCGATGGTGTCAGCCGGTGCTGGTTGGACCATTACAACCCCACTGCTGTATTCGCGGGCGAAACGGTTTCAAGCCGACCTGCGTATGCACCCGTTTCCAGGTAAAAGCTTTGCGCGCACTCTGGCGCTGGTCACGACGCCAGATTGCTCCAGATCCGTTGTAGAATTGGTGGAGGATAAAACACGATCACTGATCAGCAACCGTATCATCGCCCCGCTGTGCGCGGAGATCCCTTGGCTGGCAGACAGTTTCAAATTGATTGAATAAAACCGACCTTAGCTCTTTAGAGATATTAGTTTGTTCCCGGATATGCCCATCCTGATCGACGGATAGGCAAGCGGTGAGAATGGCCTGCAAATCTCTTACGCCCCTGGGTGCCCGCAATCGGGCCTTTAATGTTCCGTTCTCTGCCCATGCCATGGATCGCCCCGGTCTGCGAGCGAACGAAAGAGGCGATCTCGCCCCTTGGCGGTGGAAATGCGCTTCATGCCCTGCACCATATCGTTAGTGAAAAAGCCCATGTGATCCTCGGGGTGCATGAGGTTGAGCGATTCAACATAATGCTGGTCACTTATGTTGATCACATGCAGTTTATTGCGATATTTTGCTTTTTTATTTCCGATTTTGTGATCAAAAAGGTCGCAGCGCTTGTGATCCACACCGCAGATCGCGCTAATCCCCAAAAAAAACGAGCCGGAGGGTGATGCCATGAAATCGCGTACCAAGGTTGTTGTCATTGGCGGCGGTATCGCTGGGTGTTCGACACTGTATCATCTGACCCAAGAGGGTTGGACTGACGTAGTACTGGTAGAACGCAACGAACTAACCAGCGGCACAACCTGGCATTCGGCTGCGCAGGTGACCAATTTTGGCATGAATCAGACTATGGTTGGACTGAAAACGCACTCGATCAATCTGTACAAGGAATTGGCCGAGGATCCAGACTACCCGATCAACTACCATCATGGCGACGGCGGTATCAGGCTAGCCAACACGCCGGAGCAGATGCAGGGGTATTGCCACTTTGCTTCCATGGCGCGCGGAATGGATGTGCATTTTGAGGTCATAGATGCCAAGGAGTGCGCCCGCCGCCACCCGCTGATCTCGACTGATAACCTATTGGGTGGGCTGTGGGATCCGCTTGATGGTGACATCGATCCGGCACAGCTGTGCCAAGCTCTGGCACGCCGTGCGCGCAAAACCGGGGCCGAGGTTTATCGCAACACTCCGGTCACCGGGCTGACGCAGCACAAGGACGATACTTGGACGGTTCACACCGAGCACGGCGATATTGATTGCGATATAGTGGTTAACGCTTGCGGCTATCGGGTCAACGAAGTGGGCGCGATGATGGGTGTACACCACCCCGTTGCCTCGATGGAGCATCAGTATTTCCTGACCGAAGAGATCGCGGCAATCCGCGACGCAGGTCATCGCATGCCCCTGCTCCGCTGTCCGATCAGTGACTATTATTGCCGTCAGGAAAAGAACGGTTTGCTGGTCGGCTTCTATGAGCAGGATTGCAAAACCTGGGGCATGGAGGGGATCGATCCGAATTTTGTCAACGCGTTGTGCCCTGACGATCTGGACCGCGTGACGGATGTCCTGGAAGGTGCGTTTGCCCGGATGCCCGCACTGATGGAGGTCGGCATCCACACCGTGGTGAATGGTCCGATCACCTACACGATTGATGGTGCGCCATTGGTCGGGCCAATCCCCGGCAAGCGCAACGCTTTCTGCATCATCGGCCTGCGCGCAGGTCTGGGCGAAGGGGGTGGCCATGGCTGGCTGCTGGCCCAACAGATCGTTCATGGCGAGGCCTGTTATGACACTTGGTGCCTTGATCCGCGCCGGTTTACCGGCCACACCAATGTGGAGCTGACCGCGTTGAAAGCAATCGAGGACTACCAAAATGAATTCCGCTTTCATTTCCCTCACGAACACCGGCCTGCCGGCCGCCCTGCCAAAACCACACCGCTGACCCCGATCTTCGCAGCAGAAGGGGCCGAATTTACAGTGGTCAACGGCTGGGAGCGGGTCGACTACATCAAGCCAGCCTCTGACTTTCACCCAACACTGAGTTTCAGTTTTGATGAGACGTTTGACGTCGTCGCAAGGGAAATCAAGAACCTTCAGGAAAATGTCGGACTGGCCGAAGTTAACGGCTTCAACCGTCTGGAAATCACCGGAACCGATCGGCATGAGTTTCTGGATCGGTTGATGTGCGGCACGGTAACGAAACGCGACGGGCGGGTCGGCCTTGGCTATTTGCTGAACCACCACGGGATGGTCAAAGCCGAGGCCACAATCGCCAACCTGCCCGCCAGTGATCGCGGCCCGGCGCGGGTCTGGTACGGGTCCGCCGCCGCCAGCGAATATCACGATATGGACTGGCTGAAGGCGCATCTGCGTGATGGCAAAGACGTGCAAATCCGCTCGCTCACCAATGATCAGACCATTCTGGTGCTAGCCGGACCCAAATCGCGCGACGTGCTGTCCGCTTGTGCACGAGGAGATTGGTCACGAGAAGCCTTCCCCTGGCTGTCTGTTCGCGAGTGCTTTGTCGGGTTCGCGCCAGCAACTGTGTTGAATATCAGCTTCTCAGGGGAACTGGCCTACGAAATACATGTCCCTAACGCCTCGCTTTATGCGGCCTATCTGGCGCTCAGAAAAGCGGGTGAGACACATGGCATGAAACTCTTTGGTGCTCGCGCCGTCGAGTCCATGCGGATGGAGAAAGGATTCATGCACTGGAAAGCCGACCTGCTCACAGAGTTTGATCCGTTTGAGACCGGTTTGGATCGGTTCGTGAAACTGACCAAAGGCGATTTCATTGGCCGAAACGCGTTGCAGAGACGCCTTGAGAACGGTCCGCAGAAGAAACTGGTAAGCCTGAAAATCGATACAACCAAAGCACCTGCCCATGGTGGAGCCTCGCTGATGTTGGACGGCGTGGTTGTTGGTACCATCACGTCAGGTGACTGGGGCCACCGAACAGGGTTAAACCTTGCTTACGGCTTTTTGAATCCAGAATTTTCTGAACCCGGCAGCCGAATGCAGCTTGACCTGTGCGGAGAAATGATCGGTGCCGAGGTGATTGCACCTTCCCCCTATGACCCAGACCTCTCACGCGTGCGTAGCTGATCCGGAAGCTACCCGCCGTTCCGATAGGCAGTCGGTGTCTGCCCGAATTGAGCCCGGAACGCACGCGTCATGGCACTGGGGTTTTCATACCCGCAGCGGCTGGCGATTTCGGCCACGGATTGTTGGGTCTCGACCGCAAGTTTGCGCGCCAGATTCAGACGCAAGCGACGATAGAGCGCCTGCGGTGTTACACCCAGTTCGGCCAAAACACGGATTTCGATCTTCTTTTGAGAACACCCGAGTTGGCGGGCGATATCCTTTATCAATACCGGCGCATCCAATGTGCCTTGCATGACGCCCAGCACCCTATTCACAAGCCTGTCTTCGGATTTCATCTGTGGCGAAGCAGCGCTTGGTTCACCGCGGTTCATCAGAAGATGCGCGACCTCCATCGACAGCAATGGTCCATGGTCCGCAAGGATCAGCGCCGTGGCCAGATCATAAGCCGCCATAGCGCCGGAACAGGTGATCCGGTTGCGGTCGATCACAAAGCGCTCTTGCAGGGCATCAACGTCTGGAAATGCCTCTTCGAACCGCGATAATTCATCCCAGTGAATGGTTGCGCGATACCCGTTCAACAAACCTGCATCAGCAAGCAACCAACTTCCGGTATCCAGGCCAGCCAGCCGAGAATGTCGACTTGACGCACGGTGCAAAGCGCGCAACGTTTCTGAAACGGAATGCTCCAGATATCCATATGACGGCATGACGATCAGAGCATCGCCCACTGCAGCCCCGATGGTACCGTGAGGTGCCACCTGCAACCCACTGGAACTTTCCACAGGTGCACCGTCTGGCGAATAGAATTGCCAGGCATAGAGGTGCTGCCCCGCCAAAGTGTTCGCGGCGCGCAGCGGCTCAACCATGTTGGCAAGGCACAGGTTCGAGAAACCATCGAACAGCAAAAAGTTGTAGGTCTCAGTCAATTTTTTCTAACTCGGCATGATTATCTACGATTAGTGCATGTCATGGGTTCTGACAATGCCGTTTCATTCTCTATCAGGCATCAGGGGAACCGCGTTATGCAATTTGGCTTATCCGAAGAACAGGACATGATCGTCTCGACCGTGCGCAGTTTTGTCGAGAATGAGATCTATCCGCATGAGGCCGAGGTCGAACGGACCGGCCAAGTCCCGCCCGAATTGGGCGAACAGATCAAGCAGAAGTGCATCGATCTGGGATTTTATGCCTGCAACTTCCCTGAAGAAGTGGGCGGTGCAGGTCTGTCGCATCTCGACTTCACTCTGGTTGAGCGCGAACTGGGTCGCGGGTCCATGGCATTGACCCATTTCTTCGGTCGCCCGCAAAACATTCTGATGGCGTGTAATGACGAGCAGCGTGAACGCTATCTGTTGCCCGCTGTACGCGGTGAAAAAATGGACGCGCTGGCGATGACCGAACCCGACGCGGGTTCGGACGTCCGAGGCATGAAATGCCAGGCGGTTCGCGATGGCGACGATTGGGTCGTAAACGGTTCGAAACACTTCATATCAGGCGCAGAACATGCTGATTTCTTCATCGTGTTCATCGCAACAGGTGTGGATGAAACCCCGAAAGGCCCAAAAAAGCGTATCACCACCTTCCTTGTGGATCGGGGTACGCCGGGTTTTGAGGTGCGCGAGGGGTACAATTCGGTAAGCCACAAGGGCTACAAGAATTACATCCTGTACTTCGACAATTGCCGCCTGCCAGACGCACAGGTTTTGGGCGAGGTCGATGGCGGTTTCGCCGTGATGAACGAATGGCTTTACGCGACGCGCCTGACGGTCGCTGCCTTCTCAGTCGGGCGGGCGCGGCGCTGTTTTGATTACGCGCTGAATTACGCCGCTGAACGCAAGCAGTTTGGCCAACCAATCGGCAAGTTTCAGGGTGTTAGCTTCCAGATCGCCGACATGATCACCGAGATCGACGCCGCCGATTGGCTGACACTCTCAGCCGCATGGCGACTGGATCAGGACTTGCCCTCAAACCGCGAGATTGCGTCGGCCAAAGTCTACTCTTCGGAGATGCTGGCGCGGGTGACGGATACCACGCTGCAGATCTATGGCGGGATGGGGCTGATGGACGATTTCCCGATCGAACGGTTCTGGAGGGATGCGCGGGTCGAACGAATCTGGGACGGCACGAGCGAAATTCAACGCCACATCATCAGCCGTGATCTGCTGCGGCCTCTGGGTGCCTGAGGCGTAGATGAGCAAGGATATCTCTCGCCTTCTGCGTCCGAAATCCATAGCGGTCATCGGAGGTGGTGCGTGGTGCCAGCAGGTTATCCAGCAATCCCAACTCATGGGGTATGCCGGGGACATCTGGCCCATCCACCCCAAGGCGGCTGAACTCGCGGGGTACAAAGCCTACGCGCGGCTTGAGGACCTGCCCTCCGCCCCGGATGCCGCCTTTGTCGGCATCAATCGACACGCCACGATTGAGGCGGTACAGATTTTGTCCGAAATGGGCAGCGGTGGTGCAGTTTGCTTTGCATCTGGATTCTCGGAAGCTGTGGCCGAGGATGATACGGGTGGAGACTTGCAATCAGAGTTGATCAAAGTGGCTGGTTCCATGCCCATTCTGGGGCCAAACTGTTATGGCTTTATCAACGCGTTGGACGGGGCGCTGTTATGGCCTGACCAACATGGAGCAGTTCCAGTTGAGCGCGGCGTCGCCATTCTGACCCAAAGCTCAAACATCTCGATCAACCTGACCATGCAGCGCCGTGCCTTGCCCATTGCCTATATGGTGACCTGTGGAAACATGGCACAAACCAGCCAGGCAGAGATCGCTGCAGCGCTAATCGATGACCCGCGGGTCACTGCAGTAGGTCTGCATATCGAAGGCTTTAAGGATGTCCGCGAATGGGAAGCCCTTGCCGCCAAAGCTTTTGAGAAAAGCGTTCCCCTGATCGCGCTGAAGGTTGGTGCGTCTGAACAGGCGCAGGCAGCGACTGTGTCACATACCGCTTCACTGGCGGGCAGCGACGCGGGCGCGCAGGCTTTGCTGAACCGGTTAGGCATCCCACGACTAAAGTCTCTCCCAGAGTTTCTGGAAACGCTGAAATTGCTGCACTGCTATGGACCGTTAACAGGAGCCAACATTGCATCGATCAGCTGTTCCGGAGGCGAGGCAAGCCTGATCGCGGATATGACAGTTGGCACAGGCCTCAGCTTTCCCAAACTGAGCCAAGACAAAGAAACCCGATTGCGCGATGCGCTTGGTCCGATGGTCGCGCTGAACAATCCGCTCGACTATCACACGTATGTCTGGCGCGACGAGGCAGCAATGGCGAGGGCCTGGGCCGGGATGACCGGGGACGATATCGATCTGACCATCTCGATCGTCGACTATCCCACCACCGACTTGACGGATTGGGCTTGTGCAACGAACGCGGCACTCAAAGTACGAGAAGAAACCGGCGCACGATTTGCTGTGGCGGCGACCTTGCCCGAACTTCTGCCAGAGGATGTCGCGCAAACCTTGATGGCGGGTGAAGTGGTTCCGTTCATGGGTTTAAGTGAAACTCTCGCTGCTACTCGGGCCGCGGGTCAGATCTGTGCGCCATCGCACGAACCAATCTGCTTACCAGGCGACCTTGAAGCCAAACGAATTTTGACCGAAGCGGACGCCAAACAGGCACTGGCAGAACATGGTCTGCGTGTGCCCCAGAACCGTTCGGTTCGGAGTGCAGAAGAAGCCCAATGCGCGACACACGAGATGAACGCGCCTTTCGCCGTCAAGGGCGTCGGACTTGCCCATAAGTCCGAACACGCCGCCGTGCGATTGGGAGTTCAGGCCTCTGACGTGCCGAAAGTTGCCACAGAAATCGGAACCGACGAGATCCTGATCGAAGAAATGATCTCGGGAACCGTGGCCGAACTGCTGGTCGGCGTCGTGCGCGACCCCGCCCATGGGTTTGTTCTGACCCTCGGCGCGGGTGGTGTCCTGACCGAGATCTTGCGTGATACCACTTCGCTGCTGATACCGACGACGCCAGATGAAATTCGTGGTGCGCTCGGCGCGCTAAAAATCGCTCCGCTTCTGGCTGGCTATCGCGGCCAACCAGCGGCTGATATGGATGAGATCATTGCCGCTGTTCTGGCTGTTCAGAACTATGTCGTGCACAATGCCGATACGCTTAGCGAGGTCGAAATCAACCCGCTTCTTTGCACACCGACCCGCGCGGTTGCAGTGGATGCCCTAATCAGAAAGGCCTGAGATATGGACCCGATCAAGACCCGCCGCGAGGGCGCAATCCTTGAGGTTACTCTGGACCGCCCTAAGGCCAACGCCATCGATCTGGCCACCAGCCGCGTCATGGGGCAGGTCTTTGCTGAGTTTCGCGATGACCCCGAATTGCGCGTCGCCATTCTGACTGGTGCAGGAGAAAAGTTTTTTTGCCCCGGCTGGGACCTGAAAGCCGCCGCCGACGGCGACGCGGTGGATGGGGATTATGGTGTGGGTGGTTTCGGAGGGCTTCAGGAACTGCGCGACCTCAACAAGCCAGTCATCGCCGCCGTCAATGGAATTGCATGCGGGGGTGGGTTGGAACTTGCGATTTCAGCTGACATGATTCTGGCCTCAGAACACGCTACCTTTGCCTTGCCTGAAATCAGGTCTGGCACCGTCGCGGATGCCGCCAGCGTCAAACTGCCTAAACGCATCCCCTATCACATCGCAATGGAATTGCTTCTGACAGGTCGCTGGTTCGATGCCAAAGAAGGCCACCGCTGGGGATTGGTCAATGAGATTTTGCCTTCCGATCAGCTCATGGATCGCGCTTGGGAGCTTGCGCGCCTGCTCGCCTCAGGACCACCACTTGTCTATGCAGCGATCAAAGAAGTTGTGCGCGAAGCCGAAGACAGCAAGTTTCAGGATGCGATGAACCGCATCACCAAACGGCAGTTGCGTACGGTAGATGTACTTTACTCCAGTGAAGATCAGCTTGAAGGCGCAAGGGCCTTCGCTGAGAAGCGCGACCCGGTCTGGAAAGGGAAATAACAAACCCATTCGTTTTCAAACTAAGTAAATGAATCCGAGAAGAACAGCCCTTGATCACACAGGTCGAGCTAGTTCATCAAAGTCAGCTCAATTTTTGAGTAGATCATACTTTACACGCCTGAAAATCAGGTCACAAATTGCTTTATGCATATATTTGGGATCAACGTGACCTGATGCAGGACAAAAAACCTGAGACTGAACTGGAGATTGGGCGCACTCTGCAAAGACTGCGGCAAGAGCGAAACCTGACCGTCACAGAACTGGCATCTCAGGCAAACCTGTCGACGGCGATGATCAGCAGAATCGAGAACGGCCACGTTTCGCCTTCTCTTGGCACACTGCAGGCTTTGGCCGATGCCTTGTCAGTATCTCTGATGGCGTTGTTCAGCCATTCCGAGCACACGGCAGACGTTCACCATGTTCCCGCAGGCACAGGGTTGCCGTCGCGGCGAATTACGCATGACCACGCACATGACTACCTGACACTGGGTAAGCACAGCGGGCCGGGCGGGTCCTTTCAATCCGCACGCATCCGTATTTCTAAGCAAGACCAAAACACCTTGCCCAAATACCAACACGAGGGACACGTATTCATTTATATGATCGAAGGGCGTGCCCGGTATTTGTGCGGTGCCGAAGAATTTCTGATGGCGACGGGCGACACGCTTAGCTTTGACGCCAAACTACCACACGGAGTACACGATATCCTATCGGACGAGATCGAGTTCATTACCGTTTCAACCCGGCCACAGTAGTGACAATCTGCTGGCGGCACCGTGCCTGAAACCCTTGCCTAAGCGACCCGGGAGTGAAAAGACCTAGAGGATGAAAATTACCTTTCGACAGGTCGATGCGTTTCGATCCGTGGTTTCTACCGGATCTGTAACAGAAGCCGCGACAATGCTGGGCATTTCGCAACCTGCAGTTAGTCGGCTAATCGCCGATCTTGAGGCTGAAGTCGGATTTGCTCTGTTTCAACGCTCAGGAAGGGTTCTGATTCCTACAGACGAAGCGCGACTGCTTGTACAGGAAGTGCGCCAAGCCGTCAGCGGTATGGAACATATCAAGCAGGCGGCGACAGCGATCGGCAGTTTTGGACACGCGCGGCTAAGCCTGGTAACCACCCCAGCCTTCGCAACGCAACTGGCCCCTGATCTGATCAGCTTATTCGCATTGGCCTGCCCCGAGGCTATGGCGCGGTTGGAATTTGAGGCCAATGACGATTCTGTGGAATGGCTGGTATCGCAGAGTTTTGATTTTGGGATTACGTCCAGCGTCCCGTCTAACCCATCTTTTAACAGCCTGATGCTGTCGGATGACGATGTATACTGCGTCTTGCCCAAGGGCCACCGGCTGGAAGACAAATCCGTCATTCACGCACGAGATTTGGCGGATGAGAGTTTTATATCCTACATGGGTTCATCTCGCTTCCGGTTCGAGGTTGACCGCTTTTTCGATGCCAAATCGATTTCGCGTAGCCTAAAATATGAAACTCGAACTACGGATGGCGTCTGTCGTCTTGTCGCGCGAGGGCTTGGAGTGTCGATTGTTGGAATGTCCAAAGGCCTTTCCGAAACCGTTCCAGGATGCGCTGTACTGCCATTTGCTGCACCTCTAAATTTTCAAACAGTGCTTTTCTGGTCCAACAACAGACCACTATCCGCTGTTGCAAATATCTTTCTCGAAATAGCGAAGGACACGCTTAGCTCCGATTGAGCGCATCCCGAAAGCTTTGTCGCGCCTTTGCGCTGTGAATATAGTCATAGTCACGTGGATAGGATTTGCCCGGCTGAATCTCCATCGAAACAAACTGAGGGCCCGGCGTATTCAGAATATATGGTAACGCGTCTGCAAACAGTTTCAGCTCGCGAAAACCCTGCGACCCGGCATATCCGGCTGAACGCGCAAATCCGACGAAATCTACCCGATCAGCGCCGGGCAGCGGATGCGCACCATTCACCTCATACACCCGGTTGGCCGCCACGAAGTGATACAAATTGGTTACGCCTGAGTTTGCTATCGTGACCAGAGAACCCAGATTCATCAACAGGCTGCCATCACCATCCAAGACAATCACGCGCCTGTCTGGATTTGCCAACGCCAGCCCCAATCCGTGCGAACTGGCCTGACCCATTGCTCCGACCGCTACATAGTTCAGGTCACGAGGATTGAGTTGCAGCCAATCAAAGCAGCTTTGATATACGGCCACAACGATATCCCGTTTATTCACATGGGGTATCAACGCAGCAAGCGCATCATCACGGTCAATGATCATGTTGCCTCCGGGCTCCGTCCAATCAGGAATACATGGGGGCACGACGCGTTGTATGCCTCATCGACGGCTTGCGGAATATGATCAATATCTTCAGGCTCTTCGATCAGTGAGTGCGATATTTCCATCGCATCCAGCACCGGTTGGATAATCCGCACCCCGTAAGAAGCTGATTGGTCGGGTTGCACATCGGGCTCTTTTCCCTGCAATCCGACCATCATGACGATGGGCAACTCATAGTCCATGCCAATTGCCCGAATGGCGTTCAGAGAATCCATCAACCCGGTTTGCTGCATCATCAATAATGCCCGAGTGCCGTTGTATGACATCGCCCCACAGATGCTAACACCCTCATCTTCTTTACAGATGCGGGTCAGGCGAAAATCGGGATCTTTCGAAATCGGCCAAAGTAGGCCGTCACTTGTGACGATATCCGGCAGGGCAACAATTTCCCGAATATCCGATTGCTTTATGCAGGCGATGATGCCAGCCCCCGACGGAAAGGCAATATCCCGAGCACTTGCGGCAGGTTGAAGTGATCCGCCCATTAGCCCGCCCCATTCAAAAATTCAGCAATACCATCTCGCACAGCTTGCAGTTCATGGGGCCGCCCAATGGTTATGCGAATATAATCCTTGTAGGCCGCCGATGCCAAACGCCTTACTGCAATACCATTCCGGCGCAAGAAGAGGTCGACCCCTTCTGCAGATTTCACTGGATCAGGAAAATGGACCAAAAGAAAATTGGTCTGACTTGGGACTATCGTCAAACCCAGCGATTGCATTTCCGACGAAAGCCACTTGCGCCCACGCTGATTGGCATCAAACACAAAGCGTGTGTGCGCCCGATCTTCAAGCGCTCCAATCGCAGCAACCGCCGAAGGTGAAGCAACGGGAAAAGTCAAGGCAATACGACGAATACTATCCAGGATATCCGGAGGGCCAAACACCCATCCTACCCGCGCTCCGGCCAAGCCGTAGATCTTAGAAAATGTCCGGCACATAACAACGTTGCTGGCCTCTTCCACCAGCTTGTGCGCTGGTTCATAGTCTTCGGCGTCGACATATTCTTCGTATGCCGCATCAATCACCAGCAACACGTCCTTGGGCAACGCAGCGTGTAGTCGCCTCACCTCAGATCCGTTCAAATAGGTTCCAGCGGGGTTTTCCGGGTTCGCAAGATATACAATCCGCGTTCGATTGGTCACGGCATCAATCATTCGATCAACCGAGGGCTTGAAGCCGTCATCAGCGACTGAAATTACATCGGCATCATTTGCGTAAACGTAGTTTGGAACTTTTAGATATCCGTTTGCGCTTCGGATCAGCTCGGTGCCTGGCCCCAAATAGGCTCTGGCCAATCGGGCCAGCAAATCATCCGAACCTTGTCCCGTTGTTATCCAAGATTCGTCCAGATCGAAATGCCGCGCGATAGCGGGCGCAAGAACACGATCAGGGTTCTCTAGGTAGCGCTCAATATCGCTCATGGCGGCGCGCGCCGCCGCACGCGCATTGGGACTGGGTCCAAAAACACTTTCGTTGGAATTCAACAGCACGGTCGCAGGTTGCCCGGCTTCTATCGGCGCACCCACCATATGTGGCTTGATGTTTTCGATTCCAGATTTTGCCAGAACTATGGTCATATTGCTTCCTCGAAACGGATCAATCACGCTGCTCAACTCAATATATCACACATAATTATTCATATGCCAATTCACTTGCAAAAATATTATGGTATATGGGGAGCATATTGAACAAAGGACCTGCCATGGCAGAGGCGAAACAAACGCAACCCAGCAGAGTGCATGCAACCATCAATCTGGATTCCCCGGGCAAACAGACCGGGGATTTAATGCTGAAGTGGTCAGACAACACCGTGCCACTGGGATATCACCCCATTGCGATCGCCAGTCTTCGCGGATCTGACGGCCCGACGGTTCTGCTGCTAGGTGGAACTCATGGTGATGAATTCGAAGGCCCCGCTGCAATATTGCGGCTAGCCGAGCGGCTGGACCCCTCACAGATTGCCGGGCAGATCATCATGATACCAGCCCTGAACGCTCCGGCAGTCGCCAGCTCCTCACGCGTATCTCCGCTGGACGGACAAAACCTGAACCGCGCCTTTCCCGGTGACCCCGATGGCGGGCCAACGGCGATGTTGGCGCACTATGTGGAAACAGTGCTGCTGCCACGTGTTGATGCGGTAATCGACCTGCATTCGGGCGGCAAGGCTTCGGTCTTTACACCTTGCGCACTGGCGTCGCGCTGTGCTGACCCCAAGCTGACCAAAGCGAACCTTGATCTGGCCAGCGCGTTCGGATTGCCGCTGATCTGGGTATTGGGCGCACATAATGACAATCGTTCAGTCAACGCAGCAGCAGAGCGCGCAGGTGTTCCTATGATCGCAACCGAGTTAGGCGGTGGCGGCAATATTACACCCGAAATTGTAGATGCCGCAGAAACAGGTTTGATGCGCTGCCTAACCGAACTCGGGCTTCTAGAAGGCAGCTCTGGTATTGGAACACCCCCGCGGCAGGTTGAGATCGCATCCCCGCATGACTCACTCTATGCCCCCGAAAATGGCTTATTCGACCGATATGTTTGTGCTGGGCAAGAAGTTCAGGCGGGTGGTTTGGCGGGGCATCTGCGTTTTCCCGATAATCCTGGCCGACCCGCTCTGAAACTAAATTTTCCCAACAGCGGATTTGTGCTCGCGCATGGCAATCGCGGGATGGTGTGTCGCGGCGATCTGCTGGCGCTGGTAGCTCAGAACGCGTCGAAAGGAGACTGAATGCGATCCTACACTCCATTCATTTCAGGCAAGTTCATAGATTGGCAAGGGGACACCATACCCAGTATCAACCCTGCAACCGGACAGGTCTGGAGCCATATCGCCAAGTGCGACACATCCGAGGCAGATGTAGCGATACGAGATGCCGACCTTGCATTCCGCACAGGCCCATGGGCTCAGTTAGATGCATCAGGGCGCGCCGACATGCTTGATGCTATGGCTGATGTGCTTGAGGAGCGTTGGGAAGAACTTGTTGACCCGGAGATTCTGGATAATGGCAAGCGCATTACCGAGGTACGTGGTCAATTTTCTGGATTGCATACCTGGTATCGTCATTTTGCTGCCGAAGCGCGCAAACTAGCCCCTGTTCCGCAGAGTAATTCCACGCTTGGGGTCACAAGCGAAGGACATTGGTCGCCCTACGGTGTGGTGGTCGCAATTACACCATGGAACTCGCCCCTGATGATCCTGGCATGGAAGCTGGCTCCGGCTCTGGCCGCGGGAAATACGGTTGTGGTCAAACCGTCGGAAATGGCGTCAGCCTCAACCCTGGAATTCGCCCGACTTGCCCGCGAGGCGGGTCTTCCACCGGGTGTGTTGAACGTGGTGACGGGATGGGGCAACGAAATTGGCGAGGCACTTGTTCGGCATCCGTTGACACGCAAAGTAAGTTTCACCGGCTCAGATATCGGTGGCCGCAGGGTCGCTCAGGCTGCCGCGGGTCAGGTCGTGCCCACAACGCTCGAACTGGGCGGCAAGTCGCCTCAGGTAGTGTTCGCCGATTGTGATCTGGATTCGGCGATCAACGGGGTTATGTCCGGCATTTTCCTGTCAAATGGCCAGACTTGTGTCGCAGGTTCTAGGCTAATTGTCGAAGCCCGGATCAAAGACGCAATGATCTCGAGACTGCTGGAACGATCCCGTTCACTGATACCTGGCGACCCATTTGACCCGAACACTCAGATTGCACCGCTCGCCAATGAGCCGCATCTGAGAAAGGTTACTACGATGATCGAACAAGCAAAGGCAGATGGCGCCAATTGCCTGCTGGACGGCACCCAAACAGTGAAAGGGATTGGCGGCTACTATGTCGGGCCAACGATCTTTGATCAGGTCTCTCCGGACATGCAGATCTGGCGAGAAGAGGTTTTCGGCCCTGTGCTTTCAATCACCACCTTTGAATCCGAGGACGAAGCCATCGCGCTCGCTAATGACAGCGACTATGGACTGTCCGCCGGGGTTTGGACCACGGATGCAGCGAAAGCCGCCCGAGTTGCCGAAGCGATATGTGCGGGCACCGTTTACATCAACCACTACCGCAGCGTTGATCCAGGTAGCCCGATCGGTGGCGTCAAACTGTCGGGATATGGGCGGGAACTGGGACCGGGCGCAATCACCGATTTCCTGCAGGTCAAGTCAATCTGGACCGGAACAACACCTGTATCCAACCCGTTCCTTTAATTGTGTTGGCCGAAAAATTGGCAGGACGCAGAATTGCGAAGAAATAATTAATTGACATATGGATGGCACTATCAATAAAAAAATATGATGTATTAGAGAGCGCTAGATTTGCAGAGCATTCGCGCACTGCAGCGTCCAGCCATATCCGGCATGAGACATCGGCAGGTCATTCCCGAGTGGAAGCTCGAGACATGCAGAAGCCAATCGCTGGGTGCGTAAGCCACGACGACTGGAAGGCCAAAAATGAACACCCCATCTGACAACAGCCCATTCACGGTTCCAAAAGGGAATTTTCGCGGTCACGATCAGCAAGGTGTCTGGTCAGAAAACTACGACCCGGAATTGACCGAGGTTGGTCCGGGAACACCCTGCGGCGAGTATCTGCGCCGGTTTTGGATGCCCGTCGCCATGACTGATCAAATTGGAGATCTTCCTTATCGCCTCCGAATTCTGGGCGAGGATCTGATCCTGTTTCGCGAAAAGAAAAATGGCAGGCTGGGATGCACCCATCTGCATTGCTGCCACCGAAACATGAGCCTGGAATTCGGCATCGTGGAAGAAGGCGGCATTCGCTGCTCTTACCATGGCTGGAAGTATGGTTTGGATGGGACAGTTCTGGAAACACCATGCGAACCCCCTGCGTCTCAGGTCAAGAAAAAGGCCTGTCTCGGGGCGTACCCGATCATCGAATACAAAGGGTTGGCTTTTGCCTATATGGGTCCGGCAGATAAGACACCGCCTTTCCCGGTTATGGATACTTTCGATGATGAAGGTGATGAACTGGTACCGTATCTCATCAAGTCACCCTGCAACTGGCTACAGGTGATGGAGAACGCGTGGGACCCGTTTCATGTGGTCTATCTGCACACCAAGGCTGCGCGGGTGCAGTTCCACGAAGCATTCGCGCATATGCCGATGATTGAGTTTCACGATAGTCAGACCGGCGATTTCTATACCAATGTGCGTCGGGATGGTGATTTCATCTGGGTGCGAGTACATGACCACATGTTGCCATCGTTCACTCAGAATGGCGGGCATTTCCCAATTCCGGATCGATCAAGGTACTTTGGACGCGGTGGGCTGTCACGATGGATCACTCCGATTGATGACACCAACACCATGGTCATCGCATGGCGTCACTTTCGGGAGGAGCGGTTCAACGACGACCCGCGCGGCATGACCAATCGGGACGAAGTGGGCTTTGGCAAAACCGATTTCTACGGCCAGGGTCCGGATCGCCCCTATGAAATGCGGCAACGCGATCCCGGTGATTATGATGCCTGGGTCAGCCAGGGCCCAATCAACATCCATGCCCGAGAGAACCTGTCATTCACAGATCGTGGCGTGGCCAAGGCGCGCCGGATGTTGCGCAATGCGATCCGGGCCCTGGCAAATGGAACTCCACCTGCACAGCCAACTGACAATTTCAAGGGTATAGTCCCGACTTATGCCGGGGATACCGTGTTGAAAATCCCGTTGCAGGAAGGTCGTGATGATGGCGCCCTGCAGAAAGAAGTCTCGTTCAAGGTTGCTGATATTCTGAAGTCCGGCGATCATCTGCAGGGGTTTGAGCGCCGCACTTTCATCGAAAATGCTTTGAAAGAATACGAGGCAAGCTGGTCATGAGCACGCGAATCCCTCACAACCCGGGGCGGGTTGATTGGTCGGGCGAGAACCCGGGCATCTATCTGAAACAGCAGCCCGATCAGGCCCATTACGATACGCTGGCGTTGTTCTTTCGCGTGGTTCTGTCCCCATATGGTCGTGGTCATGCAGCAATTGTATTGGGCGCGCCAGACGAGGCCAGCGGCTGGCCGAAAGTCTCAAACCTGATCATGACCGACAACCAGCGTATGATGCGCTGGATCGTTGAAGGCTGGGTATCCAAGATGCCAACATTTGTTGGCAAACCCGGCCTGCAGGCCATGACCTGGCTGGATTGTGATAGCGTTGAAAAGCGGCCCGGTGACCTCAAGACACGCTATTCCGAGACCCTGCGTGGTTCGGGTGTGACATTGGACATGATCTGGCAGGATATGGGGCCACCGCTGCCGGTGGAAGTCACACGCGAAAACTCGGCGACCAAAGAACACGAGATGTATTCCGTATTTCTTGAGGCCAAACAGGCTCAGGTCAGGATCAACGGCACCGCCCTGCGCGGTCAGGTGGCAGATCGCCAATTCTTTGGACGCACGATGAGCACGGCCTTTCTGGCCTTCTCGGAAACCTGGGTTACCCCTGCGGAGGACACCTGATGCCCCTGAACGAGCCCATCACCCCCGGCGTTGTTGACTGGACAGGCGAAAACCCGGGCATCCTGCTTAAAGACGAGAATGGCAATTTTAGCGCCTTGGCGCTATTCTTTCGGGTGGCTTGGTCTCCGGTCGGTCAGGGGCAGGTGCTGTTGCTTCTGGGATCGCCTGATCAGGTTGAGGGTCCACCGAATGCCCCAAATGTCATCCTCAGCGACAATCCCGAACTAACCGCGTTCCTTAAAAAGAACTTTATCAGTAAACTGGCTGCTTTTGCCAATGCGCCCTCGTTCGCAACCCTGCCTGAAATTGGGGCACATGCCGTGCGCAGTTCGGGCGACCCAATGAGCCATCGGTATACCGAAACAATCGCAGGCGGACCTTTGACGGTTGAACTGGTTTGGGAAGGCTTCGAAGCACCTCGTGCATTGGAACTGTCCCCGCATGAGGTCGCATCGGGTGAGCAAAACATGTTCTCGCTACTGGTTCCTGCCCATGCGGCCCAGATCATCGTCAATGGCCACACGCTGCCGGGTAAGTTGGGTACGCGCGTGCAGGCCGGGTATGAGACCACGACCGCATTTCTCTACTTCTCGGAAACTTGGATCATTCCTCCGGAGGGATCATGACCCTACACCCGTCAGACCAGTTGGCCTTTGATCGGGCGATGGTCACACAGCCGGTCTGGAATCGATTCAATACCGCAGCTGACGCGCTTGACCTGCCAGAAAATGTACTGTTGCACGCAGGTCCAGCCTTTTCGCGCCCCGCGGATATCACCGCTCCGATCCTCAATTCAGCTTGTGTTGCTGCAGTCTGGGAAGGTCTGTCCCGTGACTTTGATCAGGCCGAAGCGATGATCATGGCAGGTGAGATCGCGTTACGCCCGGCACAGGAGCACGACGTCGTCACACCGCTGGCAGCCGTGGTGTCCGCCTCCATGCCGTTGCATTCGGTCTACGACGCATGGCGCGGTCAGACGAGGGTTTTTTCCCCGATCAATGGTGGGGCACGCCCGTCGCTGCGATTGGGTCTGCGCTCGGACGCTGTTCTCGAACACATCCGCTGGCTGAACACGCGCTTTCTGGATGTGCTGCAAAACGGTCTGGCCGAAGGGATTGCGTTGGTTCCATTGGCGGTTACGGGGTTGGTAGGTGGCGATGATTGCCACGGGCGCACACCCGTCGCAACTGAAGCGTTGGTTGATGAACTTAAGGATCGCACATCCGGTGGCATCAATGACGAAGATGTTCTGGAGTTCATGGCGAACTCTCCTTCGCTGTTCCTGAACCTCTGGATGGCGGCGACCAAGCTAATGATGAAGCTTGCCGAAGGTGTCGAAGGCTCCAGTTTTGTGACGGCAGCAGGTGGAAATGGGCGCGAGGTTGGCATTCAGATCTCGGGCCTACCGGGACGGTGGTTTACTGTTCCCGCAGCACCGCCCAAGGGTCGCCTAGATACCGACTTACCCGAAGACCGCGCCCTGGGTGCCATCGGAGACAGCGCCGTGGTCGAGGCCTTTGGCCTTGGTGCCATGGCCATCGAACTTAGCCCCGAGCAGAAAAAGGTTCTCGGCGCTTATCTACCTGACAATTCCAACGCACGGGTAACAGGTCTGTCAGCAGGTTCTCATCCCTATTTTCGTTCTCTGGATATTCGGCTTGGCTCAACTGCGCGCGGAGCGGTGGCGCAAGGTTCTGGTCCAGCAGTTGGGCTTGGCATACTTGATAGGTTGGGTCAGGCTGGTCGGTTGGGTGGTGGCATCTATGACATGCCGGTCGATCCATTTTCAGCTGCTGTGAAAGCACTCAAGGCATGAGTGATTTATGTCGCCGCAGCGCGCACGAACTGGCCCGACTGATCCGGATAGGAGAAGTCAAGCCATCGGAGGTCATGCAGGCACATCTCGAACGGATCGCACTTCGCGAACCTGTGCTCGGGGCATTTCAGCACCTTGATGCAGATCGCGCCATGGATCGGGCACTGGCTGCCGATAATCGGCAATCTGACGGGCCGCTCCATGGTGTCCCATTCGTAATCAAGGATATCATCGATACCGATGACATGCCGACCGGTTGGGGCAGTGACCTGTATTCTAATCGACAACCGGTAATGAACGCGGCCTGCGTTCAAATGCTTCTCGATGTGGGCGCCATTCCTATCGGCAAGACAGTTACGACCGAGTTCGCCTATTTCCGGCCCGGCAAAACTGCGAACCCGCACAATCCAGGCCATACTCCGGGCGGCTCATCATCGGGTTCTGCTGCTGCTGTCGCTGATTTCGTGGCGCCGCTGGCCTTTGGATCACAGACGGCAGCATCATTGATCCGACCGGCTGCATATTGCGGAGTACATGGATTTCGCCCTACGATCCATGGCTACCCGCTTTCTGGTGTGATGGGATTGTCGCCAAGCCTTGATACGCTCGGGGTACTCGCCCGTCATCCATATGATCTTGCACTTACCGATGCGGTTCTACGCGGCATCGAGCCGCCTCAACGAGCGCGTTTTGAGGACAGTTTGCCGCGGATCAGCCTGATGCGCGGACCACACTGGATGGATGGCTCGATTGAGATGCGTGACACCTGCACCCGTGCTATGTCCGCCATTGCAGCCGCAGGATCGGAATCTGGCGAAATTGCCCACCCTGCTATTTTTTCTGAACTCACCTCGGCACATCACACTGTAATGGCATATGAGACCGCACGATTACGCCGCGATGAATTCGAAATGGGATTGCCCGCGATCAGTCCTCAATTTCACGCGCTGATCGAAGCCGGGTTAAAGATCAGCGAGGTGGATTACCAGCATGCTCTGATCCTCCGTGATCGCGCTGGACTAGTATTGGAACAGATTTTTGGGGATACCGATGCCCTTCTAGTGCCGTCTGCGCCAGGTTCGGCCCCAGTGGGCCTTGAAGCGACTGGAGATCCCTTGTTCTCGCGCATGTGGAACCTTTTGCAGGTTCCTTCGATCGCCATCCCATTTGGGACCGACCAAAATGGATTGCCATTAGGGATACAGCTTGTCGCGCCAAAGGGCTATGACGCCCGGCTACTGGATATTGCGCAATGGGTCAGTAACATCCTAAACCCATTGAGTTGAATTTTTCCGGTTCGTCTAACCGATTAACGGCAACAATATCGCCAACGAAATTGGTATGCTAACGGCTGCTATCAATGTCTGAAGCGTGACGATTGCGGCCATCAAAGGCGCGTCCCCGCCTAGTTGCTTGGACAAAGTGTACGATGAAGCCCCCGTAGGCACCACGGAATAGACCACTGCAATCTGCAAAACATCCTGAGGTAACCCGACAAGTATTCCGATACAGAGCGCAGCAACCGGAAACACCATCATCTTGCCGACAATAGCCAGCATTAGAGGCAGCGCACTCGCCGCCATCGCCCGGACACGCAGGTTTGCGCCAACAGCCAGCAGAGTAATGGGCAATGCGCCCGCCCCAAGAATGTCAGCCACCTCGTGGACAACAGGAATGCGGTCACCGATCATCTGGTTGGCCCCAATCGCCAATAGGATCGAGATGACATAGGGATTTCGCCCAAGCTCACGCAGGATAGCGATCGGCAATCGGGTCGCAGAATCCTGTTTCAATGCCCCCACCATCATGACCACCATGACGATGTTGGTGATAGGCACCAGTATGGCTGTCGCCAGAATAGCGATGTCAAACCCCACTGGACCGTATAGATTGGCTGCAAGCGCAAGGCCTATGAATGAGTTATGTCGCGCACTTCCCTGCAAGATCGACGTCGCCTGCGGTGCCGCATATCCCATCAGACGGGCACTGATGACTGCAAACACCAGCGCCGCCAAAAACCCACCCAATATGGTCATCGAATAAAGGCCAAGCGCAGATTTATCTAACGGCGATAACGAGATCTTCGTGAATAACAGGCAGGGCATCAAAACCCAATAAACCAGCTTGTCATTCAGGTTCCAGAAATCGGTGCTGGGAATTCCACCTTTACGAAGGGCCAGACCCAACGCGATAATCAAAAAGATCGGTAATATCGAAGTCAGAATTGTAAGCATCTAAAATCAATAATAAATCTGGGCTGCACTTCGATATACTGTCATACAGTGATATTCGACACAACTCGACCGCCACCCATTCAAGCGCTTTCGTCCGTGTCTTCGTCGATCACAGCCATTGCATCAATTTCAACCAACAGTGAAGGGTCGGCCAAGCCTTGCACGACAACCCCGGTCGAACAGTGATGCACGCCCTCGAACCAGCGGTTGATCGCCTCGTAAACCGCTGGCCGGTAGGAAATATCAGTGACATAGACCGTCAGCTTGCAAATATCGGCAAGGCTACCTCCGGCCTCTTCCATCCAGCGTTGAATATTGCGGCAGGCCTGATCCGCCTGGGCACCAGGATCATCTTCGCCGACGAGTGTCCCATCCAGCAAAGTTCCAACTTGGCCCTGCATGAAGACAAAATCGCCCCGCGCCCGGATCGCCTTGGAATAGGTCGCCTGAGCGTGATAGCGGGTTTGATATTTGTGAATATGTGTTCGTGCCATTCGCTTTTTTCCCTCTAGGCGACGGCACGGGAAAGATAATCCTCGACCATATCGCCAAAGCTCTGCTCTACGGCAAATTCAAAACCATCTTCACACCGCACAATTAGTGCTTTGAGGCCAAACAATTCAGTATAGGTTACGGTTTCTTCGCCGAACTCAGTTTCATGTATATCCAACGGACACGCAATGGACATCACTTCATCCGCTTGCGGACCGGTCACTCGAAAAAATGTCAGCGTATCCGAAATCCGCACGATGCTGATTTCCGCCGGACAATTGGTTGGGCTGAGACGTTTCTCCAGTTCGGCTTCCTGCTCCAGCGGAGCGCGCGCGATCCACTGGTTTCGCCCGACATGATACAGTTCGACTGAAGCTTGACCTGTCCGAGAGTTTGGTCGCTCTGGCAGTGTCGACAGAACATCAGCTGCCCAGTTTTGAATGGCAGCTGGACTCCCTTTGAGATCAAACAGCGCGTTTAGGGGTTGGCGCACTATTGCCACGTCATAAGTCATCTCAGGACCTCAAGAGCTTGCCGTCGGGATCGTGGAACACCGGCTTGGTGATTTTGACCGGGATCACGTCATCTTTCAGGCGGACATGAGCAGTTTCCCCGTGTCGGCTATGACCATTCTTCAGCAATGCCAACCCGACCCAGCGATCGTTCACAACACTCCAGACGCAGGCAGTTACAAGGCCTTCGGTGGCCTCTTTACGACCTCCGGGGGTTAGCGGCGCGCCTTCTGGCACTTGCCTGTTGTGATCTTCGGGTAGAATGCCCACCAACTCCCGCCGAGTTGCCGTTCCTTCGCGACGCAGCTGTATCGAGCGTTTGCCAAGATAGTCTGTCTTTTTCTTCGACATTGCCCAACCCATCCCAAGGTCATAGGCATCCACTGTGCCGTCGACTTCGTGTCCCAGCGACAGAAAGCCCTTTTCGACACGCAGCACGTGGCTCGATTCCGATCCTACCGGGAGGATACCAAAGGGGGCACCTGCCTCCATCACCTTGGCCCATAACGCTGCCATGTGGCGTGGGGCAACATTGACTTCAAAGGAAAGTTCACCCGTGAAACTGACGCGAACGATGCGCGCGGGAAAACCTGCGAAGGTCCCATCCCTGAAAGACATGAATGGAAACGCCTCGGGCGACAGGTCGACATCTGTGCCAATAGCCTGCATCACATCGCGCGCGCGCGGGCCGCAAATCGTGGCGTTGTTCCATTGGCTTGTCACCGTCGTGATCATCACCTGCCAATCCGGGAATTCTGTCTGAAGCAGCTTTTCCATATGCTGATTTATTGAATCCGCATGACCGGTAGAGGTGGAAACAAGCCATCTGTGTTCATCAAGCCGGAACACCACGCCATCATCCAGGATCAGCCCATCATCCGATAGCATCAGCCCGTAACGACCATTGCCAGGCGTCAGCGAAGACATCACGTTCGCATAGATAAAATCCAGGAATTGCGGGACATCGCGGCCTTTCAACTCGAATGTCCCTAACGGTGAGCCATCATAGACGCCAACGCCTTCCCGAACGGCACGGCATTCACGGCTCACTGCGTCTTGCAGGCCTTCACCCTGTTGAGGGAAATAGCCCGGGCGATGCCAACGCGCACCGGCCTCATACATGACCGCGCCATTGTCTTTGTTCCACTGGGTGACTGGCGTGTGCCGATAGGGGAACAGAACCGAATCCTCGCGTAGCCCGCCGATCGCACCGAAGGACACAGGTGTGTAGGGCGAGCGGAAAGTGGTTGTTCCGACCTCTTGCAACGGCACACCTTTTTGCATCGCAACAGTGCCGATGATGTTGATGTTGCCGGTCTTACCCTGATCAATACCCATGCCGCCGGTGGTATAGCGTTTGACGTGTTCGACATTGTCATAGCCCTCACGCAGAGCCAGATGCACGTCACTGACAGACACGTCGTTCTGAATATCCAGAAACGCCTTTCCGCGCTGGCCAGGCAGGTCTACCCGCCAAAGTGGCTCAATCTCATATGCAAGCTCCTCGCCCCCATCGATAATCTGATCAAGTGTCAGTTGCCCAGCCGCAGCGCCAACCGCTGTGCAGTTCTGCACTGGTTGATAAGGAAGAAAGGCAGCCAAATCTTCGTCAAACCTTAGAGTGCTGCGAGATTGAGACCACAAATGTACAGTCGGGTTCCATCCCCCTGAATGCGCAAGCAAATCGCATTCAATCCAGTTTACAGAACCCGATGAGGAAACGGCTTTTACTGCTTTGACCCCTTTATGACCGCGCACATCTCCAACAACGGTTGAAGATTGCACAGTGATTTCGGGCACCAATTCCAGTGCGGCCTGAGGTACGCTTGAGCGACTGTCGAGGATAGCCTCAACCCGCACCCCTGCCGCGATCAGATCAGAGGCGACTGCATATACACTGTTGTTGTTGGTAAACAGGACCACTCTTTTTCCGGGGGTAACCCCCCATCGGTTGCAGTAAGCCTGTACCGACGATGCCAACATAACCCCGGGCCGGTCGTTGTTGCAGAAGACCATGGCGCGTTCGGTTGCGCCTGTGGCGATAACCACTTCCCCCGCCCTCACGCGCCAAGAACGCTCAATGATGCTTCCCTGTACAGGATTACGCTCATTTACAATCAGCAAATTGTGTTCGCGATATGCCCAGACAGTCGCATTCTGCAGATGGGTGACATTGGCCATCTTGCGCAGCTCCTGAACGGCATCTTCCACCCAACCCAGTGCAGGTTGCCCATCGATGGAAAGATTGCGGTTCAACAGGCTGCCGCCTGCCTCAGAGCCTTCGTCGGCAAGGAATACGCGCTTACCCGCCCGTCCTGCGTTAAGCGCTGCCTTCAGTCCGGCGGGGCCTGCGCCTGCGATCAAGACATCAGCATGGGCGTGGCGCGCTTCGAAATGCCCCGAGGATGGTGGCTGAGCTGGTGCAGCAGCCAACCCGGCAGCTTTGCGGATTGAAGGCTCAAAAAGATGCCAATTGGGCCATTTGAACGTCTTGTAATAAAAACCGGCCGGTATGAAACGGCTGAGCAGTTGATTTACACCGCCAATATCAAACTCGGGCGATGGCCAGCAATTCACCGAACGCGCGCTTAGCCCGTCGCGCAAAGGGACGGTGGTTGCCGGGCGGTTTCCCGAGGCATCCTCCCCATCCAGCTCCACCAGTGTCGCGGGTTCTTCGGGACCATGACCAACAATGCCACGAGGGCGGTGATACTTGAAACTGCGCGCCGTAACACGAACACCGTTGGCCAATAAGGCCGAGGCAAGAGTATCGCCTTCAAACCCCTCATAGGATTTGCCATTGAAGGTAAATCGCAGAGTTCGGCTTCGATCAATCCGCCCACCAGATGCACAGCGGTTATTCTGAGTCATCTGGGGCCTCCACGATGTCATGGGTCCGGGTATCACGCCAAATCGTGACCCACTCGCCACAGCCTCGCGCATGCCACCACCGTTCCAGAACTGGGCCTAAGGGGTTTGGCACCACGGTCAGATACTCGATCCATTCCGCGTCGCTAACGCTGTTCGGGTCGGGGCGGTCTGCACCGACCGCGCCTCCAAAGATAAATTCGCTTTCATTACGTTTGCCGCAGAATGGGCAGGGAATTAGCATCATGAACCATACCCTCCTAACGCGCCGTGGTTGTCCCGGCTTCCATCACAAAATCCAGATGGCGAAACCGGTTGAGCGTAAACGAAGACATCAGTGGATGAGGCTCGCCCTTGGCCACCAGATGGGCAAGCGTCAACCCACCTGCGGGGATGGCCTTGTATCCGCCCCACCAACCGGCTGTCACAAACAAACCGGGCAAGTCTGTCTGATCCATAATGGGTGAGGCATCGTGAGCAATGTCCAGATGCCCGCCCCATTGACGCATAAGTTTGAGTTTCTTGAACGACGGGAACAGGGAAAGCATCGCGGTTACCGTGTCTTCAAACACGTTCTGCTTAATATCGCGTCGGAAACTCTGACCCATATCCGGTGCACCACCGATCACCATTTCTCCCTTGTCGGATTGGCTGAAATAGAACCCGCTGTCAGGGCAGTTCACTATGACGTCCACTAATGGTTTCACCGGCTCGGACACAAATGCCGTCAGGTTCATCGTGCGCAAAGGAAGCTTCAGCCCGACGGTTTCGGTCAACGTTGTGGTATGGCCTGAGACGGCGACAACAACTTTTTTGGCACGAATCCTACCGCGATTGGTTTCGACACCGCTGATATGGCCATCAGCCCCGCGGATCAGAGATTGAACTGCGGTTTGCTGGTGTATCTCGACCCCAAGCGCATCAGCCGCGCGCGCATATCCCCACGCCACTGCATCATGTCTGTTCACGCCAGCATCCGTATGCACCATGCCGCAAATTACAGGCAAACGCGCATCCGGGCCGCCCCCGGTCAGCGCGGGTATTCTTCTACGCAGTTCGATCTCCGATATCTGTTCGTAAGTCGATCCATAAATATCCATCGCCAGTTGCCGTCGCCTGAGCTCGCGCAACTTGGGCCAAGTTTGCACAACATCCACCATGGTGCGCTTCGAATGCATCATGTTGAAGTTCAGTTCGTGCGTCAGACCCTCATACATGGCGACGGATTTGACGTAGAAGGGGATCGACTCGTCCCGCATGTAATTGGATCGGATGGTCACCGTATTACGAGCGATATTGCCACCACCTAGCCAACCTTTTTCAACCACAGCGACGTCTGTAATGTCGAATTCTTTGGCGAGATAATAGGCGGTCGCAAGACCGTGCCCCCCAGCACCTATCACAACAACCTCGTACTGGTCTTTGAGCGGGGGGGAACGCCAAGCCCGCGACCAGTTTCGGTGCCCTGAAAGTGCATTCCGGGCGAGCGAGAACACAGAATATTTTTGCATGGTGATCCCAATATTGACCACAAGCAATGTACGGTCAATAAATTATTTTACCATCACGCAAAACTATTGGCCGTTTGACCAAATTGTTGTACGGTGAGTCATGAACTTCCGCATTAAACTGTTTCACCGGAACCTCGCTGGCAAATGGTCTGCCCGGTCGCGGTGGCCTTGTTTCATCATCAATTGCCGCAGTTCACCATCTTACTGACACCACGTGGATCGCGGCGCTTCGCGCCAATTTACGAACCCGCCCGGAAACGGAGTGGAAACTAAATGGATGGATCGGATGACCAAGCCAAATGAACTTAAGGACACACAGGAATCTTATGCGCGCGACGGCGTCGTATTGTTAAAGAACATCCTGTCAGACGACTGGCTAAGCAAATTACAGGATGCAGTTGATACCGAAGTCACAAAAGGAGACCGTTACTTTGCGTATAAAAATATGCGCGAAAACCCCGGCACTTTTCAGGACTATTGCCTGACATCGGATATCGGACAACGCGTAGCTGAGGTATCAGGCAGTCCGTGGACATCGTTAATCTATGACCAGATTTTCGTAAAAGAGCCGGGAACGCGGACTCAAACCGGATGGCACACGGATCAGCCCTATTGGCCCGTGGCAGGACCGATCATGACAATGTGGATCGCACTTGACCCGGTTGACCCCGACAATGGAGCACTGGAATTTGTGCGTGGATCACATGCATGGGGCGCAAAATACCGGCCTTTCAAAACCGATCAGCAAGGCGGTTTCCTGCACTATCTGGAAGAAGATAATCCGGATTACATAGACATGCCGGATTTTGAGGCCGACCGTGCCCAATATGACATCTTCCACTTTGAAAACATGAAACCAGGCGACGCACTCGCCTTTGACGGAATGACCGTACATTCGGCTATGGGCAATCGGACTTCGACACGTCGCAGGCGCGGATACGCAATTCGATTTGCTGTCGAAGGTGCGACCTATGAACCTCGGGATTCGGTTACAGAATGGCTACATGACGATAGTTTGAAACCCGGCGCACCCTTTGCAGGGGGCCGGTATCCAATCATCTATGAAACTGCCTAAGATACGGGGCCCGCGATCCGGCCCCGAACCAGAAATCAAGCTTGCTTTAGCGCGCTTTCGGTTACCGTTGTTTCAGCTTCAATCGCCCGATCCAAAACGCGCCGATAAATCTTTGCTCCGGCATCCAGGCCCAGATCGATATGAGGCGTCATTGCGTTCTTCATGCCCTTGTGCACCTCTTCCAATACTTCTTTATCCTCAATAAATGCCATCCGGGCACCATCGTTCATGAATTTCGAAACCTCTGCATTGTCAGGGTCAGAATTACGATGCTGGAACCAGAAATATCTGGTTTCATCTTCGTTTATCGGTGTCATGAAATTGTACGAAATATTGATAAAGGTCTGCTCGACCGGATCTTTGTCATAGCCGCCGGTGCCGACCGGCGTATAGATGGATTTGTTCAATCCGATCGCCGGGAGGCACATCTCATAATGCTGCAGGCGATCACATTCGCCTTCAAATGCGACCAGCTTGGAGTAGTAAGGCGACGGCGGCTTATTCTCGATCCAGCGAGAAACGATCACGCCTCGATCGGTTTTTTCAACATTCAGGGGCTCTTCATCCGTTCCGGCCCCTGCAAATGAAGAGACGTGAACCCAGGCCACGTGGCTGGGATCAAGCAGGTTGTCACAGACCCAAAGGTAGTGGCAATCGATGTCCATCACGCCGCCATCGGTCATGCCCCAGGTTGGGTTGTCAAAGTTCTCGATAGGGAAAATCAGATCAGGGTTGGCCAACTCGGGATCGCCCATCCAAATCCAAAGCAGGCGATAGCGATCAACAACCGGATAGGATTTCACGACCGCGCGACGGGGCGTCATCCCGCGCTGTGTCGGGCTATCCGTGCATTTCCCCGAGCAATCGAAGGTCAACCCGTGATAGCCGCATTCTACGGTGTCTCCTATCAGATTCCCTTTCGACAATGGCAGCTTACGGTGTGGGCAAGCATCTTCCAACGCGACCGGAGTGCCATCTTGCTGTCGATAAAGCACAACATTTTCACCCAGATAGGTTTCCGCTTTCAGCTCACGGCCGATATCCCTGCTCCAGGCGGCGACATACCAACAATTCCTGAGATACATGGGCTGCTCTCCTTATCGATCCGGTAGCTAGGGGCATTATGGCATTCGATTGGCAATACGCCATGCCGGATTGGTAATAAAAGATATAAGGTGGGCTAATTCAAATTTGGCGCAAGCGGTGGCAAGTCTGGCTGGGCTGCTGCTTCGGCTTTTATCCAGTTCAGAAACTCGTTGACCTTCTGGCTATCCTTTGTCTCTGGGCGTCGCACAAGCCAATATGATAAAGGCGACAAGGTCATTTCCGAAAACGGACGAACCAGCCTGCCATCACATAGTGCATCAATGACCAATGGCTCGCGGCCTAACGCTACGCCCAACCCTTCGATAGCGGCCTGAATGACCATGTTTGACTGCCCCAATCGGCGTGTCCGCGGCGATGAAGGCATGGTCAAGCCACTCTGCCGTGCCCAGAATTCCCAAGTAGGGCTGGATGTGCCGTGATGGAGGTTTTCATCAACAAGCAACGTGTGTTGCGCCAAATCCTGTATGCTTGTCAGCGATGAGGCAAGTGAAGGGGCGCAAACCGGAAACAGCCTTTCCCGCATCAGCAAATCAACTTCCAACCCCGGATATTCTCCAAGCCCGTATCGGATGCCGATATCTGAATCCGCTCCGGAGAACGGGTGGTAACCGGTGTCAGTCGCAATTGATATTGAAAGGTCAGGATGCGCCAGATCGAAGTGCAGTAGCCTTGGAAACAACCAGTTAAAAGCAAATCCAGGAAGACATGAGATGACTATTGTTCGATCCGAGCGTGTGCGGTCCCGCAATTGGGCGCACACTTCTGATATGCGTCCCAATCCTTCTGCAATAGCCAGCGCTAGTTGTTCGCCTTCCCGGGTTGGACGCGATTGCCGCGCACCGCGCACGAGTAAATCCCTGCCCAACCACTCTTCCAGTGTCCTGACATGCTGACTAACCGCGCTCTGACTGACCCCTAACTCGTCGGCGGCAGGAGAAAATCCGGAATGGCGCACAACCGCCTCGAAGGCGCGCAATGCAGAATAGGGCAGGTTCAGGATCATATTAGTGACCCTAATGTGAGCCATTAATACTTTCAAATGGATTAGCTCCCGCATCGGGTCGTAAATCTGAGATACTAAGCAATCAGGATGTGTCGATGTCTGATATGACGCCGGAGCGGGGCGCTCAAAATCTGCTGATCAACTGCGCCCGCGCATCTACGGGCGACAAGTTGTTGATTGCATATGAGCCACCTGAGTTTGGGTACTTCGATGCCGAATGCGTAGATGTCGTGAGCCGAGTAGCCCATAATCTGGGAATGACCGTCGATACCGTCGATGTCGGCTTTAACCCCGACAATCCGCATCTGACACCTGATCTTATGGCCCGGTTCGAAGAAGCAGACATTATTCTGTTCCTTGCCCGGCTTGGGGATCAGTTGCGGTTTTCGGATATGCCGCAGGGCAAAAAGATTATCGTCAGCTTTGCATTGTCCAAAGAGATGCTGGGCTCGGGCTTTTCTAATGGCCACCACGATGCGTTTATGGAGCTTAAGGCCGATATCAACGCGGTACTGGACTCATCGACTGAGGTACGCCTGACCTGCCCGCTGGGCACTGATGTTCGTGGCCGACCGATTATGAACCTGAAACCAACAGGTGACACCTCGATCCTGCGCTTTCCAATGTCCGTCTTTACCCCGGTTCCGGCTTACAGTTTCTCAGGTCACGTAGCTATCAGTTTTCTGACGGGAACAGGTTCGAAATACTATGACGACTATACGATTGAATTTGACCGCCCGGTCTTTGCGATAATGGAGAACGGGCGGTTGCTTCGCTTCGAAGGCGATCCTACCAATACGTCGAAGGCCGAAGCACATTATGACCGGGTCGCAGGAGATTTAGGTATCGACCGTAGCTTCGTTCATTCCTGGCATGCAGGCATTCACCCAGGCTGTGGTTATCCTTGGGACATGCGCGACAACTACGAACGCTGGGGCGGGTCTGCCTTTGGCAACCCGCGCATCCTGCACTTCCACACTTGCGGGGCCTACGCGCCCGGTGAAATCAGCTGGAATGTCATCGACCCGACAATCGAGATTGACGGCGTGACCTACTGGAACAACGGCGTTTTTCATGCGGATCGGTTGCCCAACGGGCAAACCATTTTGGATCAATACCCTTGTGCCGCAAGCCTGTTCGAATATCCCGACCCTGATATCGGATTAAGGGTTGCGAGCTGATCAATCGCGGCTTGATCGAATCATCACCTGTCGAAATAATCTTGTTAATAGGACCTGATCGAGTTGGTCCTATGGTGCGGAGCACTCCCGTCTCCGGTGCCGGAATACGCGTAGAGGGCAAGACCCCCGCTCCGGCAAACTCATGGAAATCACATGTCAAAAGCTATCGTCACGCCGCTGACTCAGGCACTGGCCGAAGGAAAACTGACGCGCGAAGAACTCAAAGGATTCATGCAACGCTCGAACGCGCCTGGATTGCGTCATCTTGCACTTTGGATTTTGGTACTGACCTGCACCACAACTCTGATCACCCTGGCTTGGAACAGTTGGCTGATCTGGCCCGCGATGTTTCTGCAGGGCGTCGTCCTGGTTCACCATTTCTCACTACAACATGAGTGTGTCCACTACACGGTGTTTCGTACCCGCTGGCTGAACGATCTGGTCGGGCAGATTTGCGGCCTGATTATCATCCTGCCACACCGGTTCTTTCGGTACGAGCATTGTGACCATCACACCTATACCCAACTGACCGGAGAAGATCCCGAATTGATCCCGCTTCCGAAAACACTTGGTCAGTATTTTCTGTATTTATCTGCCCTACCCTACTGGCGCGGCAAATTCACTGAACTGTTCCGGCATGCCTTTGGCAAACTCAGCGACGTTGAACTGCGATTTATTCCCAAAGAAGAACATCAATCGGTCTATTGGGACGCGCGCCGGATGTTGGCCATCTACGCTACGATATTGCTGGCCATGGCGGTCACTGGTTGGTGGGGCTTGATCTGGTACTGGATCATACCACTGTTTCTGGGTGAGCCAGTGATGCGCTTTGTGCGCATGACTGAACATGTTGGGCGGCCCACCGTGGCGCAGATGTCAGAAAACACCCGCACCAATCTGGTGTCAAAACCTATGTCCTTTTTGTGCTGGAACATGAACTATCACGCCGAGCATCACTATGTCGCCTCGGTCCCTTTCCACGCTCTACCCCGCCTGCATGAAAAGCTAAAGGATCATATCTTCGTCGAAAAAGGCGGGTACCTGGCCGCGCATCGCGACATTCTGCGTCAGATCATGCAGCGGAATGCAAGGGCCTGAGTGATGAAAACAGAAAAACCCTGGCGCGATGTGATCGAAGTTTCAAAGCTAGAGCAGAACTGGGTCACGCGCGTGGAAATCGGGCCTCGTATGATTGCGGTTTACGATACACCCAGTGGTGTCTACGCCTCACTGGCTTTGTGTAACCATGGTGGGGCCGATTTGTGCGACGGTTATTTTGATGGCCACGTGATCGAATGCCCATTACATCAGGGTGCATTCGATGTCCGGGACGGCAAGCCCGTTTCAGCACCGGCAACCCGCACAATGCGCGTATTTGAAACACGGGTGCAAGACGGGATGGTTCAGGTCCGAATGTGACCTGAACCTAGCGCTTTTCAGATCGCTTCTCGAGCCGCGCAAAGATACGGCTGAGGCCAAAGCAGACAACAAAATAGAACGCCGCAGTTGTGATCCACGCCTCGAAGATCATCCGGGACGAGGCGACCAGTTCGACGGTTTTGTAAGTCAGTTCCTGCACCGAGATCAGCGACAGGATCGAACTGTCCTTGATCAATGAAATGAACTGGTTGGCCAGAGGTGGCACAACCTTTTTCATCGCCTGCGGCAGCACTACGTAGCGCAGCTCTTGCATGCGGCTCATCCCGATCGAGCGTGCCGCCTCGCGCTGACCCTTCGGGATCGACTGAATTCCGGCACGCACGATTTCGCCGACAAACGCACTTTCAAACAGGGCCAGAACGATCACGCCTGAAACAAGCGAAGGAAAGCGACGCATTTCGCCGAAGAAAAAGGTCCAGATCTGGTTGTTTTCCTGCCGAGCAATACCGCGAGCCCAACGTTCAAGGTTCAACGCATCGATCAGCTGTTGAGATAAGAAAAAGAAAAAGATGAAAACAACGACGACGGGGGGAACATTACGCAGAAACTCGAGGTATGTGCGCGCCAGCATGCGTATGGTCAGATTGGCCGAACAGCGTGCAATTCCCAGTATTGTACCAAGAATGAGCGCTAGAATACCCGAATAGATGCTGATGCGAACCGTCGCTGCTAAACCCTGCAGCAGCAGATTTGCAAAGTACTCTTCGCGCCCGGAATGCCAGCCAACAATATAGCTTGGGATCAGTTCCCAACGCCATTTGTAATTCAGCGTACCTTCGATCGACAGCCAGATATACCCAAAGAAGGTTATCAAAACTGCCACGATCACATAGTCAGGCCATCTGAGTTTTCTAATGAATTCCTGCACCAAAGCGCTCCGCATAAGGACCAGGGGCGGTGGGTCCGCCCCCAGTCAGAGTGGTTATTGGGCGACCTGGTCGGCCCACTCTTCAGTGGCAAACCAGTAATTGTGGCGCTCTTCTAGCCAGCCGGACCGCCAATTCTGTGCAATCCAGTTGTTAAAGAAGTTCATCGCGTCGGGATCTCCTTTGCGCATCCCAAACGCCTCACCACGTGGATCAAACAGCTCACCTTCAAGCACAACCAGTGTTTCCGGATTGCGCCCCGCCTCGCGGTTGGGGGTTGGCTGCGATGCCATTGTGGCGTGGGCGTTGCCATTCAGCACTTCCTGAGTCGATGCGCCATCTTCATCAAACAACAGCAGATTCGCCTCAGGGAATGCCTTGGCAATCACGGTTGCCGGCGTTGCGCCACGACGCGCAGCAAAGGTAACGTCAGATGAGTTCAAGTCCTCACGCGCCATACCTGCAGTCAACTCTTTGTTGGCCAGAATGGCCAAGCCAGAATAGGCATAAGGGTCAGTGAAGTTGATCGTCAGGTTCCGCTGAGCAGTCACCGACATGCCCGAGATGATCACGTCGAAATTACCAGACACAAGGGCCGGGATAATACCATCCCAGGCAGTTGGAACAAATTCGACCTCAACGCCCATGTCTTCGGCCAATTTTCGGCCAACATCCAGTTCGAACCCGATCAGATCGCCGTTCTTGTCACGCATCGACCAAGGTACAAACAGCGACAGGCCAATCCGGATCACCCCATCCTGTTTGATCGTTTCAATTACACTTTCGCTGGACAGTTCCTGAGTTGCGCTTTGCGCCCAGCTTGAGGTCGCCATGCCAGTTGCCACGACCGCGCCCAGGGCAACCCCGAGCATTCTGCGAGATAACTTCATCTTGGTTCTCCTTGTTGTCCGGTTAAATTCTTGTGGTTATTGGTCGACGGCATATTTCTTCTCCAGATAACTTACGCCGATCGACAGGATCAGGGTCACCACCAGATAGACCAGTGCGATGGTGAACCAGATTTCAAAACTCATGTAAGTGTCGGATATGATGTTGCGTCCGAAGGTGGTCAGTTCGGCGACGGCAATGACGCTGACAATAGCCGAGGATTTGATTAGGTGAACAACTTCGCCCGTCATCGGCGGCAACATAAACCGAACAGATTGCGGAAGGATGATGTAACGATAGGTCTGATAGGGGGTCATCCCGATGGATTTAGCCGCCTCCCACTGACCAGTAGGGACGGCATTAATCCCAGCCCGGAGAATTTCGGATATCAGCGCCGAATGAAACACCGCCAAGGTCAGAATACTGGCGGTATACCGGTCAAAACCGAAGATCGGACCCAGCACGTAGTAGAACAGATAAAGCAGAACCAGCAGAGGAATGTTTCGGATAAGTTCAAGGAAGCCAACTGCTACAGCCGTACCAATTACCAGGCCGGATAGACGTAGCAACGCGACCAGCAGTCCAATAGCAGTGGCCAACAGGAACGAAATGACAGACAATTTGATCGTGGCGACCAACCCTATGGGTATCTCACCCCACTCAAAGCCGATTTCTGTGTTGCGGTAGAGGAACTGAGGCACCCGGTACCATTGCCAGTTATACCCCATTCCCTGAGCACCAACGTACGAGCCATAGGCAATTAGCCCAACGATGATTGCGTAAATCGCGACCGAGACAAACACCGAGCCAAAGAACCGCTTATAGAAGGGCGGTTTCGGCAACGACTGCCCTTTTCCCCGTGATATGCCCAGATCGGTCACGTCAGTGCTCCAATATCTGGTTCAGGAACAGGCGACAGCGTTCGCTGGACGGGTTGGTAAAGAACTGTTCTGGGGGTGAGATTTCCACGATCTGCCCGGCCTCCATGAAGACCATAGTGTCAGCGACCTTACGGGCAAACCCCATCTCATGGGTGACAACAACCATGGTCATACCTGTATCGGCAAGTTCCACCATCACATCCAGCACTTCATTAATCATCTCTGGATCAAGCGCAGAGGTCGGCTCATCAAACAGCATGATCCGGGTTTCCATGCACAAGGACCGCGCGATGGCAACGCGCTGTTGTTGCCCACCCGACAATTGCGCCGGATACTTGTCGGCCTGCTCGGGAATGTGAACACGATCAAGATAATTGCGTGCGGTTTCCTCGGCCTGAGCTTTAGAAATCTTTCGCACCTTCATCGGCCCGATCATCAGGTTTTCAAGCACGGTCAAATGCGGAAACAGGTTAAACTGCTGAAACACCATTCCGACTTCTTGCCGCAACTCACGTATTTCTTTTGCGTCTTTGTAAACTTCGATGCCATCAATCACGAGACGTCCAGAGTTATGCCATTCCAACCCGTTGAAACAACGGATCAGCGTGGATTTTCCCGACCCAGACGGGCCGCAGATCACAACCTTTTCACCCTGATGAACAGTCAGATCGATATTCTTGAGTGCATGGAAAGTGCCATAATACTTATCAAGATTGGTCACTTCTATCATGGGGGAGGGCTGAGTCATGCCGAACCTGTCGATATCCGGGTCAGACGCAATAGCTGACCTTTGAGGTTGCGAGTATAGCCCGTCAACAAACCAGGCGCATTTCGACTTTGCGCGCATTTGATCAACCGCGATCCGTCGTCATGCCTGTTGGCACAAGACATCTGCAGCTTTGAATTTGGCAAAGCGGAGCAATCTGGCAAAGCTTCAGAATCCTCAAATCTGTTGCGCGCTAATCAATATGGTTGCTTAATGTGCAATATTCGTCAATAAAAAACTCAACGGGCGCTCTGTCGCCGCCTCGAAATACGAAAATAAACTATAGAAGGACGAATGAATGTCTGCCTGGATTCGGATGATATCTGACGAAGATGCCGACGAACATTTGAAGAATACCCTTGATTTAGCGCGTACACCGCATGGGACAGTGGACAACGTGATGCGTGTCCATTCGCTACGTCCCAACACCATGAAAGGGCACGTCATTTTGTATCGCGCCTGCCTTCATGATGACGCCAATTCAGTGCCTATGTGGTTTCAGGAAGTCATAAGCTCCTACGTTTCCACGCTGAACACGTGCCCTTACTCCTATGCCAACCACTGGGCAAACGCCCGTCATCTGATCGGTGACGACGCACGCGCCGACTCAATTGAGGCTGCGCTTACCGCGCATCGCCCTCAGGATGCGTTCGAGGGCGCACATCTGGAAGCGTTGAGCTATGCTGAGAAGCTGACGCTGTCGCCGGGCACCATGGAAGAATCGGATGTAGACGCCTTGAAAGATGCTGGCTGGGAAGACGGTGAGATCCTCGAAATCAATCAAATCGTGGGATATTTTAATTATGCCAATCGGTTGCTGAATGGTCTGGGTGTCACAACAAAAGGAGACGTCGTAGGCTACTACGGCGAAGATTGACGGGACGTTTCATGCAAGTTGACACGCCGGGAAGACAGATTGACCGTGCCATTGGCGCCTCTCTGAGGGAGCTGCGTCAAAGCCGGAAGCAATCCGCCCGCCGGCTTGCCGAACAATCGGGTATTTCGGCTGCGATGGTCAGCCGTATCGAAAATGGGCTGGTTTCACCTTCGATTGACACTCTTGCGGCATTGGCGGAAGCACTAGAAGTCCCCATCGTTTCACTGTTTCGCGAAGCAAGAACTGATCACACCGACTATACCCTCGTGCGCCATGGCGAAGGGTTGAAGTCCACTCGCTTGGCCGGCGGACATTCGCATGAATATGTCAACCTCGCATTGCACTCTCGGAAAGACCTGCGTTTCCAGGCTCGTCGCGTAACGCTGTTGCGGGATGAGGGACAACCGCCGACCTATGTCGGGCACGGCGTTGTGTTTGTTCAGGTCCTCGAAGGGCAGGCAGTCTATCGCTATGGCGAAGCAAGGTTCACGCTTTCAGCCGGGGATAGTATTAGTGTTGATGCGGAA
The DNA here is from genome assembly GCF_056536485.1 of Ruegeria sp. CL5. Classification (NCBI taxonomy): domain Bacteria; kingdom Pseudomonadati; phylum Pseudomonadota; class Alphaproteobacteria; order Rhodobacterales; family Roseobacteraceae; genus Ruegeria; species Ruegeria sp. CL5. The sequence continues at coordinate 315,649 of NZ_JBQFPS010000003.1, forward strand.
TTGAACCACGGCTTTGAAGAGGTTCTGACACCCGAGTTCGTCTTCCTCACCGTTCAAGCCGAGCGCCCTTAGGGGCTTACTGAGATGGCTGCCCCAACCGAGATTGATCTGACACGCGGGCCGATCTCAGCCCATTTTCGAACCTTAGCCATCCCAGCGGCAATTGGGATGCTGTTCAACACGCTCTACAACGTCGTAGATATGTTCTTTGCGGGGCTCCTCTCGACCAGTGCGCAAGCAGGCCTGGCATTGGGTTTTCAGGCATTCTTCATTGCAATCTCAGTCGGAGTTGGATTGGGCGCAGCAATGAGCGCGCTCGTCGGTAATGCCTTGGGTGCCGGTGATAATCGCGCGGCACGGCGGTTTGCAGCTCAAGGGATGATCTACGGTTTCATCGCAGCCGGAGTTTTGGCATTGGCAGGGCTCTGGTACGGCCCGGCACTTATTCAATTGGTTTCGGAACCGGGACCATATCGCGAAGCGGGATTACGCTATTTCTACTGGCTATTACTGGCCCTGCCCGGGTTCCTTTTGGCCTTTGGATGCAACGGAATTCTTCAAGCACATGGGGACGCGGTTTCGATGCAACGCGCTCTTATCGTTGCGTTTTTTGCCAATATTGGTCTCAATCCGTTGTTGATTTTTGGTATCCCGGGCGTGATCACCGGCATCGGGTTCGATGGCCTCGCCATTTCTACGGTAATCAGCCAAACCGGTGTGATGGCGTTCATGATCCGCCAGGTGCTCAGACGCCGAAGAATGAGGCGCATGCGGGCAAGAAATTTCATTCCGCGCCTGCAAAAGTTCAAGGAAATCTCAGTTCAAGTCCTTCCAACGGCCACATCGTTCATCGTGATGCTTCTATCAGGTTTCGTCGTGCAGTTCGCGTTGAAAATCTTCGGCGAGCACGCGATTGCGGGCTTCGGTGTCGCTATTAGGTTGGAGCAGATTCTACTATTGCCTGTGCTCGGGGTCACTGGTGCGCTGCTTCCCATCGCGTCTCAGAATTTCGGGGCACGGGACTATGAAAGGGTGCGTGAAGCCCTGTTTTATTGCTGGAAAGTCGGGCTGGTCATGACCGCTATTGCGGCCCCTATCCTGTGGATATTTGGCCGGTCTCTGCTGGGTTTCTTTACTGAAGATCCCGAAGTTATTCGCGTGGGGCTCAGCTATCTACGTGTCGATAGTCTGATCCTTCCATTCTATATGATGCTGTTTTCAATCAACTCGCTGCTGCAGGCGCTAAAACGCCCAATCTGGACAGTATGGATCAGCCTCTATCGTCAGGGATTTGGCGTCGCTTTTTTTGTCTGGATTTTTATAGGCATTCTCGGCTTCAACGAAATCGGTGTCTGGTTTGGAACCGCCTGTGCCGTGATCACTGGATGGATGATCGGGCTTTTGGTGGCATCTTACGTCGCCCATAAGGAATTGGGCGGGCTCTGGCTTAGTTTTAGAACCGATCCGGGCTGAAGGCCTGTATATTGATGCTCGGTGCCCTGCCAGCGATTACATCTGCAACAAGTCGCGCCGTCGTCGCTCCCAACGTCAGACCCAGTTGCCCGTGGCCCGTAGCAAAAGTGACATTGGTCAGACGCCTGCTGCGGCCAATGATCGGGCGTGTATCAGGCGTAAAAGGGCGACGACCCATGCGGCGCTCAGATTTCTCAATCTTCAACCCCGGCAATACACGGTGCGCACGTTTGACCAGTACATCGGCCCGGTTCCAATCGGGCTGCGCATTCAAGTCCGCAAACTCTGCGGTGCCCGCCACGGCCAGCGCATCCTCATAAGGCGTGATGCCAAACCCGCCCTTTGCGTAAAACACCGTGTGGCGCAGATCGATTCCACTGTCGTGCAAAGCAGTTGAGTATCCCATGACACCCTCCATGCGCAGTGGAATATTCAACTTCTTAGCCAAGACGCGCGAATCCGTGCCTGCAGCAACTACAAATTCATCCGCGCTCAGCGTGCGACCGTCGCCGGTATGCACGCTTTGGATATGTTGATCATCACGCGTAAAGTCGATCACTGCATTCGAGACAATCTCCCCGCCCCGTTGGGTGAAGCTCTGCATCAGAATTTCGACCAACAGTTTTGGATCCGTCACAAAACTCCAATCCCGTAACAACGCTGCATATTTGAAATCGGGCGCAATAGCGGGGTCCATCTCATGCGCTTCATGGCCTGATACCTGGTCGATGGTGCACCCGAACTCACGCGCGAGATCAAAGGCAGCGCGCATGGTCGCAAGGTCATTGTCATCATCAAACAGCTTGATCACTGGTCGCTCAACCAAAAGCTCTGGGTGACCAACATCCGCGAGCTGCGCTTTGAAATCATCAGTGGCAGCAAAGGTGAGACGTGCCAGATCGGCGGTAATCGCCCGCATCTTCGAACGCCGCGCATTGGCTGTGAACCGCGCAAACCAAGGCATCAGCCTTAATGCCGAGGCTGGCCGCAAAGAAAGCGGGGCCTCGGAATCCAGTAACCAACCCGGCACTTTCATCAGCATCCCCGGCTGCGACAAAGGCACGATCTCGCCAACCGCGATACAGCCGCAGGAGGCCCAGCTTGCCCCCTCACCCACCGGTCCGGGTTCAACGACCGTAACAGAGTGCCCCTGCGACCGCAGTGTTAAAGCACAGGAAATTCCGACAACACCGCCACCGATTACAACGACCCGAGACATTCGTGCGGCCTCTACTGAAGTTCGCGCAGTTGCGCCATCAATTCGGCAGTGACACGAACTCCATCCGCTTCGGCAGCAGCGCGATTCTTCAACCTTCCATCTCCGGGGACGCGTGCATCGCCATTACCTTCAATCTCGGCGCAAATGCGCTGGACATAATCTCCGAACGCTTCGTTGCCAAACCTCGCCGGATCAATTGCGATCAGCGTGTTGCCGCCTTTGATATTTAACGCCCCGTGCGCTTCGCGCTTGGCGTTATCGACGGACAAGGTTCCGCCAGCCAGTGCTGCACCGAGGACCTCGATCAGGAATGCAATCGCTGCTCCCTTGTGTTCACCAAATGGCAACAAACTGCGGGTTTCCAGTATGGCGTTGGGGTCACGTGTCGGCTGTCCCTCTGGATCAAGCCCTGCAGGACGTGGTAAATCATGCCCTTCCGCAGCTGCCATGCGAATATCCATAAGTGCCACCATGGACGATGCCTGATCCCAGACGACCGGCTCACCCCCAGGTCGAGGGCAGGCAAAAGACATCGGATTGGTGCCAAAAACCGGGCGAACGCCCCCTTGTGGCACCACCATGGAAAGCGAGTTCACGACACCTAGCGCGACCAGTCCAGCCTCAGCTAACGGACCGGTATCGAACCGTAACGCCCCCAGATGGTGGCAATTGGCACAACTGAGTGCCGCAATCCCGTTCTCGCGCGCCATCTCAATAAGCTCGGTCCGCGCTTTGGCGGCCACGATCTGGTAATAACCATTGTCGCCATCCCCTCGCAAAACACCCGGAGCGATACGTTCAACGCTCGGGTTGGCGGCGGGGTTGGCGTAGCCCGAAGCAAAGCTCTGCGCATAAACAGGCAACATTCGTAAGCCATGGCTTCGTGGTCCGTCTCGTTCGCTCATTCGAACAAGATCGGCCAATACTGCGGTACCGTGTTCATCCACTCCCGCAGCCACAAACACAGACCTGGCCAACTCCCTTACCTCGTCGAGTGAGAGCGTTGTCGTCGAGTCATCGGTCATGTGCGTGATCCTGTCCTTGGGTTATGAACCGGGCACGTTAGCGCCCGCTTTCCAGATTAATCAAGCGCTGTATTCCAACCGCTTTTTGGCGACGAACTCATCCAACGCACCGCGCTGATCATCCGGCATTGGCGGCCGCACATAGGTGTTTAGCATACGCTGCGCCTCTTCCGTGCCGACGACTTCGGCGGTTTTCGAGCCCTCAGCTTCCCACTGTTCAAAACTGTCATTGTTTTGCAAGTGGTTCATGTGCATGGGGTTCTCACGCGTGTGGTCGGTGCCTAGGAAATGTCCGCCGGGTCCGATGTTTTCGATGTCGCCCAGCAAAGCGTCCAGATTTTCCTCTTGCAGGCCACTGAAGAAACGGTGGAAGTTCTCTAACTGCAATGCGTCCTGCACCCATTTCGAATAGCTGACCCCAAGCGCGCCCTCAAGAAAGCCCGCGGAGTGGACGATGTAGTTCGCACCGCCCAGCAGCACCGGCCACATGGTATTTGCGGTGTCGAACGCCGCCTGCATATCCGGGGATTTCGATCCGGTCCACATGGTGCAGGTTCGCCACGGCACACCGTAGAACCGCGCCATCTGACCCACCAAAAGGTTCATCAAGCCGGGCTCCGGGGACCCCATCATCGGTGCGCCTGTCTTCATCGAAACGCCCATGATCGCGACGCCCAATACCATAGGTGCTCCGCGCCGGATGATTTGGCTGTAAGCCATTCCCGCCAGCGATTCGGCGATCAGCAGCGCGACACCGCCCTGCGGGCTGGCAGGTGTGCTTGCCCCGGCAAGAACAAAGGGCGACAGCAGGCAGGGCTGGTTGGCAGCGGCATAGACGCGCAAGCTCTGCAACATGGTCTCATCCCAGACGAGCGGTGTGTTGCAGTTCAGTAGGGCCGCCATTACCACATTGTTGTCGACAAATTCCTCACCAAACACGATGCGAGTCATCTCAACCGAATCCCGTGCCGCCTGTTCCGACAGCACCGAACCTTTGATCGGTTTGTCGGTCAGCGTCAGCGCGGCATGAACCAGCTCCAAGTGGCGTTGCGGTACGGGGACATCCTGCGGCTCAACCGGCAAAATACCCGGCACCATCATCGACTGACTCATCTGACTGAGTTTGAAGAAGTTATGCGCATCCTCCAACATCGAAGGGCGGCGCACACCATCCAGACCATAGACAAACGGCGCGCCATACGCATTGGCAAAGACAGAATGCTGATTGCCCACCCGAAGCGAGCGTTCCGGGTTGCGCGCGGCATAGCCCCACTCTGAGGGAACAGCCGAGATCAGGTCCATCAGCATCTCGCGCCCGATACGCACCCGTTCACCCTGCACATCCGCGCCGTACTTCTTCCAATCGGCCAAAGCGACCGGATCACGGAACTCGATCCCTGTGGTTTCAAGTATCGTCATGGCCGCGTTGTGGATTCTCTCAACACCCTCGGGGCCAAGCAGATCAATCGGACCAACCTTGCGGTTCAGCGTCGACAGATAGATAGGGGGCGGGTTGGTGCGAGCCTTGACCCGCGCGGCACGTCCACCGCCACGGCCCGAGCGTGCTTTGACTTCTGCCATTTCAAATCCTCCGGATCAGGCGCGCGCACGGGCGCTGGTGGGATCAACGGCGCAGGTATCGATCACTTCAGCCTCGCGCATTTCATTGTGGATAAGCACCTGCATTTTGGTGCCGGGTGCCGTCATGTCCTGTGGCACCAGTGCCATCGCAATGTCGTGATTGCAGTAATACGAGAACCCGCCCGAGGTGACCCGCCCGATCAACTTGCCATCGGCATAGACGCCTTCGTCGAACATCACCGAGGTATCGCAGAACGGCAGCTTCAGTGTGACCAGCGTGTTGTATCCGCCATCGGCCTGCTGCTTCTGCAGCGCGGCTTTGCCGATGAAGTCACGTTCGGCCACCTGCCCGCCGATCTTTTCTGTCATCGCCACGAAACGGCCCAGATCGGCCTCATAGGGTGTCAGGTCCTTGCAAATCTCGCGATTGATGGCGCGATAGGATTTCTCAAGTCGCATCGATTCCAGCGCCTCAAGACCGAAGGGTTTCACGCCGGTCTTCAGCAGCAGATCAACGAGGTGGCGATTATACCCAACCGGGTGATGCAGTTCCCATCCAAGCTCTCCGGTATACGAGACACGCAGCAGGTGCACACCTTTGGCATAGCCCACCTCACCCATCTGCGCCGAGAGCCACGGGAAGGCTTCATTTGACAGTTCATTGTCCGTCAGCGGCTGTAAGATTTCGCGTGCCTTGGGCCCGGCTAGTGCGATCACACCCAGCTGCTCTGAGATATCCTCGATCACGACAGACCCGTCGCGCGGCAGCGCGCGCTGTAGTTGGTCCCAGTTATAGGCCCGCCAGTTCGGTGTTGAGATCAGGTAGAAATCGTCGTTGGCATAGCGCACGATGGTGTATTCCGCATCCATGCCGCCCTTGTCGTTCAGCATAAGCGACAGGGTCATGCGGCCCACTTTTGGCAGTTTGTTGGCCATGATGCTGTCTAACCACTGTGCAGCCCCCGGTCCGCGAACGGTGAATTTGGTCATCGGAGACATTTCGATGAAACCAGCTTCTTCACGTGTAGTTCGCACCTCTTCCTGAACCCGCTCCATATGATTGGTGCGACGGAAGCTGTGTTCGGGGATCGCTTCTTCGGGTGATTTGGCGAACCAGCGCGGGAATTCGTAGCCATTGAAGCTGGTCCAGACTGCTCCTTGTGCGGTCAGCAGATCATATGACCCGACGGTCTTCATAGGACGCGCATCGGGGAAGTCCTCGCCCGGCACATGCGCATCCATATGGGTGCCCCATGTCTCGCGCACCTTATCCATGGTCCAGCGCTTGGAGGCATAATCCGAGAACCTGCGCGGATCGAGTTCCGACATATCCATGCCCGGATCGCCATCGACGATCCACTTGGCCAGACGGTTGCCAACCGTCCCGCCCCACAGAATGCCACCGGGCATGCCTTCGGCCAGCCAGAGGTTCTCATGTCCCGGCGCCGGACCGGCCAAAGGCAGCTCGTCCGGTGTCATCTGAAATGGACCGCGGGTGTTGGCTTTGATCCCAACCTCGCCCAGTGTGGGCACCCTTTCAATCGCGCGTTCCCACTGAGTTTCCACGGCGTCGAAATCCTCGGGCAGTAGATCAGCACCAAATTCCGGTGGCACGCGGTCTTCGGCAAATAGCTTGAGGTCTTTGGTGAATTCATAAGGCCCGAACTGGATGCCGCCCACATCTTCGCGCAGATAAGCGCCGTAATCTTCATCCCGCAGGATCGGGAATTCTGGCAGGCCCTCCGCCCGGCGCTCTTTCAGCAGCGGTACGGTCTCGGTGGTCCAATACTGGTGAACGATCGGAATACAGGGCAGATCCAACCCCACACGGCGTGCGTTTTCGCGGGCATAGTTGCCAGTGGCGAAGATCAGATGTTCACATGTGATCTCACCCTGGCTGGTGGTCACTTTCCAATGGCCGTTGTCCAGCTTTTCATAGGCCTGAGCCTCGGTGTTCTGGTAAACCTTGGCACCTGCATCGCGTGCCAGCTTGGCGAGTGCCATGGTGATATCGGCCGGGTTCACGTACCCGTCTTCGGTGTGCAGGATACCACCCCGAATGTCCGGGCTCTGGTTTAGCAACGGATGGACTTCGGCAATCTCTTCAGGGGTCAGCAGCTTGCAAGGTACGCCAGCCGCCTCGGCAATCGAGATATAAGACTGGAACTCGTCCCAGCGCTTTTCAGTATTGGCGACCCGCAGCTGACCAACCTTCCGCAACCCGACCGAGCTGCCCATCTTTTCTTCAACCTCAGTATAGATGCGGATGGTTTCCATCGTCATCTTCGACACATTGTGCGACCGCACGAAGGTCACCAACAGACCCGCTGCATGCCAGGTCGAGCCGGAGGTTAGTGTTGTACGTTCCAGCATTACCGCATCTGTGCAGCCATGTTCGGTCAGCCCGTAAAGGATCGACGCCCCTACGCAACCTCCTCCGACAACCACGACTTTTGCATGTGACTGCATTCCGCAACTCCTTCAAACTGTGCACGACCAACAAGGGATCGCATAGCAAACCGGTTGAGGAGCATTTTCATCGGGAACCGCGGGCCGACAATTGCAAAAAGATTCACTCTGCATTAGATGAATTAAGCCTATAGCCAGACGATCTCCTTTAATTTATCAGGCAATCGATCCATCACAGGTCAAAACATCTTGCCCAACCGTCCCTACGATCTACCACCTCTTAGTTCGCTGATCAGCTTCGAAGCAGCCGCCCGGCATGTCAGCTTCAAGACGGCGGCTGAAGAACTCAACGTCACCCCGGCCGCGATCAGCCATCAGGTCAAAGCGCTCGAGAACGAACTGCAATGCGGGTTGTTTGTGCGCCATCATCGCGGTGTTGAACTGACTGAAAGTGGGGCATACCTACTTGTCTCACTGCAACGCAGCCTAGAAGGGATCAGCGAGGCCCTTGGGCAATTGCGGCGCCAATACGACAAAAAAGGAGTGACGATCCGCTCGACAACAGCGGTAAGCTCACTCTGGCTCACGCCACGCCTTGCCCAATTCTGGAAACAACACGGACATGTTTCCGTTACACAGGTTGTAACAGATCTGGGCGTCGACTCTTCGAAGTGTGATTTGAGCATCCATTACGGAGATTCCAGCCGTGAAACAGGTATTTTCAAGACTCTGTTTCATGACAACATCATGGCCTTGTGCAGCCCCCGGTTTGCAGAACAAAACCCGATTGAGCGGGTCGACGAAATCGCGGGGCTTCCACTCATTCATCTCGATGCCCCGGATACCGGATGGACTGACTGGCGCGCGTGGACACAAAAACTGGGGTATGAGGGCCCTTTGAACTCCGCCCATCGCGTCAATAATTACACGATTGCGCTTCAAGCCGCTCAGGACGATATGGGGGCAGTTTTAGGATGGGAGGGCTTGACTTCGGAGCTAATCGCATCCGGCAAACTCGTTAAGTTGTTGCCGCAGAGCATCTCATCACAACTGGATTTTTACGTTAAACTGCACAACACCTCATCCGACCGCGCAAAGCTCGTATTCAAATGGTTGGGTGAGGCGATTTAAGAACACCGCGATCCGAGCGATACCTTTATGCCCCGATTGTTTTGAGCGATCACCTATCGTTGTCGGTCACCCTAACCTTATTGGCAGCAGCAAAAACCCTATTGTCACTTATCGGTCATTCTTCACCGGACAAACAACCAATGCTCTTATTCAATGGTTTGGACACGACCGTCAGAGTAAACAAACTCACTTGAACATCCCCCCCTAAAGGGCATATTCCGTCGCGAAGAGTTGCATCCCGGTGAAATGTTCCGGACACCAATATCGGTACTGCGCCCATACGCTGAGCAATGGTTAAGTGTGTGGTTCCAACCGGAAGCGCACCGCTGGCGGGAAAAAGAAGGAATTTGATTAATGCGTATTGCTATGATTGGTACCGGATATGTCGGCCTGGTGTCCGGAGTTTGCTTTTCAGATTTCGGGCACGACGTTGTTTGCGTCGATAAATCTGAGCGCAAGATCGAAATGCTTCAGGCCGGTGAGGTGCCGATTTATGAACCAGGCCTCGATGTACTTATGGCCAAGAATGTGGCTGCGGGTCGTCTGACATTCACCACCGACTTAACATCAGGGGTCGATGGAGCAGACGCTGTGTTCATCGCAGTTGGCACGCCAACTCGACGCGGCGATGGACATGCTGACCTGACTTATGTGATGGCTGCCGCCGAAGAGATCGCGCAAGCTATCACTGAATATACGGTTGTAGTCACCAAATCGACTGTCCCGGTAGGTACCAATCGCAAGGTTCATGCAGTCGTATCAGCTGCCAATCCCAAGGCGAGTTTCGATGTAGCTTCGAACCCAGAATTCTTGCGCGAAGGTGCAGCAATCGATGATTTTATGCGCCCTGACCGTGTTGTTGTAGGCGTCGAAAGCGAACGCGCGGCAGAGGTTATGGCGGAAATATATCGCCCACTCTATCTGCGGGATTTCCCGATCCTGACCACCGATCTGGAAAGTGCCGAGATGATCAAATACGCCGCAAACGCATTTCTGGCGACAAAAATCACCTTCATCAACGAAATTGCGGGGCTGTGTGAACGTGCCGGTGGCGATGTTAAGGAGGTCGCACGTGGCATCGGTCTTGATGGACGGATTGGCAACAAATTCCTGCACGCCGGGCCCGGCTATGGTGGCTCTTGTTTCCCGAAAGATACCGCTGCACTTGCACGGATCGGGCAGGATCACGCGCATCCAATGCAGATCACCGAAACCGTCATCCGCGTCAATGACGAGGTCAAGAAGCGGATGATCGAAAAGATCCGGGAAGCCTGCGACGACAACTTCAACGGCAAAACGGTTGCGGTGCTGGGTGTGACCTTCAAACCCAACACTGACGACATGCGCGATGCACCGTCTCTGACGATCGTTCCGGCCCTAATTGGTGGCGGTGCCCGTGTGCGCGTGGTTGATCCGCAAGGTCGTGCCGAAGGCGAGGCGCTGCTGCCGGGTGTCGAATGGTTGGATGATCCTTATGCTGCGGCCGCAGAAGCTGATGTTGTTGTTTTGCTGACAGAGTGGAACGAATTCCGTGCCTTGAATCTGAATGACCTGGCAGAAACTATGAAATCGGCCCGCATGGTTGATCTGCGCAACATCTACTCTTCCGCGTTGGTGTTAGGCTCAGGGTTTGAGACCTATGTCGGCGTCGGAGTTGGCGATCACACACAGATGTGACCAGCCACGAGATGTAATTTTATACCTAACAATGAAAACTGCCCGGCATTTAGCCGGGCAATTTTTTGTTACACCCTAGCGATGGGGTGTTCATTCACCAGGCCGATGAAGATCGACACGCAAGTCAGCGCCAGAACAATCGCGAACGGAAAGCCCGTTGCAATGGCTGCCTGAGGTCACAGAGCCATTCCCCAGAGAGCCAGCCCACGAAATCAGAGCGATGAGCATCGGCACAAAAGAGGATATTATGAAATCCACCTAGCTCAATTGGAGGCCATTCAAGCTTGTATAAAGCTGGGTTATTCAGGGCCAATCCACCAGGTCGGTGTCAGCAGCGCAGCGATCTATCTAAACGGGCTGTCAGAAAATCACGAACGCATCGATTGGTCCAACGATCAAGCCAGCAACAACCCCTAATAATAGGCTCCAAAATTATCCGACTTAAATTTCCGATTTGCTTCTTCACTCGAAGTACCGCGCACATCAGGCATGCGTTGAAATCTGGTCGCTATATGGGCGACATTTCTTAGTTGGAATTAGACATTCGTTTATTTGATTGTTGAATAAGCGTTCTGACGAGTTTGCTGGCCGCATCCGTAACTTAGAAAGTCAAGCCACTGAATCTGCCTGCCGATACAACCGACCCATGATCAGCGGCGTAAGATACATCGGGATCTGATAAGCACCGATAAATACCATGATGGGCACAGTCACTTCGGGGGGAAGCGCGACGAAGAAGATAGCAATGTTTCGGTTTCCAGCTATCAAGGAAACCGCTGTTGCCTTTGCAGGAGGGAGACTAGTGCGCGTCAATCGGAACGAGACCACTTGAGCACCAAAATTGATAGCACAAGCAAACACAATCCAAAATATCGCCACACCTGGGTTAACTATGGCCACCGCACTCAATGATGGCATCAGGCCGACCACAAATACGGCAAGCGTGATCGTTGCCGCGCCTTCCATATTCAGAAGCGTGGCGTTTGACGGCTCGCGAAGAACCGTCCTCCGCAACACAATGGCAGAGAGGATAGCGACCACGATGGTAAGAAACAAACGAAGGGTGGTCATTAACACAGCCTGCATATCACCCAATTCAGGCATCAGCCAAAAAATTGGTAAGGCGGTAATTGGCAGCAGAGCAGTCCCCGCCACGACCAGCCGCATCGCGTATTCTGCGGGATATCCCATCATCAGGCACATATTGGGGCTGCCCGAAATAGATGGAGCCGCTGCCATGATTAGCAAAGACAGAAAGACCGGAGTATCAGTCCAGCCACAAACAATACCTACTCCCGCCACCAACAGCGGCATGGCCAGCTGAAAGGCAACGATTGTTACGGCAACCTGCTTCAGATCAACCAGCGAACCCAAAATGGCACCTGGTTTCATCCGCAGCAGCGTTAGAAAAAGCAACACCATGACCAAGGGTGGAAGGAACGGCCGCATTGGTTCGGCCAGTCCCGGCAACAAAAGGCCTGCGACAAGCCCCGACACCAAGACATATGGGCCGTGACGTGCCGCGAGGTGAAGCGGGTTCAAGGCGTACTACCCGCCCGGACTTTGGCGCAGGTTTTCAGGCAACCAGGTGGCCAGTTCAGGGAACCAGATCAGAACAAAAACCATGAGCACCATGATCAGGAACATCGGGATAGCAGCACGCGCGATATAGCTCATCTCGTGGTTGGTCATCCCTTGCATCACAAACAGGTTGAACCCGATGGGCGGTGTGATCTGCGCCATCTCGACGACGACCACGATGAAAATCCCGAACCAGATGAGATCAATCCCGGCGTCACGGATCATCGGTTCGACAACGGCCATGGTCAGCACGACCGAAGAAATCCCATCGAGAAAACAACCCAAAATGACATAGAAAACCAGCAGGACCATCAGCAGTTCGAACCGTGTCAACTCCCACCCCGCGATTAGGTCCGCCAGCCCACGCGGCAGGCCGGTAAAGCCCATCGACAGAGACAGGAATGCAGCACCCGCAAGGATCAAGGCGATCATTGCGCTGGTGCGGGTCGCGCCCATCAGGCTTTCAGTGAAGGTCTTCCAATTCAGCGACCCCTGCCCCGCGGCCAACAACAGACCTCCGATCACGCCAAATGCGGCCGCTTCGGTCGCGGTGGCATATCCCAGATACATGGATCCGATTACCACCATAATCAGCAAGATCACCGGTAATAGGAAACGAGAGTTCTTGACCTTTTCGGAAAAGGTCAACTTGCCCTCGTCGTTGGGGTTCCAGTCTTTGCCAACTTTGGAATAGATGGCGACGTAGCCCATGAACATCGCAGCCAGCACAAGGCCAGGCAGAATACCGGCAAAGAACAGCTTGGTAATCGATTCATTTATCGTCACCCCATAGACGATCAACGTCAGCGACGGTGGGATCATTAGCCCAAGCGTTGCCGCTCCGGTTAGTGTGCCGATGACCATGCGTTCGGGGTAGTTGCGCTTTCGCAGTTCCGGGATCGACATTTTGCCAACCGTAGTCAGCGTGGCCGCAGAAGACCCCGAGACCGCAGCAAACACAGTACAGCCTACGATATTCGTATGCACCAACCCGCCAGGCAAAGGTGCCATCCACGGCGAGAGCCCTTTGAACATGTCTTCGGATAATCGCGTGCGGTAGAGGATTTCGCCCATCCAGATGAACATCGGCAAGGCGGTCAGCGTCCAGGATGACGACGCCGACCAGATAGTCGTGATCATCACATCGCCCACAGGGCGTGTTGTGAATAGTTCCATCCCGACCCATGCGACGCCCATAAGGGCCAGACCGACCCAGACACCGGTGCCCAACAAGGTGAAGAGGACAAAGAGGAAGAGGATAATGACGGATATATTCTCCATGCTCTTACTCTCCGTGGCTCTGATCGGCCAGATCACGGGTGATGCGGTGATCACCCTTGAACAGGACGTGGAACAGGTGATCGGTGAGCGCGATGGCGAGAATGACCGCTCCGATCAACATGGTTGATTGAGGTATCCAAAGGGCGGTTTTGTCCTGCCCCTGGCTTATGTCGTTGAACTTCCAGCTCCAGTACACAAAGCGATAGGCGTACCAGCAGAAATACCACATGACGGCAGAGCCGATGGCAAAGCACCAGATTTCGAGAATTCTGCGAAAGCCATCGGGAACCGCATTCAAGAGGATGGAAACCCGAATATGGCTGCCCCGGTTCAGGGCATTGGCGAAGGCCAGAAACGACGCAGCAGCCATCGCGTATCCAGCATAATCCGGCGCGCCGGGAAAAACTTCGCCGGTCCAACGGGCCAACATTTGCACCACAATGAGCACCAGAATGGCAATCAGGCTGAGCGCCGCCAGAACCCCTGCTGCCTGATAGATGAAATCCAGTACGGACCTGAGCCCTCGCATTGCCGCCATGCTATCCCCGCTGTGTTTATTGTGGATTGTGAGCAGGCGGCAGGATGACCCGCCGCCCGCATTCGAATGATTACTGAGAGTTGAATGCGTCGACGATGGCTTTGCCTTCGTCTCCGGCGGCCTCAAGCCATTCATTGGTCATGGTGACGCCGATTTCTTTCAGCTCATTCGTCATCTGCTCGGACGCAGGACCAACGGTCATACCGCCATCGCGCAGACCCTGAAGCGTAAAGCCGGTATATTCCTTGGCGCGCCAGTTACCGGCATACTCGGCCAGTTCCGCACAGCCTTTGATCACATTCTTATTGGCGTCCGAAACACCAGACCACACCTCTGAGTTGACCATCACATAGTTGCGCGGCAGCCAGGCATCCACCTCATAGAAGTAGTTCAGGCTTTCCCAGACCTTGCGGTCATATCCAGTTGAGCCGGACGACACCATGGAATCCGCCACACCGGTTGCAAAGGCCTGGCTGATCTCAGCCGCCTCGATAGTGACTGGTAGCATCCCGGTCAACTCGGCCAGCCGCGAAGTGGCATTGTTGTAGGACCGGAACTTGATCCCTTCCATATCCGCAACCGAGTTCACTTCGTTCTTGAAGTACAGACCTTGCGGTGGCCATGGCACGGCATAAAGCAGGGTCAGGTTCTGCTCGGCCAGCAGCTTTTCAATCGAAGGTTTAGCAGCGTCCCAAAGCTTGGCGCTGTCATCAAATGACGTTGCCAGGAACGGGATCGAGTCAAAGCCAAACAGCGCGTTTTCGTTCTGGTGACCAGACAGCAGACGCTCACCAATTGGGGCTTGCCCGGTCTGGATCGCACGCTTGATGTCGGCACCTTTAAACAGCGAGCCAGAAGGGTGCGTGACAATCTCAATCTCGCCACCTGTGCCGGTGGTGACGCATTTGGCAAACTCCGCGCCCGTGGCCGAGTGGAAGTTTGATGCCGAATAGGCCATCGGCATATCCCATTTCTCGGCCATTGCAGGTGCGGCTGCGGCAGCTGTCAGAGCGGTTGCCGCCAGAAGGCTTGTCAGTTTTTTCATCATGTTTCTCCCTGTTAAGTTTTGACGCGCCGGCGTTCTTCGCCAGTCATTTCTATATTGCGAAACGCGAGGGTGCATAGACGCTCATGTCTGTGTTCGGGGTTCTGCCCGCAATCATCTGGGCCAGAAGTCGCCCCGTTTTCGGCCCGCCTGTCAGGCCTATGTGATGGTGCCCAAAGCCCATATACGCACCGCTGATCCCCGGAGCCTCACCAATAATTGGGATCGAGTCAGTTGGTGCTGGGCGGTGCCCCATCCATTCCACTTCCTCCTTCCATGTCAAACCCGGGAAAGCCATCCGGGCATTCTTGCGCATCAATTCAAACGGCGCGCGCGAGGGTGGCGCATCAAGCCCGCCAAACTCCACAATGCCAGCCAAACGAATGCGGCCATCCATCGGTGTGGCAACAAATTTGCCAGAAACCACCATGACCGGACTGCGCGGCATGGCAGAAGGCTCCACCAATTCAAGATGATAGCCGCGTTCGCTCTCAAGGGGAACAGAAATGCCCAGACGCTTGGCTAAAGGTCCTGACCAAACGCCTGCGGTTACGATCGCAGTGTCGCACGGGATGGTTTCCCCACCCGTACGAACGCCGGTTACCTTTCCATTCTCCTGAACCACATCATCGACTGCGGCACGAAGGATCGTGCCTCCATTTGCTTCCACATACGCCGCCAGATCTTTGACATAGCGACCCGGGTCAGTGATATGGCCGTGGTCCGAGAGCTTCGCAGCAAAACCGATGTCTTCACTATAGACCGGATCATAGGCGTGGAAGGCTGGGCCTTCCAACTCGTCCCATATGAAACCGTTCCGACGACGAATGTCCCACCCAAATGCGTCTTCCTTGTAATGCGTCCGGTCTTTGTAGAGGAACAGGTAGTCGGATGGCACGATCCACTTTTCAGCGCCAGTGCCCTCGGCCAGCGCTTTATGGTCGTTCAGGCTATCGCCTACAATTGGTGTCAGAGCTGCAGCGATGCGTTCCACATCTGATGCATTCGCATGACTCAGATAGCGGGTCATCCAAGGGACCAGCTTTGGCAGGTACCCCCATTTCAAAAACAATGGCTGCGACGGGCTGAGCAGCATTTTGGGCGCTTTTCTGAGAAGCCCCGGAACAGTCACTGGCACAATCGAGCAGGACGCCAGCACGCCCCCATTGCCGTGGGAGGTCCCCTCCCCCGGTCCCGCCTTGTCGATCAGGATTACCTTATGTCCTTCCCTCTGCAGCCATACCGCAGCAGACACGCCGACGATCCCGGCACCGATGATCGCTATGGTCTTCTTCTCGCTCACGCCGCCACCGCCTTTGCCACTGCATAATGGTCAAGTTTGGCTATA
Source organism: Ruegeria sp. CL5 (assembly GCF_056536485.1). NCBI lineage: Bacteria > Pseudomonadati > Pseudomonadota > Alphaproteobacteria > Rhodobacterales > Roseobacteraceae > Ruegeria > Ruegeria sp. CL5. The sequence continues at coordinate 331,957 of NZ_JBQFPS010000003.1, forward strand.
TCTGGCCTATTGCCGAGACCAGGAGCGTCAGGGACGACCACCTCGCCGCCGCTGACTTGGAAGGGGCTTTCCAGAATGTCTTCTTTCAGGAAATAGGAAGCTTGGTAGAACTCGCAGCCCAACGTGATCTCAGGGGTTGCCGCAATCATGTGCGTTCCTGCCAGATGTGCCAGTCCAGCCTCGAACATATCGCCGCCATAGGCTGTCAGACCGTGTGCTGCAGCAACACGGGCCACAGACTGCCCCCGGGTCAGACCACCGGATTTCATGATTTTCACAGATACCCCATCACAAATGCCCTCGCGCGCGGCACGTTCCATATCTTCAGGGCCAAAGACACTCTCATCGGCCAGCAGCGGTACGTCGATCATTTGTCGTAGCTTGCCCATCATACCGAAATGGTGGGCCCGGACGGGTTGCTCGATGAAATCCGGAGCGAATTGCGCAACATCACGTACCTGAGCGGGAGCGTCCTCAATACTGAGCCCCTGATTATAGTCCACTCGAACCGAAAGCTCCGGATAATTCTGAGCGAGATACTCTAGTCGCATGATATCAAAGGCGTGATCCTTGAACCCGGTTTTGAGCTTCACAAGGCGAACACCATCCGCCTGCAACCGAGCCAAGAGGTCAATATCCTGCACAAAATCTGGATTCGCGATAGAGCAACTGAGCGGGATGGTCTCACGACACCGCCCACCCAGAAGGGACCAAACCGGAACTCTGCTGATCCTGCCTGCAAGATCAAGCAACGCAGTCTCCAATGCGGCCTTCGCTTCGGTGCAATGTGCGACCGCATAAGCCGCCCGCGCCATGATCGCTGACCGATTAGCGACCACCTGTCCGACCACGAGTGGGCGCAGATAACGATCCAGGGCTGCGTAGGTGGCTTCGGGGGTGCCTGTGAAAACGGACCAAGGGGACGCTTCACCAAACCCTTCGTTGCCGTCTTCGGACTTGAGACGCAGAACAACGACTTCGCAGACACCTTCAACGGACCCAATACCGTGATCTCGGCGCGAGGTAACCGGCAACTCAAGGTGCCAAAGATCATAGCCTATGATTTTCTGTGACAGATTGCCCATTGCGCCCCCAGCCTATGGCGAGAGCCTGCCTTGACCGAGCTATCATTTCAAATACTATATTATCTAGAGATCATCAGAAAAAATGATACTGTAAAACATGTCCCTGCGTTTTCGTCAGCTGCAAGCCTTTCATGCAATAATGGAGACCGGAACCGTGACAGGCGCGGCTTCGGTGCTTGGAATTTCACAGCCGGGTATCAGTAACCTTCTGGCCCAACTCGAACGAGAAGCGCGGCTACCTCTATTTGAGCGTAACAAAGGGCGCCTTCTGCCTACGCCAGAAGCTGAATTGCTGTATCGCGAGGTTGATACGGTTGTTCGAGGCCTGGACCACGTGGCGCAGGCCGTCACGGATCTGCAGAACAAGCACCCCGGCCAATTGCAGATCGCCGCACCACATCTTTTATCCTTCGGCTTCATGCCGCGTGAGATTGCTCGCTTCGCCAAAAGCCGCCCGAACCTATCGGTAAGTTTTCAATCGCAATATTCCTCGAAGATTCAAGAGTGGGTAATCTCTGGCTTGTTTGAGATCGGCATTGTCGAGATGCCCATTCTGCATGACACGCTAAACTACCAAGTCTTTCAGTTTGAAACGCTGGCAACCTTCCCAGAAGGAAGCCCATTGGCTGTCCATGATGTGCTCACACCCGAGATACTCGAAAACGAACCGTTCATCGTGATGGGTCCTGAACATCAAACACACAGGCGGACCAGGGACATCTTCCAATCCGCGGGGCGCACCTGGCGGACTCAGATCCACACCCATCTGTCCGAAAATCTGCTGAGCTTCGTTAAGCAAGGTATGGGGGTTGCGATGATCGACCCCTTTACCGTTACTTTTGATGGCGAGCGCGGGTATCAAACCCGCCCTTTCCGACCCGCCGTGATGCTGGATCTGGCAATCATCACCGCCAAAGGACGCCCTCTTTCAACGATTGCTCAGGATTTTATGGCCCAACTAACCCCTTCGATCGCCTCCTACGCGACCCACTCTGAGACTGGTGCTGCCGCTTCGTGAAGCTGTTGGGAATGGATGTCGACCAGTGTCGGTCCATCATGCTCAATCGCCTGTTTCAGAACTTTCGGTAGATCCTCAGGGTCTTTGACTGTCCAGGATTTCACACCGAAGGCGCTTGCGACGGCGGCGTGGTCGGTGCGGTTGAAATCGACGTTGTAGTAGCGCTGGTCAAACCCCGCGTTCTGTCCCGCTTTGATCCAGCCAAAGACTGAATTCGAGAACACGATCGATGTGATCGGCATGTTGTGCCGCACCATGGTTTCGAACTCACCACAGGTAAATCCAAAAGAGCCGTCCCCCATCACGGAGAGCGTTTTGACCGAAGGCCGCCCGATATGTGCGCCCATAGCAGCACCCAAAGAATACCCCAGCGCCCCATGGGCCCGATTGGTAATGAAATGCCGACCGGGTTTCCGCCAGCGGTAATGTGCACTGAAATAAGGACATGGCGTGCCTGGATCAGCGACCACAATCGCATCGTCATCCAAAATATCCATCAGCGAAGCCATAACCGCTTCGGGACGGATCGGTGTTTTGTGGCTAGCAGCGAGTGAGTTGAAGGCCGCCATCTTGGCCGCCCATGCGGCGCTGGCTTTGGCAGCACCACCAAGCTTTGGCAGATCATTCCGTTCTTCCAGCGCTTGGGCCAAAGCCTCAAGCGCCAATCGGGCGTCGGCACAAATTGCAACCTCGGTCGGATAATTGGCCCCGATCACCATCGGATCACTGTCGATATGAATGATAGTGGCATTGCGCGCGGGGCTTCTCCAGCGTTCAGTCGTAACTGATCCTGCACGACAGCCGATGAAAAGAACGACATCGGCTGCGTCCACCACTGCACGGGTGGCAGGTACCCCGCCATTCGACCCGACGACACCCAAGGCAAGAGTATCTGTTTCGGCGATGGAACCCTGCCCGGATACTGTCGTGGCAACGGGCATATCCAACAGCGCCGCGACACGGCGCAGGGCGTCTGTGGCTCCGGACAAAACAGGTCCTCCCCCGCAGACCGCCACTGCGGATTTCGATTCCGCGAGTATTTCTGCAGCCGCCTCGATCGCGTCCGGATCAGGCCCTGCGCGCTCGGCTGGATAACTGCGATGCCGGGCATCCGCCCAGATTTCGGCCTCATCGACCGGCGCTTTCTGAGTGTCAAAGGGCAGAGCAAGATGTGTGGCCCCGGGAGTTCCAGTTGTCATCGCTCGAAAAGCAGCACGCACCATGGCTGGCAGTCGCGTGGCATCATCCAGTGAAGCGTTCCACTTAGCCAGCGGTTTGAACAATGCGGGCTGGTCCAATTCGGTGAGCGGATACTTCCCCCGACTGGTCGTTGCCACATCTGAGGTAATTGCCAATATAGGGACCGAGCTTTCATTGGCCTCGACCACACCGGGTAGAATGTAGGTCGCCCCACCCCCAGAAGGGCCTTCGCATACACCTGGCTTACCAGTCACCCGTGCGTAACCATCTGCCATATAGGCTGCATGACGCTCGTCCCGGGTCAGAATGTGCTGAATACCATGATCCATGCGGGCCAGCGCGTCATAGAACGGCAGGGTTGTATCACCACACAAGCCAAACATGTGCTTCACACCATGCGCTTCCAGCATACGAACCATTGCTTCGGCTCCGGTCAGATAATTCGTTCCCGTCATGGTAGATACCCTTTCGATTCTTCCTGCACACAGTACTGTATACAGTTTTGTATATTGATTTCAAGAACGGCGTGTGGCACCTGTAGATCAAGGAGAAATGCTTATGGCGGGTCCACGCGTTGATGACATCTACGATCAGGTGAAGGCGATGGCGGTCTCATTCCGCCTGCGTCCCGGCGATCGTTTGAACGAAGTCGCACTATCGAAAGAATTGGGCGTCAGCCGGACCCCATTGCGTGAGGCTTTGAACCGGTTGGTCGCAGAGAGATTGTTCGACTTTCGCCCGGGACAGGGTTTCTTTTGCCGTCCTCTGGATGCCCAAAGCATTTTTGACTTGTTCGAGTTGCGCCAAATCATCGAAACCGCCGCAGTTCGAGCGGCGTGTACTAAAGCCTCTTCAGAACAATTGCAGGCGCTCCATGATGAGCTGTATGCAACCGGTATCGATATCACCGGATTGACGGTCGAAGAAGCGGTGACCCGGGACGAGGCATTCCATCTAGGAATAGCCAAACTATCCGGAAACAAAGAGTTGCTGCAGACGCTGACACGGATCAACGAGCGCATTCGCTATATTCGCTGGATTTCCATGAGCCTTGACCGGGTTCAGCGATCGAAAGACGAGCATAAACGTGTCATGCAGGCACTGATGGACCGAGATGCCGATGAAGCTGCGCGGGTTTTGGGCACCCACATCAACAAGCGGATGGATCAGGTGCAGGATGCGGTGCGCCATGGGATATCCAGTATCTACATGGAAGGGTCCAAAGATATCTCGACCCGCATCATTCAGGAGGCGCAGTCATGATCGCGAAGGGCGGCAAATCTATCTATGGTGCATCCGTCGGGATTCTCATGCTGGACGCCCAGTTTCCGCGGATTCCCGGTGATATGGGGAATGCGCAGACATGGTCGTTCCCGGTGCTGTATCGCATCGTTCGCAACGCTTCACCTGACCTTGTGGTCCGGCAACGGGCAGAAGGGCTGCTGGACGCGTTTATCGACGCTGCAAGAGACCTTGTTAAAGATGGGGTGGACGGGATCACCACCAATTGCGGCTTTCTCTCGCTGTTTCAGGAAGAACTGGCCGAAGCGGTGTCTGTCCCTGTAGCAACCTCCTCTTTGATGCAGGTTGAGATGGTCAATCGCGTTTTGCCTGCGGGAAAACATGCCGGAGTACTGACCATTTCCGCATCGACGCTGGGCAAAGAACACCTAAGAAAAGCTCGTGTTCCCGAGGGCACACCAATCGGCACAACCGAAGGAGGCATCGAATTTACCTCGGCGATCCTTGAAAACAAACTGACATTGGATGTGGACAAAGCCCGCACCGACAATGTCAAAGCGGCGCTTGCCCTTCAGTCCGACAATCCCGACCTTGGCGCCATCGTGTTGGAATGCACCAATATGTGCCCCTACGCGCCGGATATTCAAAAAGCGACAGGCCTGCCCGTCTTTTCCATCGTGTCTTTCATAAACTGGTTTCATGCCGGACTAACTCCGCCTGAGTACCTAAAAAGTCCCAGAACATAGGAACTCCCCCTACACACTTAGGAAGCCCATATTACCTTCCCTACGGTTAATATGTTAAGGAAAGCGCTTGACCTCAGCGAGCATATTACTTAACATGTTTATCAAATAATCGCAGAGAGAGGGGCTATGCCGCATTTTCACGTCGACTACTCGGGAAACCTCGAAAATATCGTGGACATGAGCGGTCTGTGCGAATGCCTCCGCGCGGCAGCGGCGGATATTGATACCTTCCCAACGCCCGGAATTCGCATTCGCGCGGTGCGGGTCGATCATTATGCCATCGCCGATGGAAACCCGGCCCACGGGTTTATCGATATCTCGATCCGCCTGCGCGCAGGTCGCAGTGAAGATGTGAAACAAGATGCCACTCGGCGTATCTTTGAGGCCGCCAGTACTTATCTGGCCCCGGCCATGGCCCGCCATTCAATCGCATTGTCGCTGGAAATGCGTGACATAGACCCTGAGCTTTCCCCAAAAACCGGCACGATCCGCGACCATATGGGCGCGGCCCGTCAGGAGACCTGATACATGAGCGCACTGGACAGCAATATCGAAAAACTGGCTGGCTATCTGACCCGTTTCAAGGAAACTGGAATCAGAAACCGGATCAATGGGAAAGACCACGATGGCTCTGGTGGTGTGTTTCAATCCACGACACCAGTTGATAAAAGCACCATCTGTGATGTGGCCCGCAGCACCGAGACTGATGTAGATGCGGCGGCCCAAGCCGCAAAGGACGCATTTCCAGCGTGGCGGGACATGCCCGCAACAGAACGAAAGAAAATTCTGATCAACATTGCTGACGCAATCGAGACGCGCGCCGAAGAGATTGCCCTATGCGAATGCTGGGACACGGGACAGACATGGCGGTTCATGTCCAAGGCAGCTTTGCGCGGGGCCGAGAACTTTCGCTATTTTGCTGATCAGGTGGTGCAGGCCCGCGATGGTCAGCAGTTGAAATCACCAACCTTGATGAATGTTACCACCCGCGTACCGATCGGCCCTGTGGGTGTGATCACGCCATGGAACACGCCCTTCATGCTGAGCACATGGAAGATCGCTCCTGCGTTGGCTGCGGGCTGCACCGTAGTTCACAAACCGGCCGAAGATAGCCCGCTAACCGCAAGACTGCTGGTAGAAATTGCAGAAGAGGCCGGGCTTCCACCAGGTGTTCTGAACACCGTAAACGGTTTTGGTCATGATGCAGGCAAACGTCTGACTGAGCATCCTGCGATCAAAGCAATTGCTTTTGTAGGTGAAAGCCGCACCGGAAGCATTATCACCAAGCAAGGGGCAGATACATTGAAGCGGATGCATCTTGAACTAGGCGGAAAAAATCCAGTGATCGTGTTTGATGACGCCGATCTGGATCGTGCGCTGGATGCGGTAATCTTCATGATTTATTCGATCAACGGTGAGCGCTGTACTTCATCGTCGCGTTTGCTGGTACAAGATACGATCAAAGAGGAATTCGAAGCCCGCTTGATTAAACGTGTCAACAACATCAAGGTCGGGCATCCGCTGGACCCAGCAACCGAGATTGGCCCGATTGTAACCGAAGAACACTACAACAAAGTCACCAGCTACTTTGACATCGCCAAGGCTGACGGTGCCACAATCGCTGCAGGTGGCGAAAAGGTCGGCGACGAAGGCTATTTTGTCCGCCCCACCCTGTTCACTAACGCCAATAACCAGATGCGGATTGCGCGCGAGGAAATATTTGGACCCGTTCTGACCTCAATCCCCTTCTCGACCGAGGACGAGGCGCTGACTATGGCGAACGACACCGACTATGGCCTGACCGGTTATGTCTGGACCAACGATCTGACCCGCGCCCTACGCTTTACCGACAAGCTCGAGGCTGGGATGATATGGGTAAACTCGGAGAACGTTCGACACCTACCCACACCGTTTGGCGGGGTAAAGGCATCCGGCATAGGTCGCGATGGCGGCGATTGGAGCTTTGAGTTCTATATGGAACAAAAGCATATCGGGTTTGCCACAGGGCAACACAAAATCATGCAATTGGGTAAGCTATAATTGGCCAACCCGCTCGAAAGACTGAAAATTCAGGAGGAGATCATGGGCGAAATCGTTCTTGCTGCAAAGATGACCCACGTACCCACGCTGCTTATGTCCGAGCAGGAAGGGCCGATAAAAGGCAAACGTCAGCCAGCCATTGACGGTCACCGCGAAATCGCACGTCGCGCGAAAGAGCTGGGTGCAACCACAGTGGTTATTTGTGACACCCACTGGGTTATCAATGCCGGGTTCCACATCAATGCGAACGAGAAGTTTGAGGGGCTGTTCACCTCAAACGAATTCCCTCAGTTCATTCAAAACCTGCCTTATTCGTATCGGGGCAACCCGGAAATGGGGGATGCGATTGCCAAAATCGCATCGGATAAGGGCGCCTATACGCTTGCGCATCATCTGGACAGTCTTGAACTGGAATATGGCACTTTGGTCCCGATGCGGTTCATGAGCCGCGAGCATGACATGAAGGTCGTCTCCGTCGCTGCTTGGGCCACGGTTCACGATCACGACGAAAGTCGGATCATCGGTGAAGCCATTCGCGAGGCGGTCGAGGCCAGCGATGAGAAGGTGCTGCTGGTCGCGTCCGGTTCCCTGTCGCACAAAATCTGGGCCAACAAGGATTACGCTGCCAATAACGGCACATTTACCATCAGCTCGGAATTCAACCGCCAGATGGACTTGCACGTTCTTAAAATGTGGAAGAACGGCGACCACGCCACATTCCTCAAAATGCTGGGCGACTATGCCAATTTCTGCTGTGGTGAAGGTTCGATGCACGACACGGCGATGCTGTATGGCGCACTGGGATGGGATGCCTATGACAAGAAGTGCGAGGTCGTGACTGAGTACTTCCCCAGCTCGGGCACCGGACAGACCAATGTCATCTTCCCTGTTTGACCCTCGAATTGCTGAATCAGAACCTGAGTGTGGCGGCTAACAGTTGAATTTCAGCATGAGACCGGACCCCGCTGACGAGGACAAAAATCAATGCGCTATGCAACTTACACAGCCAATGAAGAACTATTCTACGGGGCTGTTACCGATGAGGGCATGATCGCTCTTTCGCCGGATTTTCCCCACTGGCCATCTCTGTATGATGTTATTGCTGCAGGTGCATTGGACCAGCTAGGGGCGGTTGCCAAAGGCAAACCTGTGACACACACCGAGTTCACGTATGAAATGGTCATGCCCAGTGCACGGCGCATCCTGTGCGTTGGAGTAAATTTCCCTGATCGGAATGCCGAGTACAAAGATGGCAGCGCGCAACCGAAATACATGTCGCTGTTTCCACGTTTCGCCAGTGGATTTACGGGCCATGAACAAAACCTCGTTCGTCCTCCCGAAAACCACACATTGGACTACGAAGGCGAGGTTGCGATTGTCATCGGCAAAACGGGGCGACGTATCCCTCAGGATCAGGCCTATGACCATATTGCAGCGCTGACACTGTGCAACGAAGGCACGATCCGCGATTGGGTCCGGCACGCGAAATTTAACGTCACGCAAGGCAAGAACTGGGATCGTTCTGGGTCCATCGGGCCGTGGCTGGTGCCATTTACCAACGCCTCTCAGCTGGATGACGCCCGTATCGTCACCCGCGTCAACGGAGAGGTACGTCAGGACGATACGCTGAACCGCATGATGTTTCCGGTCCGACGCGAGATCGAATATATCTCGACCTTCATGACCCTACAGCCCGGTGATATCATCGTCACTGGCACGCCCACAGGCGCGGGTGCGCGGTTTGATCCGCCTAAATACCTCAAGCCAGGTGACGTGGTCGAAATCGAAGTCGAAGGCATTGGGACTTTGCGCAATGGCATCGAGGATGAAATTGTATGACGCCCGCCGAGCACGCAAAAGCCGCTGCAGACTTGCTTGACGCCGAACGCTGCGGCAATCAGATCGGCCTTCTGTCTTTGCGTCATCCTGAGATGGGGATGGATGATGCTTATGAGGTACAAAACGCTATCTACCGCGCCAAGTTGGCCGAGGGTCGCAGAGTGGTTGGTTGGAAGATCGGCCTAACCTCGAAAGCGATGCAATACGCGCTAAACATCGATATCCCTGACAGCGGTATCCTGTTTGACGACATGATCTTTGACAATGGCGCAACCGTGCCTGCCGACCGATTCATTCAGCCCCGCGTCGAAGCTGAGATCGCCTTTGTCACCAAATCTCCGTTGGGTGGAAACAACGTGAGCCGAGAAGATGTGATTGCAGCCACTGACCATGTCGCACCTGCCATCGAAATTCTCGATACGCGGATCCAGCGTGTAGACCCCGAGACCGGCAAGACCCGAACCGTGTTCGATACCATCAGTGACAATGCGGCCAATGCTGGCATTGTGTTGGGTGCCGCGCGTCATAAGATCGATGCTGCCGATCTGCGATGGGTCGGAGCTCTGACATTCCGCAACGGTGAAATCGAAGAAACCGGACTGGGAGCGGGTGTGCTGAACGACCCAATCGAAAGCGTTGTTTGGCTGGCGCGCCGCATGGCCACATATGGCCAAAGCATTGAGCCCGGCCAGATTATCCTGTCCGGTAGTTTTATCCGACCGGTCGAATGCCCTTCCGGGACCGAAATCCATGCTGATTTCGGCGTGTTTGGGTCCGTTGACATTCGCTTCGCTTAAAAGAGAGTTCGCCATGCCTGCCCCAACAAACCGCTTTAAGATCGCGCTAAAAGAAAAACGCCCCCAAATGGGCTGCTGGATTGGCTTGGCAAGTCCATACGCCGCCGAAATCTCGGCAACCGCCGGATTTGATTGGCTGCTGGTAGATGGCGAACATGCGCCGAATGATCTGCGCTCGATACTGGAACAGGTGCGCGTGATTGAAGCCTCCGACAGCATACCACTCGCCCGCTTGCCGATCGGCGAAACATGGTTGATCAAGCAATATCTGGATGCGGGTATTCAAAGTCTCCTTGTACCAATGGTTGAGAGTAAGGATCAGGCAGAAGAACTGGTTCGGGCGGTTCGGTATCCGCCTATTGGGTCACGCGGTGTCGGTTCGTCTTTAGCTAGGGCGTCGATGTTCGCTGCAATCGACGACTATCTCACCACTGCAGATGACCAGATATGTCTGATCGTTCAGGTTGAAAACCGTGCCGGCATGGCGGCACTTGACGGAATTCTGGAGACCGAGGTTGACGGGGTCTTTATTGGACCAGCAGATCTGGCTGCTGATATGGGCCACATCGGCCAGGCGGGACACCCAGAGGTCAAAGCCGCCGTGCTTGATGCCATAAAACGCACAGTGGCTGCTGGCAAGGCGGCAGGTATTCTGACCACGGACCCCGAGATGCAACGCCAATGTCTTGATCTGGGTGCAACCTTTGTAGCCACCGACATTGATGTAACCCGATTTGCTAGTGCTATTCGCACGAGCGCGCAACAAGCGTTGAGCCTGCTTCCTGACCAGACAGCATCGGGGCGGATGACCTCGGCCAACAGCAGCAAATATCTGCAACAACTCTGCAAGCACTGGTCGCACAAGGCCGAGGTTGAATTCAACGAGACGCACGGCCGGATCAACTTTTCGGATGGCAAATCTGTCGAGATGTCGGCGACCCAAGACTATCTGTCGATTGTCGCTACAACGGGCGCGCGCGGTGATCTGGAGCATTGGAAACAGATTATTGAACAACACCTCCTACGCTTCGCCTTCCGCGAAGACTGCACGCCGATCTGGGATCAGAGTTCTTCCTGATCCGTTCACGCAGATTTGACAGCAACGAGCCAGCAACTGGCCCACTTCTGGTCGCTTACCGGCAGCGTCGCGCCGTTTGACGCATTGAACAAAACCATTGTTTGTGAGACGAACCGGCGCAGTGCAACTACGGGCAAGCCAATTGGTGTACTCCAATGTCCTCAACCGAGCGTTGCTGCCAATTCTAGTGGAGAAGGACGGATACCGATGACCTTGACGCCAATCGAGCTGCTGAGGGCGAATGCGCCGACAACCCGCCCTGTTGTAGCGCTGAGCGAAGGAGCAGACCCGCGGATAGTAGCAGGGGCGCTGGCGGCACATAGTGCGGGTGTCGCCGATATCATTCTGGTCGGACCAAAAACAGAGGTTGAAGCCGCATTGCACGCCGCGGGCGCATCAGCAGGCGACGGTATCTCGATCCACGACCCGGCCCGATCTTCCCTGACTGAGGCTTTTGCAGCCGAGTATTATAACCTGCGAAAACACAAGGGTGTTGACGAAGCCAAGGCGCGGCAGGCGGCGGAAACGCCATTGGTCTATGCGGCGATGCTGGTGAGACTCGGACACGCATCAGGCACAGTGGGAGGAGCGGTACATACAACTGGCGATGTTGTCAGAACTGCAATTCAGGTCATTGGCATGAAACCTGGCGCTGGAATGGTGTCATCCTTTTTTCTGATGTACCCGCCCGAAAACGCACAACCCGGTGCACGTGCGATGCTGTATTCTGACTGCGGATTAGTAATAGACCCGAATTCGGAAGAATTGGCGAGTATTGCTGCTGCATCGGCGGTTTCCGCGCGCGCCTTGCTGCGGGAAGAACCAAAAATCGCGATGCTGAGCTTTTCAACCAAGGGCAGCGCACGCCACCCATCGGTCGACAAAGTAGTCAACGCAACAGAAATACTCCGCGCGAAACACCCGGAATTGAATGTTGATGGGGAATTGCAATTTGACGCCGCATTTGTTCCATCGATCGGCGAACGCAAATCACCCGGATCGACAGTTGCCGGGCAGGCAAACATCAAGATTTTCCCAAATCTGGATGCCGGGAATATCGGTTATAAGATGACGCAGCGTTTAGGCGGTTATCTGGCAATTGGCCCGGTTCTTCAGGGCCTAGCCAAACCAGCCAACGACCTCTCGCGGGGCTGTAGTGCAGAGGATGTGACACAGATTATCGCTGTGACCATCCTTCAGGCGCTTGAATCCTAAAATCAGGCACCTGGCCTTCAGTTTTGACTGGCTAGCGACCCATTCAAGACACTTGAAGGACCTGTCTGAATGGTCTCCGCCAATGCGTCTCTCCCTCACCTACCTGAAAATGAAACATCGGGAGACGATCTCCTTCGTGTCGCATTTTGCACGCTGGAAATCTGATAAATCCGAAACCTTGGTGTCAGCACCGTGGTGTATAGTTCGGCGGCGCTGGAAACTGCGGTGTAAGCACGATTTCTTGATGATCGCCCGAGCCGGTCAATTCATTTGGAGTCCGCTATAGCAACCCCGTTCCAGTCTGCCGGTGGTGGCGACACCAGATAGGTGTTTGAGCGCTCTATCATAATAGCTGAAGCCTGATCACCGCCCCGGCCTCGTTCTGCAGCTTCGAAAGCCCGGATCGCCGCTTCGAAACGGAGGTTTCGGTAGTGCTCAAGTCCTTCTTCGTAAGCTTTTATCCATGAATGCGATCCCGTAGAACTGTCGGCCATTTCGATTAACTCATAAATCACCAGACCACCTGTTCGACCATAAACTGCCAAGGTGTCGAGCTCGCGTACCACAATTGAATCACCTGCAGCACGGCGCGTTTCCGGGCCGATCAGAACCGAAGTTCCATAAATCTTGTTGGCACCTTCCAGACGGCTGGCAATATTAACAGCGTCGCCTATCGCTGTATAATTCAATCGCTCTTCTGAACCGATATTCCCGACCAGCGCATCGCCTGTATTTAGTCCCACACGTATGCTCAGGGGGCGCCCCTCATCATCTTTGATACCTGTTGCGGCAACGGATTCGACAAGATCCAAAGACGCCCTGCAGGCATGTTCGGCGTGATCGGCGTCGGCACGCGGGGCACCCCAGAAGGCCATGACAGCATCACCCATAAACTTATCAATCGTCCCATCATGTCGGGCGATAGCGGAAGATGCAGCGCTAAAGAACGGCGCCATTAACTGAACAATTTCGGGGCCCAGCTTTTCCGAAAGCCCTGTAAAACCAGCCACATCACAAAACAGAACTGAAATTCGCTTTAGGTCTCCGCCCGGCTGCGTTTTGATCCCCTCTGCAACCAACATCCGAACAAGATCAGTTGGTACATATTTGCGAAAGGCCGATAGGCCTGCCGCCATATTCGCGGTTGCCGCTGAAAGATTCGAAAGTTCGCGAAGCTTTGAGGGTCTGCGGGTGATCTTTTCAGTATCAAATCTTTCAACGCGGCTCAGGTCTTCGACGATGCGTGCCAAAGGATTTGCGACAACCGTTCGGACAAGCCAAATTGCCAGCGCCGTTGCAACGACGACAACTCCGATCAGAATATAGAGCAAGTTCACCAGTGTCTGATTGATTCCGGACAAGAAAGCAGACTCGGGAATAACCGTCGCCACGCGCCACCCATAAAACCCCAACGGTGTCAGAGCCACTGCATAGGGCACACCATCGTTCACAATCCTAGTAGTAGAGTTCATGGACGCGCGCGAAATCGAATTCCCCAGCAGTTGCTGCCCGGACTTCTTGGCAACTTCGTAAAGCTGACCTTCACCCATCCGGGCAGGTGTGATCTCATCCGCCTCGGGATCAGGAACCGCGATCACTTTCCCGTCAGCATCAAGAATAAATGCAGCGCCAAATTCACCAGGTCGCAGTGTGCCCAGAAAACGCGACAGCCTGTCAGTTTCGATGACAACAGCCAGAACACCCTGACGCTTGCGATTTACGTCGACGGGGCCTGCAAACGCATAAACCGTCTTATGACCACCGGGCAGATCGCGGGCTTCGATCCAGTCGGCAGTGCCCCGGCCAATGAAATTCCGATACCAAGCGTGATCACGCGGGTCAAAGGTTGTCGCCGAGAAAGCCCGTTCTTCGAACTGAATATCACCTGGAATAAAAATGTACCGGTCGGTCCGCAGCATTCCATCTCGGATTTCGCTGTCGATCTCGATCATCTCAAGCCCACCATCCCCCAAGCGATGAGCGGCAAAGTAATTCCCGTCCGGCCAACCAAACATGATCCACGAAATGTTTGGTTGCGCCTGCAGTTGCGACAGAAAGACAAACTCGCGTTTGTCGGCCTGTCGCGTGGCGATGACGTCCTGAACAAAGATGGTTCGCACGGCTGCCCAGGCTGCCTCCGCAGATCTCAGGGTCAGGCCAACTTCGATCCGAACAGTATTTGCGATCTGACTATTGATCTCAGCCGCCAGCATTCGGCTGTTCTCGCGTGCAGTCGTCCACCAAAGCGAATGCACCAGAAAAGTTGACACGCCAATCGACAACGCAACCAGCAGAGTCACCGCGATCCCTACACTGATGCGCATGTCTGCTCCAACACGATACATCGTCGGGAAAATGCAATTTCACTGCGCGATTCGACCATATGATCCCTCATGCCCCGGCCCGACATGGCCAATCTACCCAGATTGAACACTAAATAGCCTGACCATTTGACGCGCCGTGCCAAATGGCCTCTTTCTCGGTGAATGATCGCACACAAACTGGTAGCAGCGTAATCAATTCACATTGAACGAACCCGCGCCTTAGAATTCGAAGGGCCAACGACTTCTACCCAGTCACGGTACAAATGAAAATCAGTCGCACTAATCCCAGGTTCAATGTTCAAGCCCCCGTGTGTGATAGAAACTGAACTTCGATATTTCAATCGTTGCAAAACGACCCGTTCCCGGCTGTTGTCACAATCAGACAGTAAGAAAATTGGCCAGACCCACGGAGGGAGGTCCGACCGCCGTAAGTTCTCGATATCGCCAACTACGCCACTTCAAGCGCGTCGGAATTGATGGCGAAACGAGCGGTTGCTGGATCGGACATGTAACGCACTTCCAACTCGTCGAGACGACCGGTCAGTTCGTTCACACAATCGATGATGTACTGAACTTTCGCGTCATCCATCAGGTAACTGAAATTCAGACGTACCCAACCCGGTTTAAGCAACTCTTTTCCATCCCGCAGATCGCTGAATAGCTGTTCGGATTCAGGTTGTCCTATTTCCAGAAGCCGATGCGCATACGGACCTGCGCAGGCACATCCACCTCGTACCTGAATACCATAAACGTCGCTTAGCATTCGGGTAAAAAGCTGGTGGTGGAAACGCGATCCATCAGCACGGCTCACCCGAAATGAAAAGATTGGCAATCGATGCGGATGATCAACGCCCAACAGGGTCAGTTGCGGGTTTTTTGACCACGCCTTCAATGCCATTTCGTTCATCTCTGCTTCGCGTGCAGAGATGAAGGCCTGACCAATTTCGTCTTTGACGATAAAGGCCAGCGCGGCGCGAATATCACCAATAACATTGGGGGTGCCTGCCTCTTCGCGGGCTGTGATATCGGACGAGTACCGATGATCCCACGGCGACACGAAGGTTACAGTCCCTCCTCCTGGCCACGATGGGATATCCAGACAAACAGTATCATCGCGCACTATCAATACCCCGCTGCCTCCAGGCCCCCCCGGAAACTTGTGTGGTGAAACAACGACTGCGTCTTTTTGGCAATCATCTGCGGGGTTCATATCAATCGGCAGATAGGGACCAGCCCCTGCGTAATCCCAGACCGACAATGCACCATGGGACTTGAGCAAGCGCGTGACCTCATCGGTCGGAGTGACAATACCCGTGACATTGGACGCTGCCGAAAAGCTGC
Organism: Ruegeria sp. CL5; assembly: GCF_056536485.1. Lineage (NCBI taxonomy): Bacteria > Pseudomonadati > Pseudomonadota > Alphaproteobacteria > Rhodobacterales > Roseobacteraceae > Ruegeria > Ruegeria sp. CL5. The sequence continues at coordinate 347,882 of NZ_JBQFPS010000003.1, forward strand.
CGATTTTGACGTCAGCGTCAGCATGATCCTTCAATGCCGCTTCAAGCAGCGCCAGATCAGGGCCACCTTCTGCGGCTTCGGGGATTTCCACTACTTCAGCTTTTGATTCACGCCATGGCAGCAGATTGGAATGGTGCTCGTAAGGACCAATAAAAACAACAGCCTTGGCAGCGTCGTTGATACCAAACAGCGCGACAAGCCGGTTAAGGCCTGCAGTAGCACCAGAACCGGTAAATATCGTGCTGCACCCTGCAGCATTGGTAAGACGCGAGATTTCTGCCCGGGCTTCGGCGCGCAGACGGGTCATAAAGGAACCGCAGAACGATGCTTCGGTATGGCTGTTGGCATAATAGGGCAGCACGGAATCTCGGATATAGTCCTCAACCTGAGCAAGAGCCCGTCCGGAGGCAACATAATCTGCGTAAACGAGTGATACATCGCCAAACAGGCCCGGGATGCTTGCCCCGTCACCAATTACGCCTTCGCGCAAGTTGCGAACAAGGTTATCGGATTTTAGAGAACTACGAAAATCTGCAAGCGACATGAGAATACTCCTTTGATGAGTATTTTATATGCAACGATAGAAAAATATGACCCAAAGTTATCACCATTGGCATAACAATCGATAATTATGAACGAATAATAGGGTCATTATTGGGTTAATTCGCCAACTCTAAGTTTCTGCCACACCGTTATCGAGGCGCTCGTTTAGCGCTACCTCCGCATTTGTCAAACTCAACGGAGAAAAACCGGCAGTGAAGTCGGGCCACGAAAAGCAAAACCCCTGAACTCTACTTCCCGCGAGGGATCGGCCTGCATATTCGGAAAACACCGGAACAAATACGGCAGCAGCGCATCGCTTACCAGTCGACGATACAGATCGCCCCCCATACACCGATGCGGACCCAACCCAAAGGTCTGGTTTGCAAAAAGCGGGCGATGAATATTGAAGAGATGAGGGTCCTGCCAGTAGTCTTCATCATGATTGGCCGAGCCCTGCACAACCATGATTGTTTCACCTTTAGGCAACGTTACTCCGCGTAGGGCAATTTCACTGGCAACTATACGTGGGCTGGCCTGAATAGGGGCAACCCAGCGCAGCCCTTCCTCACATGCCAAGTCCCAACGATCGGATTCTATGCAGTGATTTAGCTGATCCGGATTGCGTAGAAGCCCGTGGATCGTGGTTGAAATCGCATCGCGGCTTTCGACCACTGCACCCCCGATACAGATTTTCAGATTTGTGCGTATTTGACTCAGCGAAAGTGGATTAGGCGCATTGACCATTACTGACAAAACGGAAGGATTGGGGTTTTCGCGATGAAAATCGACCATCCTGTCAAAACACCAGTTCATTTCATCGTTGGCACGATCGCTGAGCGCAAATACGGCCGGGTCAAAACCCGAGTTCATGGCCCCGGTGATCAAGGCATTCGCCCAACTAAAAAGTTGATCCTGATCGTCAGGCTGGATGCCTAAAACGTGTTGCAGGTAGAGCGCCGATAACGGAGCTGCCAAGGTCTGGCGAAGGTCCGTTCTGGTCTGATCGCGCAAAGCGGATACAGCCGCTTCAGCGACTGTTTGGAACCTAGCACTCCAAGTATCGCAAAAGTGGCGAGCATGAAAGGTTTCCACCATTGCATTTCGCTCGTTCAGATGCGCCAGACCATCTTTACGCATCAACGTATTGCCACCAAACGCTCGTTCCATTGCCGTCCTGGAATCGGAGGAATGAAAATGTTGTGTATCCGTTTTGGCCAGATAGGTGTCGTCTGCCTTAGTCAAAACAATCCGGCCGATCGCCTCTATCCGGACCACAGGCGTTTCGCGCCGCAAACGCCGATAGACAGAGGCTGGATCTCTGTCGAGCATTTCAAGGGTCGTGTCGGAATCTACGGGAACTTCGTGCCTCGCAGCAGAGATTTCAGTCATGGCTCTGCTCCTTGTACCCAGAAATTGGCTCGCAGCGGCATTCAGGCGATCAGACCGCCTGAATATTGATCTCGACTTCGGTGTTCAATGAGTTGCTGACAGTGCAAATAGCTTTGGCCTGCTTCAAGATGCGGGTGGCCATAACCTCATCATCCACCACATCGCCGATGATCGTGATCTCGGCCTTCTCCAACCGACCGGGCAATTCAGGAGACTTGGTGCCTACAATTTTGACTGTGAAAGGGTTCAACTGCGATTTACGTTGCGCAGCCGCCCACTCGACTGAGCGTATGATACATGAACCAAGCGAAGCAATCATCGTGTCCACGGGAGTTTCATGCGGCGGATGAGGAGTAATGTCGTCAGTATCCCCATAGGCATAGCTGAGTTGTGCACTTCCATCGAAGAACACAAAGACCGGTCCGAAACTCTTGGGCCTCACTTTCAGAACCATAGGGCTGAGCTCCTTTATCAGAATAGCAGATTTGGCAGGAAAAGCGCCAATGCAGGGAACATCGTCAGCACCAGAATGGCGAACAAATGGATCAACCAGTAAGGCACTGTTGCCGCCGCAACGCGTCCCAAGCTGACTTCATTATTGGTCAGCGCCGTCAGGACAGAAAGATTAAGTCCCACCGGGGGTGTGACCTGTCCAATCTCGATCACGATGGTGATGATTACTCCGATCCAGATCGGGTCAAACCCCAAGCCCGTCAAGAGCGGGAATACCACCGGCAACGTCATGATCATCAGGGACAATCCGTCGAAGAAACATCCCAGGATCAGATAAATCAGAACGACGATTAACAGCACGCTGTAGGTTCCCATGCCGCTTTCTGCGACCACCTCGAGAATTTGCTGAGGGACACCCAGGATACTTGTGGATTTCGCCAAAATGGTTGCGCCCAGCACCAGAAAACCAACTGCAGCGAACAACAGAACGGATTGATACACCGCCTCAACCAATTTCTTCCAGGTCAAATCCCCCCAAATCGAAGAGATAATGACTGCCAGTACAACGCCCACACCTGCGGCTTCGGTTGGCGTTGCCAAACCGCCCACAATGCTGCCGATCACCGCGAAAATCAGGGCCAGAAGTGGCCAAATCTGTTTGAAGCCTGCTAAGACTTGCCACAACGATACCGGTTCTTGGTCACGTGGAGCGATCGACGGGTTGCGAGAGCATTTGACGAAGAGATATGCCATGAACATCAGACCAACTAGGAAGCCCGGAATAATGCCTGCGGCAAACAGGCGGCCGATCGAGGTTTCCGTCAATGCGCCGTAAATCAAGAAAGATAGGCTCGGCGGTATCAGCAGCCCCAGCGTGCCTCCGCCAGCCAGACTTCCAACCACGGTGTCTTTGTCATAGCCGCGCTTGGACATTTCGGGATAAGCAGCCGATCCAACTGCGGCTGCTGTCGAAAGACTCGAGCCGCTGACGGCTCCAAACAATGTGCAAACCGCAATGTTAGTGTGCAGCAACCCACCTGGAATTCGCCGAAATAGAGGCGAGAATGCGGAATAGGCTTTCTCGCTGATTCCGCTCCGCAGCAACACCTCACCAAGCAAGATGAACATTGGCACTGCGCTGAGTGTGAACGAGTTGAAAACGCTCCAGATTGCGTCGATTGCAAGCGAGGTCGCGCCGTTTGAGAAAAAGTAAAGGATAATAAGCCCAGTCAGGCCCAATGCGGCTCCCAAAGCGACGCCAGTACCGGCGGTGGCGACCAGCACCCCAATCAGAGTAAGCCAAAATGACATTAGCGGGCCTCGTCGGTAAAGCTTTGTTCCATATCTGCTTCTGAGTCATCCACTCGGTCCAGAACACCGACCAAACGGGCCACAAAAATGGATAGGGTTAGCGTCAGAGAGATCGGCATTAACGCCATCCAGGGATAGAGCAGAATCCGGGTGGTTTCCGTCTTGAGATTGCGCTTGAAAGCAAACTCGAACCAAGGAATCGTCTCGACGATCAACCAGAGAAAGAAGACTATACCAACCAGCAGCGCGGCTATCTGCACAACGACATGCATCTTGCCTTTTAGCCTGTCGGCCAACAGCGAAACGCGCACATGTTTGGCCCGCAAGGTGACCATCGGCAAACCCAAAAATAACGAGACACTCAATAACAGTCCAACCACTTCCTCTGTGATGTGAAGAGGCGAGTTGGCAAACTTACGCATCAGGACACTGGTTACGATAATGCCAACAATGGCTATCATTCCCAGTGCTGATGCCGCCGCACACGCAAGGGCCAGACGATCCAGCCCCCGCGCGATAAAGTGATTTAAACTTGTTGCCATCTTTGAATTAGCGGCCCAAAGCGGTCAGAACACGTTCGCGGTAGGCCGGTGCGTTTCCACCAGCTTCTTCCGCCAGCATTTTCCATGTTTCGGTTACCGAGGACACAAAGAGGGCCCGGTCTTCGTCAGAGAAGTCTTTACCCCAGGTCACTCCCTCTTCACCAAGTTTTTCACGGGCAGCAAGCTCACGCTCGAAGTCATCTTCATACTGGTTGGTACGGTCCCACAAATCATCTGCTGCTGCAGTGATCGCCGCTTTGGTCGCCTCATCCGTCGCGTTCCACTTGTCGGTGGCCACACCGATTACGTATGGGCCGGATGCCATCGGATAAAGGAATGACGCATACTTGGCCACTTCCTGCAACGAGACCGTATGCGCATAGAGCGCCGGGTAAAGGGCACAGTCAACGACCCCGGTCTTGAGCGCCACATACATTTCTTCTTGTGGGATGATCTGCGCGGCAACACCCAGACGGGTGAAGGTTTCGACCTGATCACGCGCCCAGACACGCAGCTTCTTTGATTTCAGATCCTCAAGGGTGCGCACGGGCTCATCCCGGCAGAAAACTGAAACCGACAGCATCGGGATTGCGACATAACCCACTGAGGACACACCCCAGTCAGCAAACTCTTCTTCATAGATATCGCGGACTGTCGGGATTGCTTTTTCGAACTCCTCGATTGAACCGATGGTGCCCTGAACAACTACGGAGCTTAGCGCAGGAGCGTCACGCCCTAAATAGTTGGCCCACATCAAGCTCATTTCCACTGCGCCTTTGGGCAAAAAACGCAAGGTATCCGTGTTGGGCAAACCCAGCGAACCGCCGCTGTAGAGAGTAATCTCAGAACCTTCCGCGAGCGCGCCGTTCACGTCTTCAACGAATTGCTCCAGCTCAGCCGTTTCCGGGCGCGTTTCCGGAAGAAAGTTGTTAAAGCGCCACTCATCGGCCATCGCTGGCGAAATGGCTGCTCCTATACCCGAAATACCGAATGCGGCAGCTTGGATAAGTCTATTCATATCGTGTCCTCCTGATGGAAATGATATCTGCGACCTGGTGAATATTATCACCAAAATATCAACCGATTTCAGATTATCCTGTGTATGTGACCACAAGAATGGGGAAAACTTCGCCTAAAGCTTGCGATCGCCCCTAGTGCGATTCTTCCCAATCGAAAACAATCCAATCATGCACTTACAATTAGTTTGGACCAACCAAATCGGGCTGTTCACGTGAATATCAAAGTTCAAGAGATTTTTAATGGCCGCTGCTCAGCAATTGCTTCCATAGAGAAATAGGAGGTAACCGAGTCAAGCTCTACTTCTGAAATTAAGCGCTGATATACTAGATCATACGAGTTCATATCCTCAGTGATGACCTTTATCATGTAGTCGTAATCTCCCCCGATCCGGAAAAAATCTACGACATCCGGAATTTTCAATACGGCGCGGCGGAATGCATCAAGCCATTCCGTCGAATGATGGCGCGTTTTCACCATCATGAAGACTACCAAGCCGAGGCCAAGTTTCTCGCGGTTAACGCGCACCGTCGAACCAACGATTACGCCGGTCTCGTTCAACCGCTGCAAGCGTCGCCAACAGGCGTTCTGAGACAAGTTGACCTTTTCGGCAAGCTCTCGCTGAGAAAGAGAACTGTTCTTTTGCAATGCCTCAATGATTTTTAAGTCTTTGTCATCCATATACGCACGCAATTCATTCAATTGACCCACAAAACGACAAAAACACAGGGATATCTTACATACAACATAATTGTATTGGGACTGCCACGATTTCTCTGACCCCACGAAATGAATCGAGCCCTATCAAGTGCCAGACTGACTTCCATAGAGTTGCACGAAGCACCGCGCTTAATAATAGCGATGAATATGCCTGACTATCCGGCTCGGCCAAAGGTAGATGACCTGTCTAGAGCCTATCTTTCCAGAATCTCCCGACAAACCTCGCGTGATAAGCGACGCCTTCTCAAGAGCGTTATTTTAGTACACTACACTGACCTGCATTGGCGAACACGGTCGTTAGTTGCCCGACGAGGTTCTGGGAAAGCAACTCATTGAGCTGTGCATATAGTGTACATCTCAAACGCCTCGGAACATCGTTCGCGACAGGCGTTGACACAATCGTCAAATAACAATCAAGTGTGAAACACTAATACGGTACTGGTCGCTGTTCTCAGACGCGGGGTCTGCTGCAAAAGCCGAGCATTTGATCCGCGTTAAGTTGGAGGTCGAATTCTTGTCGCCACGTTGGAGTGTGTCTTTTGGCCAATAAGATAGATGTCTCGGCGTCTTCCATCACATCAACCTCCGATTACTCTCGACAGGTCTATTTCCTTCTAATCTCTTTGTTTTTAGCATTTCAGTTGCTCAAGTTGATATACTTTTTGCCTTCACCCGAGGTTGGTGGAGACGCTGCACGAAAGTGGTTTTTGGCCAAGGATTTGTCCGAGGGATCGCTAGAGGTTATCCGTGCGAATGAACACGCCAGCCATCACTTTTTTCGGTGGGGGACCTGGCTATTTCCCCTGGCGCTAATTTGGTCTTTCGGAGACTCGGTCGCGTTTTATTATCTTTCGACCTTTATCCCTGCGGCACTCGCAGCCAGTATTTTTCTGAACCTCTATTACCGCCACTTCGGTTTGAAGGTGGCTTCCGCTTTGGCAATACTCTGGGCGTTGGATCCTCAGCTCAATCGCGCATTGTTCCAGCTTTTGCCAACCGGGGCGGGCCTTCTTCCATTGGCGTTGATTGCATTTGGCTTCCAGCGTTTCATTGATGAAAAGCTGACCAAACGCGGGTTGGTGCTTTGGCTTTCGCTTTGCCTGTTCTGGCTCTATGGAGCGAAAGAAACAAATATCTTTTTTGCCCCGGGCCTCTTTATCGCGGTCTGGGTTTTGGCCGGACCAAGGTCTGCATTCAAACTCACAGCCATTTGCCTGATATTCTATGTAATCGAGGCCATCGCTCTCAGCGCCCTTCAAGGCCAGATCATGGTCGGAGGCAGATTGCTTGAGCTGTTAGTGGGCGGAAGCAATCACCTGAAGATAATGTTTGAGTCCTCATCTCACGTGCAACAGCAAGAAACGCTCTGGGACGCGGGCATCATATCGCGCTGGTATCGGGTTCTGGCTGTGCATGTGCCAGTCTACATCCCTTCAATCTTGGCTTTTGTTGCGATTGTGATCTCGGGATTTGTCTCGCCATTCTCGAATTCGACGGGGCGGGTCGCCTTCGCAATCGCCCTAACGGCGCTTAGTTTTGTCGTATTGACCTCCTTTTTCATAGTGTCATTTGATCCTCTGCGTTTAGGGCAGCCCCTTAGGCCTCGCTATGTTGCGATCTTACTTCCGTTCTCGGCATTTGCCTTGGTCTATGTCGCACGCGAGATGAGAGTCGGCCGTGTTCTGCGCGACTTACGCTTCTTGGTTCTTATCGCGTTGATGTACCTGACCATCGGATACTTCAGTTATCAAAGAGAAATCCGAGCGATGTCGCCCCAGATAGATGACGAGCGTATATCACTCAATCCACCTGCCAGAGATACTTTGGCAAGTTGGATGGCCTACTTCGAAACATATGGGAGGGAGCTTCCACCCAACTATTGCAACTTAGAAAAACAAGATTTCAAACAGTTGTATTTTGGATTGATGTATGTTCGGAACGACAGCCATGCGCCATCGCAGATAGAAATCGTTGGTGAGTGCACGCAAGCAACGGACCCATACATGTAGAAAAAACACGCGCAGGCCACTTCACCTATAATCATAACAGATAAAAAATCATGACCAAACTCATCGTTCAAATCCCATGCTTCAACGAGGCAGGCAGTTTGGCCCAGACTGTCGCTGACATCCCCCGTCAGATTGATGGTATCGATGAAGTAGAAGTTCTGATCATTGATGACGGCTCTACCGATGAAACGGTTGAGATAGCGAAGGCCTGCGGCGTCGATCACATATTGCGAAATAAGGGCAACAAAGGGTTGGCGCGTAGTTTTTCGTATGGGCTTCGGGCTTGCCTTGAACGTGGCGCAGACATTGTCGTCAACACTGATGGTGACAATCAGTACCAAGGGGCATCAATCCGTGATCTGGTGCAACCGATCCTAAACAATCAAGCTGATATCGTTGTAGGCGACCGCGGCACCTCCGAGATCACACATTTTAGCCCGTTAAAAAAGCGTTTGCAAAAGCTCGGCAGCGCTGTCGTGCGTCGAATGTCCGGCCTGGATGTAGAAGACGCAGTTTCAGGCTTTCGTGCCTATTCCCGTGAGGCGGCCCTGCGCACCAACGTAGTTTCCAGCTTCAGTTATACGGTAGAGACCCTCATCCAAGCCGGAAACAGCGATCTGTGTGTGGTCTCTGTTCCCGTGGGCACGAACCCACAGCTGCGCGAGTCGCGACTGGCAAAAAGTATGGGCAGCTTTATCCGTAAACAGGTGTTTACGATGCTGCGGTCTTACGCGATGCATCGGGCCTTACAATTCTTTACGCTGATAAGCGTTGTTTTGATATGCTTCGGCTTGCTACCAATCGCTCGCTTCCTCGTTCTATTCATGATGGGCGAGGGACAGGGAAACATTCAATCTCTCGTTCTGGGTGGCGTTCTGATCGTTCTGGGGGTAATCAATTTTGCGGTCGCGCTTCTGGCCGATGCGATTGCGGTTAATCGGCGGCTGCAGGAGCAGACATTGGAAACTATACGCCGTATGGAACTGGCTTCCGCACAGGTCTCATGCAAGCGATCGGACATGGAAGAATGACCGCCTCTCGTATCGCCAAGTCAGTTTATGTTTCAACCCTTCGAGGAGCGGGCAAAATTGCCCGCACTGCCGGGGTCTATAGCGCGCTTCAACGACGCCTTCCGGATCGACGCGCTCATTGGTGGCTGAGCCTTTTTGCCATTCACGATATTGATGCAATGGTTGATCTGGACGTGCCTTGGTGGAGTTATGGCGCCATCGACAAGGTCGACGCTTTTCTCGCCCAGCGAAACACCCCACGCGTTTTTGAATACGGCAGCGGTGCAAGCACAATCTGGGCCGCGCGGCGCGCTCATCATGTCACCAGTGTCGAACATGATGTCGATTGGCATCTTGTAATCTCCAACCGGCTGAGCGCGTTTTCCAACGTTGAATTGAGGCTGATTGAGCCCGATGCCAACTACAATCCAGAATACGGATCAAAAAAACCTGGCAATACTTCGCGCAGCTTCGAAAATTATGTCACTGCAATCGAAGGCGCAGAAGGTCCATTCGACGTCATCATCATAGACGGACGCGCACGGGTAGCTTGTTTGAGGCACGCGATAGCACACGTTGCACCTGGTGGCATGATCGTATTTGATAACTCTGGCAGACGGGAGTATCGCAGCCCGATTGAAGCGGTGGAGGCACAGATCAAGACCTACCGGGGGCGCGTTCCATCACTGCCCTACCCCGATCAAACGACACTGATCCAACCCTCCCCTGTAGCAGAGAAATGACACTTCCAAACAAGTTAGGGCGTGGACAGCGCCGCGCGCTACGCGTGATAGGCTGGGCCATTGTTGCCGTGACTTTGTACTATTTTACCGTCGCGGTTTCACAGCACTGGTCCCAAATTGCGGCTTGGTCTCCTGGATGGCAGGCGTGGGCAATCGTATTTGCGGCAATATTTTTTTATGCAACCGCTTTGCTGCTATTGGCCGAGCTTTGGCATGGGCTGGTCCAGGGAACGCAAGACCAAACATTTTCACGTGCACTGACGTTTTCAACCTACTCCAAAACGCAGATCGCGAAATATCTACCGGGAAACGTGTTTCAATATTTGGGTCGACATATCGTTATGGCTGACCATGGAGCAAGTCAGGGTGGGTTGGCGCTCGCAAATATTCTTGAAATTTGCACTCTTATTCTGGTCGCGGGGCTTTTCGCTCTAATTGGATTTACATTTGGTGCAGCTCCCCACTCACTCGAAATATCTGAGGTCATACCTATTCATTGGCTTGTACCGACAGCGATGGTTATTGCCATTTTGCTGATCATACTGATTACAAGAAAACTTCGAACACTCCCCAACGCGCCGTCGCGACAAAGGCTTATCTACGGATTGTTGCTTGCTTCCTTCTTCTTCTTGGCCATGGGCTTTACTCTGTTGGTATTGGTTGGATTGGTTTCCGGTGACTATGACCCTGCCATCATAGTCATTGCCGTGACGTCTTGGCTGTTAGGCTATGTCACTCCTGGCGCGCCTGGAGGGATCGGAATACGTGAGTTTGTTCTGCTCATCTTCTTACAGGCCTACATACCTGAGGCAGAAGCGCTGATTGCAATCGGGTTGTTCCGCCTGGTCACATCACTCGGTGATCTGGCATTCTTTATCGGCGGCGCTTTTCTGTGGCGTATCTCGCCAAAAGTAGAATGATCATTTGATTGCTAAACTTGTAACCCGACTGCGCCTTTTAGATAGATTAAACTATTGAGAAGTAGGCAATTTTAGCCTCAATGCAACCATCAGAAAGCGGAGGTGCTATTAAATCTGGAAAGCGATAGCTGCGGCTGTTAGTCACTTAAATTCACCGCTGGTTTCTTGCTGTTCTGAACAAAAGTAAAAATACAAAAACCGAACCTATGGAAGTCGTGACAATCCCTACTGGCAACTCCTGCGGCGCCAGCAAAAGCCTGCTGAGAATATCCGAACCGGTCAATAACGCAGCGCCAACAATCGCGGCAGTCGGTACAAGGTGGCTGTGCAAAGGTCCCGCAATTCCGCGGGCTATGTGTGGCACCATTAGGCCAACAAATCCGATCACACCCGCCACTGAGACAAAAACTGCAGTTGCCAAAGCTGCCGTGAAAAACATGCTGAATCTCAATCCCTGAACAGGGACCCCAAGAGTTGCTGCGGTTAAATCCCCCGTAAGCAGCGCGTCCAACCAACGACTGCGATACAGCGAATACGTTAGGATCAGGATCAGCCCAACACAAACAAGGGGAAACGTCTCCCAGCGGGCCAAGCCCAATCCACCTAACATCCAGAAGATCACCGAGTGGGCAGCGCGGTTGTCACCCGCAAATATCAAGTAATTGGTGATGGCCGAAAACAGGAATGAAACCGCCAATCCCGCCAGGATTAGTTTCTCTGGCGCACTTGTGCGCAAACCGTGAACCAGCGCCAATACAACGCCCGACGCGATGAGCCCTCCGCAGAAGGCGGCGAGTGGCAGTGTCCAGAAACCCAGCACATCTCCGGTTACGGTGATGACAAACACCGCACCTGCGGCGGCCCCCGAAGACAAGCCAAAGAGAAAAGGGTCGGCAAGATCGTTGCGAGTCGTGGTTTGTAGGACGACGCCAACGATACCAAGTCCGGCGCCTATCACAGCGGCGAACAATGCACGGGGCAACCTGAGATCAAACACGATCCGGTGCATCGGAGACATCTCGCCGTCGTCGATACCCGTGCCACGCATAATAGCAGTAAATGTCTCAGACACCGGGATCGAGGTAGTTCCGTAAATGGTGGATACCAGCACAAGGGCGGCCAAAATAGCCGCCCCCAGCAGAAGTGTTAGGCCAAATCGGCCCATATCAGTTGAGGCCCGGATGCATCGCTTGAGCCATTTTCGAAATCGCCTCAATATTTGCGGGGCCAGGTGTCAATTCTTCGTACCGCAAGCCGATCCAACGCTCATTCTTGACGGCATCTGTCTGCGACATCACCGGATGCTCTTGCAGGAATTTGAAGGTATCTGCTGCGCCGTTGCCGGTCTGATAATCCAGCAGCACCAGGAATTCGGGGTTAGATGCGGCCACGGCTTCCCAGGAACTACGCCCCCAGCTTGTATCCATGTCATGGGTGACATTCTCACCACCCGCCGCAGCAATCATAGCATCGGGAATGGCGAACTTCCCAGCAGTGAACGGTGCATCCGCCGGACCATCCAACAAGAAAACTCGAGGTTTCGGCAGCTCGGTCGTTTGCGCTTCGATCGCAGCCAATTCGTCTTTCCATTTGCTCACTAGCGCCTCGGCCTTGTCCTCGACCTGCATAACCTTGCCAAGACGCAGAACATCGTCAAACAGCAGGTCCATGCTGGACTCGGGGCGATCCTTGTCCAAATGCACACAGCTCTCTGTCAGGATCATGGTTTTGATCCCGAAGGGTTCCAATGTGTCTGGTGTCACATCCCCACCCGGTTTCATTCCATAATACCAGCCCGCGAAAAACAAATCTGGGTCCGCTGCGACGAGGTTCTCAACAGTGGGGTATTTCGGCGCGAGCTCCGGAATGTCACCCCGCAAGGTATCGAATTCCGGGCTGGTCTTGTACCAGCCGGTGATCCCGGTGAGGCCGATGATCTTGTCCTGTAGCCCCAAAGCAAAAGCCATATCCGTCATGTTCATGTCATGCACGACCAACCGTTCCGGCAACGTCTCAAACACAAGGGGTTCGCCGCAATTGTCCACGGTGACTTCCTGCGCTGCAGCGCTGCTTGCAATGGCAGTGACCAAAGCCACGGACCAGATGTGTTTCATCAATATTCTCCTGAGTTTATGTAGAAACAGTGGTTCTTCGGATATCAAGAGCCGGTATCACGCGACCCTCATGGTGAAAGCACAGATAATCCACGCCAAAGGTTTCACGGACCCGTTCGGGCGTCAGAACTTCGGCGACCGTGCCAAATCCGGTCAGGCGCGTGGATTTCATCAAAGCAACATGTGTGGCGAATTCAGGGATCATGACCAGATCGTGCACGATCATTACCACTGTGACCCCAAGATCGGCGACCAGCGATAGCATCCGCCCCTTTGCGTCTGGGTCCAGATGATTGGTGGGTTCATCGAGAAACAGCAATGAGGGGTTTTGTGCCAAGGCGCGCGCAATATGCGCACGCTGACGCTCGCCCCCAGAAAGCTGAGCCATCCTCTTTTCTGCCAATGGAGCCAGATCAGTGAGGTCAAGTATCTGGTTCAGTTCGCATGCATGATCTTCGGCCGAGCGATCTGCGCGAATGGGAATCTGACCCAATGCCACATAATCACGCAGTGACAGACGCCCGTCAGGAAATTCCTGCTGGCTGACAACGGCTATCATGCGGGCGCGTTCTTTTGCGGATAGGTGCTTGAGGCTTTGTCCATTCATACGCACATCCCCCAATGCCAGTGCCTCGGCACCACAGAGTAGATTCAAAAGCGTTGTTTTACCTGCCCCGTTCGGACCAGCGATCGCAAGAATAGCGCCTTCGTCCAAGGCGAACGAAACGCCTTGCAACAAGATATCTCCGTTAAGCGCGTAATATTCCAGATTTTCGGCAATCAGAAAGCTTTGCTTGGTCATAGCACTTCCTCAAGCTCAATACGCGGCAGGCGTGAGAGAGTTTTTGTGAACAATGCCCGTGGCCGATCAGAGGCATTTGTCCAACCATCGCCACTGCGCAGATACTGATGGGCAAATTCAACGATCGCGTCCAAATCTTCATCTGTAGAAATGTCACCAAATAGATATTGTGCTTTGCCAAGGGACTGAAAGCCGATGGTGGTTGGCCTTTCACAACCCGCCATACAATTCACAGAGCGGATCACAAATTCCCTCGGCAATCTATGCTTCAACGCCTGGGGTACTTTGTCTGCACTTTCGCCACTTCTGCAGCTCGCGCAGACAAGAAGGATATGATCAACATTGTTCGTCATCTCGCCACCGTTTATTGCGCAATTAAAGTTTTTGCAATGTTATATCGTAACGCTTTGAGTATTCTGAACACCGCGTTGGGCACCCCGCGTCGGCGGTTCACGTTGTCGACAATGTATTGATCAGCGATTTTCGCATTTCTCACTCCGCTTGTTTCCAAGCGCAGACGGAAGCTGCCAGTCGTGTGCACACGTGTGAAACGTGTCATCAATACCTCCTTCCAGGACGCCCCGCCCCGGGTTGGTTGAACAATTGATGGCAGGTCTCCTGACTTGCGGGTCCGCGCTTGGCCAACCTTCCCGACCCTTGGGGTCAGTGGCTATTTGGCATAGCTCACCGCTTACAGTTGCGGGGGCAGTTACGGAATTGGCGCCGCGTGGCATACCTCACCGTATTCCCTTTTCATCCCTCTGACGTATCGTTGGGAACCATCTGCTGCCTGAGTGCCCGAGATCAAGAAATGCGTCAATAACTTTCTGTAAGCTTAAGTCTTCGAAGGTAAGCCAACGCAACGCTAGTGAATACGGTGCCAACCGCGTCCATTTCGAAGTCGTAAATCAATTGATCCCACCCCACCAATTATTGACCGGTATACTTCATTCTGACGCGAAAACGGCTGTTTGAGATCGAAAGGAATGAGGCAATAAGGCTGCCATAAGTCACCTCATTTGAAAGAAAAACCAAAAAGGGTTAATCTGCGGGCATTTAGAAGGGGTTGGCTGTCAGATATATTTGTAGAGGTTAATTATTGCCTGGGCTTGCTCGGGAAAGGGGGTTCGTTGACACATTATTTGCCAAACACTTCACCTGAAGACGTGGTTGACGATATCATCGACCAGAATTTTGAAGCGATCGCGAAATGGAAAAGTCGAAGGTTAAGAGCGCAACATGGGCGTAGCCATGGGTGTGTCAAAGCCACTTTCACAATCCGGGACGATCTGCCGGAAAGGTTGCGCCATGGCCTTTTCGAAAAAGCAGCAAGTTATTCTGCAGCAGTTCGCTTTTCCAACGGTGCGCATCTGGATGATCGTAAAACCGATGCCCATGGAATGGCGGTCAAACTATTTGATGTGCCGGGCACCAAACTGATCGACGTCGAGGCACTTTCACAACTCAACATCTCGCAAATCAGCGATGAGTTCGACTTTGTTCTTGTCGATCGGGACACTTTCCCCAGCTACCTTTCCGACGATTATGAACGGCTAAGCAGCCTGATCGCCACACTGCAAGCCCTACAACACGCGGCAAATAAGCGTCGCAGCTGGTCATTGAAGCTGATCGTTCGAGGGTTGGTGGCCCTGTTTCGCGCATTTGCCACACAAAAAGGCAGGCGACGCCTTCAGACTGCGAGCGATTTTGCCTCGAACTACATGCAGTCGCCATTCGAGGCGCATTTCTGGTCAACGACGCCCTATCGGCTGGGGACTGACCTGACAGTACGATACCTCGCCCGCAGCGTTCGACATAAGGTAGCAACTAAACCGGTGGACGAGCATGACGGCATCAGCCTGAAACTCCGTCAGGACGTCGCCAGTGACGGCAATCGATTTGAGTTCTGTATAATCGAACCACCGCGTAACGATGGCGACTTCGATCCGCTCGATAACCGCGTCAGATGGGCCTGCGATCCAAAGCCAGACGCACCACTTGACCCGTTTCATCGCACGGTTACACCCATCGCAGATATTACCATCGAAAAAGATGCAGAATTTGATCCGCTCGATGGTGATACCCTGTCATTTTCGCCATGGCGTGTGACCGCTGAGCACAAACCTCTGGGCCCGATCAACGCAATCCGACTTAAGACTTACCTCAGCCTCGCCCGCGCCCGTTTTCCAAACCGATGATCAATTGGAGCCATTTAGATGCTGAATATTGATGATCTTATCAATCTTGGGTTCAAGATCGCACCACGCACGACAAGCTATATCTCAGCCATGAGGCTTGCGAATGCAGCGCGGGTGCACCGGCCGCGGCCCTATACATTGGGTGCGGACTATACCAGCTGGCCAGGCGTCTATTCCAACCGTTGGATTGGTCGTCACACAACGCCCGAAGATCCTTCGCCGATCCTGCCATCGGAAAGCGAAGTGGCCGACTTATTTCGCCGCAGAACACAGATAGATGGCAGCCCGCTTACCTTGTTGTGCCCGCAAGGCACGACCGTTCTATTCATCTCGGTCGCGCAATGGTTCACCGACAGCTTTCTGCGGACCTTCGGGCCAACCGGACCGTTTGATCAGACTGATTCAAACCACGAAGTCGATTTATGCCAGATCTACGGGTTGAACGATTTTCAAACTGATATGCTGCGCGAAAGAGACCCCGAAACAGGCGAAATGACCCACCGACTGGCGTTTCGGATGGACGACAATGGCGAGATGTGGCCGCCGAAGCTGTTCAAAAAAGATCAATCCGGTGGAGTTAAGCTGGCCCCGCCATTTGATGGCAGTCTCGCCGAGGGTGATAATGCCGCGCGGCCCCTGCATGATCCGTGCAAGCTGCGCAACTCCTTAAAACGCGCGCATCCCGAACTGACGTGCCAACAAGTCGATCAAAGGCTGCTTGATTTTCACGCAACCGGCCTGGACAACGGCAACGGCACGATCGGCTATACTGCCATCAACACATTGATGATGCGCGCGCACAATACATTTGCCGATCTTCTCTGGCGCGAGAAACGCGGCACTGACGGTTGGGATAAAGAGCGCGTGTTCCAAACCACGCGGTGCACTCTGATCGCGCTGCTGATCAAGCTGGTGATTGAGGACTATATCAGCCACGTGGCAAACATGCCTTTTCATCTGCCGGTCGGCGTCAACCGCTGGCAGCGTTGGCATCATTCAAACCAAATCGCGATTGAATTTAACTTGCTGTACCGTTGGCATTCAATGATCCCCGAGCGTTTCATCATCGACCGCGCTCAGGTCGAGCCGACTGGATTCCGGTTCAACCCTAGACTCGTCGAACAAACGGGACTTGAGGAAATGATCCGCTCTCTCTCGCGCCAACCCGCAGCCAGGATATCGCTGCGCAATACACCTGATTTTCTGTTCGAAAGGCCTGCAGAAGGTGTGCCCTCACCGGTCGAAGCAACGATTGCTCTTACACGCAAAGCACGACTTCCCTCGCTGAACGCCTATCGTCATCATTTTAAACGTCGAGTACACTCGAGCATCGCGGATCTTGTCGGGGATCAGCCCTTCGCCGACGAGCTAATCGCCGACCTGAGCAGAATGTATTGCAATGTTGACCGGATCGAGTTGTTTCCGGGCTTGTTCGCCGAGCAGCACAAGGGGACTGTCATTATGGGTGACTTGATGACGTCAATGGTGGGGTATGACGCGATCACGCAACTCATGAACAACCCAATGGTCTCAAAGAACCTGTACTCGGCCAAGACCTTTTCGCAAACGGGTCATCGGCTGCTGCTAAAAACCTCTTCATTTGCGCAGGTCGCTGAATTTGTTGGTCTGAATCTTGCCCAGGATGACTGTGCATTGGGCCGAAGGCGCTAGGCCGAAACCCCGGCATCATTCAGCTTGGCAAGACGTGCAGCAATCTCAGGGTCAACTGGTCGCAGACGGGCCAGATCTTCCAATGCTCGTTTCTCATACAGAGCAGCTCCCTGATCACGGGCCACCTGTATCGCCGTTCGGCACGCGGCCTCGGCCTCATCAGAAGCGTCTTCCTGCTTTGCCAGCAGCGCAGCTCTGATCCGGTTTAGCTCGGCTTCGTAATTCCGCTCTCCGGTTTGATCCGCAAATCTTAAACCAGCATCAACTGCTTCCAGACCTTGTGGGATTTGACCAAGCGCGAGTAAGCCACGCGCAAGTTCAGTATGGACAAGAACACCTGCCGCCTTGGCTCCAGTTGCATGCATTTTTTCCCAGGCCGATTGCAGCAAGGCGACGCCCTTTGCCGGTTCGCCCGAACGTATCGACGCACCCGCGAGATGCGCGGTTGCAACCGCGTTGTAAAATGGGCCAACACTGTCTCGCACGATCTTTGCAAAAGTCTTTGCCATATGCGGATAATCCGGATGATCGGTCTGCATGTAGATCTCGGTCTGCCAATGCATCGCATTTGCCACCGTCAGCGACTGCCCCAATGCCCCTGCAGCATCAACCGCACTTTTGGCGCGAGCCAAAGCACGTTCAGTATTCCCCAGGAAACTGTCGACCAAGGCAGCCATGCTCTCGATCTGCAACATCGCCGCGACATCCGGACTGTTTCCTGCCTCAGCAGCGTGTGCTTCGGCGTGCAAAGCTGCCTTTTCCAGCGCAGTTGCCGCAGCTATGAACTGTCCCCGCGGTGCAAGCGCTGATCCACGTATGTAATTGCCGACCATGCACGTATGGTGATCATCATGGGCATCGATCATCGCCTGTCCCCAATGCTCGGCCTTGCGATAATCCCCTTTGACCATCGCGGCGGTAAATAGACCCCTGCCAGCGCGCACCAAAGTGCGTCGATCTCCGAGTTTCTTGGAAAGTTCAAAGCTACGGTCGAACGCTGAAATTGCAGAGTCCGCGCCATATCCGATCCGGACGCGTTCGGCAGCTGCAAGTAAAAACTGCAAGGAAAGTTCGGCCTCATCACGATGTTCGACAGGCAGTTTCTGCAGCAATCGCAGTCCGTTTCTAACGTGCTGTGCGCCTTCTTGATTGGCGTGGCGACGCAGGTTTATGCGAGCGGCTTCGATCCAGGCAGCCACGGCTTTGCCGGGCGCGCCTGCCAACTCCCAGTGACGTGCAATCTGTTCCGGTTTGCGGGCCGCCTCAGGCTGTGCGTTCAGTGCTTCGGCTGCGCGTCGATGTAAATGCGCACGCCGGTCCCGTACGAGGCTTTGATAGGCAGCTTCGCGTACCAGTTCGTGCCTGAACCGCCAGGCCTCGCTCGCATTTTTCCCTGTACCGGGTAAGTGTTGCAGTAAACCTGTTGATGCTAGCTGATGTATTGCCTCATCAGCTTCAGCTTCTGAGATGCCGCTGACATGCGCCATCATAGGTACGCCAAATGTACTACCTATGACCGCTGCCTCGACCGCTGTTCGGCGCAATTCACCCACCTCGTCTATTTGCTGCGCCAATAGGTCGTGAAGTGTCGCGGGAATGGCTCCCAGCCCACGTTCGGGTGAAGCTGCCATAGCAGTCGCGCATTCTTTGATGAAAAGTGGAATGCCGTTCCCACGGTTCACGATCTGCGCCATGGTTTCATCACTAAGCTGCGCTTTTGATGCGGCACCGGCCAAAACCGCAGCGGTGTCATCATCCAGCGGTGATAGTGCAGTTATCTGCAGCGAAGGGATGCTTTCTTCCATAGCCCGTGTGACAGGGTTTCGGCCGGCCAACAATAGCAGAACAGGTAATTTGCTAAGATGCTCTGCCACAGCTTGCAGAACCGAAAGGGTCGACGGATCTGCCCATTGCAAATCCTCGACCACGACAAGCACCGGCCCTTCGCCGCTTAATCCTTCAAAGACACGACGGAATATCGTAACGATTTCGGCGCGCAGCGCCTCTTCGCTGGCGGGTCCATGATCACCGGGTCCTGGCGCGAGAACAAAAAACAAGGTGCCCAACTGGTCGTCATCCAGAATATTGCCCAGATGTTCCGTCATTCGGTTTCGTCGGATCGCGATGTCGTCGCTGTCGAGAATTCCGCACCAGCGTTCAATTTGTGAGATGAATGGAAAAAAGGGTGAGCTCACATGAAAAGGACTGCAATGATACGTCACCCAGGCCTGGGGGCCCACCGACGTACGCAGATCTCGGATTAAGTGGGATTTTCCAATTCCCGCTTCACCCTGCAGATAAATTACCCTTCCTTTGCCGGTTTCCACGTCAGACCAAGCCGCATGAAGTTGCGCTCTCTCAGCGTCCCGCCCGATCAAAGGTATCCGGTCTTTGTCCAATACCTGAATTCGGGTCTCACCTGCCAAGCGATACACTGGAACGGGCCGATCAAATCCTGCAAGGCTCTTTGCACCCAAGCCATCGAACTCAAGCTGTTCGCCCCCCAGTGCGCGGGTCGCAGCGGATATCAGCGTCCCACCGGGTTCAGCAAGGGCCTGTAACCGCGCAGCAAGATTTAGCGTAGATCCAAAGATCGCATCCGGCTGGATGTTGCTCCCGAGTGCAATATCCCCGACCAGCACGACGCCAGAAGCGATTCCGATGCGGCACTGCAATTCGGTCGGGCCAGACAATTCGGCCAGATCAGAATGTATGCGCAAAGCCGAGCGCATGGCCCTTTCGGCATTGTTTTCACAGGAAGAAGGCCACCCAAAGACCACCAAAACTCCGTCACCGACGATCTGCAGCACGCTACCTCCAAAGGCATTGGTGGCATGTTCGACCAATTTCTGATAGCGCAGCGTGGTCGATAGCAAATCCTCGGGATCAAGGGTCTGGGCGAGAACAGTTGATCCGACAAGATCCACCATCATGACTGTGAGATGGCGATGCTCCATCGCTCCAAGATCAGTATCAGGACCAGCCGGGTGTAGTACCATCAGCTCACACCGTTTTCAGACATCGCATGACTATGCGATTGTTTGCTCACAATTGAACTAACACTGAACAATGAGAACATGCCCCCCTCGCAAAGCCTCATATAAACCTGCACTCGCCATCGCAGTCTGGCGACATGTAAGCTGCGAACACAGCCTATATGATGCAAGGCTATCTGGCTATGTCCAGCGTTACTCAGGTGCAAACTGCCTTCTTGTGCGAAAGTTCATTGGTCCAATTTCACCAATCACTACACAAAAATTGCCCTAAACTCCCGTGGTCTGGTCAAACAAATCGGGGGTGGTAGTGTTTCCTCAAAATTAGGCATCTACCATTCTGGAAGAATTGATGCGATTGCGGCATTAAAAATCTCAATGGCGGTATTGTGAGACGCGGCGTGCACCGTCGTTTAACGCAGGTGGGACGATAAGAATGACAACTGATAAGCTACTTCCGGTCGGGCTGGATTCTGAAACAGGTTTTTGGCTGGACACGCCAGAGCACCAGAACTGGTTGATGGAACAGGCTCGTCATCAGCTTGAATTTTTCAGTGCAAGCTGCCGAAATGGGTCTGGTTTCTTTCTGCTTGATCATGACGGCACCCCCCTGCCTGGCGAGGTGCAGGAACTGCACACGACCACCAGAATGATCCATTCTTATGCCTTGGGTCATCTCTTCGGATTTAAAGGTGCCGAAAAGATAGTTGACC
This sequence comes from Ruegeria sp. CL5, assembly GCF_056536485.1. Taxonomy (NCBI): domain Bacteria; kingdom Pseudomonadati; phylum Pseudomonadota; class Alphaproteobacteria; order Rhodobacterales; family Roseobacteraceae; genus Ruegeria; species Ruegeria sp. CL5. The sequence continues at coordinate 369,030 of NZ_JBQFPS010000003.1, forward strand.
ACGGTATAGCATATCTTGAGCGCTATCACCGAGACGCGGAATTTGGTGGATTTTTCTGGGCGCTGGAAGGTGACCGCGTCGTTGATGATCGCAAACTGGCTTACGGGCACGTCTTTGTTCTTCTTGCGGCGGCGAGCGCAAAGCAGGCAGGTCATCCGGGCGCGGACAGGCTCATGACTTACGCTCGAAAGGTTCTGGATACACATTTTTGGGACGAAGAAGCGGGACTGTTTTGCGACGAATGGAACAGAGATTGGACGCCGTTCTCCGAATATCGCGGGATGAATGCAAATATGCATGGTGTCGAAGCCCTGCTTACCGCGTTTGAAGCAACAGGGGACAAGGTGTATTTATCCCGTGCAGGCCGCATTCTGGATTTCTTTGTCGGCAGAGTCGCACCCAAAGAAAACTGGCGATTGCCAGAACATTACACGAGCGACTGGCAGATTGATCGCGCATATGCGGGCAATCCGATGTTTAGGCCAGCCGGTACAACTCCGGGACATTCGTTTGAATTGGGACGGTTGCAACTGCAATATTGGGATCTGTCGGGTCGCCCGAACACCGGCGCACCGCATTCTGCGCGTCAGTTGATTGAACAGGCCCTGCGTGATGCCTGGCTTCCCGGCGGAGGCATCGCTTATACGTTGGACTTTGATGGACAAGTCTCAAACGAGAACCGGTTCTGGTGGCCTGTAACCGAAGCGATCAGTGCCGTCGCTGCATTGATCAGAATCGATAAAAAAGCAGAAGATGAGCACTGGTACAGAACTCTCTGGGGTTATGCGAATGAACGATTTGTGGACCATCAAAATGGCGGCTGGTTTCCGGCGGTGGACGAAAACGGCAAGGTCGTAACATCCATCTTTAACGGGAAACCAGACATCTATCATTCCCTGCAGGCCTGCCTGTTTCCGCGTTCAGGTCGCCTATCGAGAATGCTGCCGTTTTGACCTGCCAATCCCTGTCATTCAAAAGCGTGCAGAAGCCCTTTAATTGAAGAATCGGGGGAAATCTGGTAGTGTAGCCATATTCAACATCATCTGACGACCTGCCAATTCGGATACGTTTACAAACGAACGGATAGGAGAGATGAATGGCAAATCAAGCTAGCAAAAAGCACAGTACCCGCAAAGGAAGTGTCGAGGTTCGACCGCAACCGTCTGCCCATTCCGCTTTAGGTGAAAGGGCAGAAGCATCGGGCCTGATGACACCCCAAACTCTTAGTGAACGCGACGAGAAGGTTTCAAAGGTTCGCCGAAAAGGTGGTCCGCCATTAGAGGAAGACAACTCTGCCAGTTCTGCAAGCGAGGTGGACCCAACCGAATTGGATTACTGACACATTTTGACATTACTATTACGGAGGCTGCCATGCCCTCGACCCATCAGCCAAGGATATTCAACACAGTAAATCTAACAGATTTTGATACAAACGGGCAAACGTCGACAGTCGGCGAGCCCACGGTCTCAAACAACGGAAATCAGATACTGGCCACTGGAAACTGGTACGCCAGCCGGTCTTTGGATGGTGGCCAAAGCTGGTCGCATATGAGCCCCTTCACCTTGTTTCCGCCAGCAGATGGCGGTTTTTGCTGCGATCAGACCACCATCTACGACCCAAGCCGGGATTTATTGATCTGGCTGCTTCAATATATCGAACAGAACGGGACCAACACATTACGTGTTGCGGTCAAGCAAGGCCGCACACTTGGAAATGACAACTGGAACCTCTGGGATTTCACACCGGCGGGAATTGACACATCGTGGAACGGCGAATGGTTTGACTACAACCATGTCTCTCTTTCAGAAAACTACCTGTATGCGGGAACCAACGTGTTCTCGGCCAGCAGCAACCTTTTTAGGAGGTGCGTCATATTGCGTATATCGCTGGACGAACTTGCAGCTGCCGCTGGATTATCTTTTGACATATTCGAAACGCAGCATAATTTCTCACTACGTTGTGTTCAGGGCGCGCGCGGTTCGATGTACTTCGCCAGCCACAATTCGAACTCGCAAATCCGTGTATTCAGGTGGCCAGAGAACTCACCGGACGTTGATGAATTCGACATCGATGTCACCCCGTGGTTTGCGGGCAGCTATTCCGCGCCTACAGTTGGAGGCGGCGACTGGATGTCCAGGACCGATCCACGCATAATGGCCGGTTGGTTAGGGCGAGGCGCGCTGGGGTTCATGTGGACAGCCAACCAACAAGCAAACAGGCCAAACCCATTTGTCCGGACCGTGCGCATCGACGAAGCCACAATGTCCCTGATCGACGAGCCTGACATCTGGAATGATCAGATCGCGTTTTCCTATCCCTCGACAGCCGTAAATCGGTTCGGCGACGTCGGGCTGTCGATTTTCGCCGGTGGGGGCAATCTGCATCCAAGTCATGTCATTGGTACCTATGACGATATAGATGGAATTTGGCGATTGTCCCTCGCGCGGCAAGGAACGCATACGCCGTCCTTGGGCAAATGGGGTGACTACACGAACTGTGCCGAGATTGCAGATGACGGGTTTACCTGGCTTGCCGCTGGCTACACGCTGCAAGGTGGGAGCACGCAAAGCGACATCGAACCAACAATGACTTGGTTCTCACAGCAGCGCTATGATGCGCCTCGACGTCATCCTCCTGCAATAGTTTAACCAACTAGATTAGTTTCAAAAGATTGGATCATACCATGCATACAGCGATGAAATCACAAGGATTAAAGTCTTTTTTGCGCCAGGAAGGACCGTGGTTGTTGAGTGCATTCGTCATAGCCGACTTATTTTATAAATGGGGCTCATTTGCCTTGGAATGTGTTGGTTTCTTACTGACATGGTACGCCCTAAGCTGGATCTCGAGCCTGCTTGTGCGGGTCTTCACGGGTGAAAACTCCGCACTCGGAGATTGAACTTACCGAACTTCTACACACAGACTTCACGGGATCAGCTTGGGCTTCATATCAAACAAGCCATCACGTACCCTGCAACTCGGTCACGACGTTGGATAACAGTTCAATTCCTTGCGGGATCAACCCCGGTTGGATTGATGAGACACCAACTCGGAAATGATGCTTCCCTTCCGCTGCCTTCGAGAAACACGGTCCAATCGGCTCTACGATAACACCCCGTCTGAGTGCTGCATCACAAATTGTCTTAGCCTCGAGTATTTCATCGGGATCGGCTAGAACGAAAACAGTACCACCGAATTCACCTGCTCTCAGAAAGCTGGGTAACCGCTCACGAATCATCGAGTCTGCCAAATGCCAGCGTTGTTCATAGTTCTGCCGCACCCGGCGTAGCAAACCGTCGTAATATCCTAACCTGATGAACGCGGCGGCAGTATGTTGCAGTATCATGGGTGGGTGGCGCATCATCATGCCCCGGCAATCTCGCGCTGCATCGATAAACTCAGGCGCGGCTGCCAGATACCCCAGTCGCAAACCTGGCGAGAGCCCCTTGGACAAGCTGCCCAGATAGATTAGGCGGTCGGTATCATCCAGGCTCCGCAGCGGCAGAAGCGGTGAATGACGATAGTCCACGTCGCATTCGTAGTCATCTTCGACGATGTAAAAGTCATAATCTTCAGCAGCTTGCAACAGTGCGCGCCGACGACGTTCAGACAACGTGACTGTGGTTGGGTGTTGACGGTTCGGCGTGACGAACACCAGATCCGCACCGCGCAGGCGCTCGTCAACAATGAGACCTTCCTCATCCACGGGTTGAAAGCTTACCTTACCGAAATTGGCCTGAAGAATCTTGCGAGCATCCGGATAACCCGGATCTTCCATTACCGCAGTACGTTCACGCCCGCCAAAGAGCAGGCTGGTAATAAAAAGCCCATTCTGTGAACCCAATGTAATCAGTATCGATTCACTGGGCTCGAAAATTCCCCGCCGTGGCAAAATGCGTTGCCTGACCTGTTCGACAAGCTCTAGGCTGTCATCATAAAGTCCATCTGCAGACCAGATCTTGAGGTCTTTTCGGTTCATTGCCAGCCGGGTGCACTCACGCCAATCCGCAACTGGAAACACACCATCATCGATCTGATTACACACAAAAGGATAGGCATATTTATACCAGTCTATTGGGCGCGGGATTGTCTCAATCTCTTCAGTACGGCGCAGTTTGTTCAGTTTGTGGCTAATTGATGTACCGGGCCTGGTATTCGACCGGCCAATCGCATCACTGTCCGTTCGTATCCCGCGGTCAGAACACACAAAATAGCCAGACCGAGGCCGTGCCTCGATCAGTTGTTCTTCCTCAAGCTTACGATAGGCTGCGACAACCGTATTAATAGAAACATCTAAATCCCGCGCCAGGACGCGGCACGAGGCAAGTTTCAGACCCGAAGGCATCAATCCTTCAAATATGAGGCGCGATATCTGCGAGACGATCTGGTCGCGCAATCCGCTGGACTGAGATTTATCAATACTCAATCGTTGTGTCATATCCTACAGGGTCCCAGTCACAGTTTCCGCCGCGCGACTTGCAAACTGTATCCTTGTTTTCAAGTGTTCCTTGCGAAAGGCAAAAGGCTAGTTATGCCCAATCGTCGCTCCGGAATCGCAGTCGGAAACAGGTGATCTGATTACGAGTCGATTGATGATAACTCAAAAAGAAACTTCCACCAACCTTATGTAATAAAAGCGCTTCTACCGAAACGTGACTTCAATAAGTGTCCGGTAGGTGGGTATGTTCACTCGCCGTCAGTATACGGTCAAATACAAATTGTCGCGATCATCGAACGCCTCGCGCGATACAATCTGTACCCATTATTACAAGCAACTGTATCTTTCTCAGCGTTACTCCATCGCGTTTGCTGTAGCGATCCGGAAGGCTCCGCACTGAAACTAGGAGTAGTTCGGATCGTTCGATGCGATAAGGGAGGGAGACCGTTCGCATGGTTTTGCATGAGTGGAATACGCGTCAACACTCTGAGATGAGCTTCAGCCAACGACTGCATGGTATACGTCTGAGTTAGCTACCTTTGAACTTTGCCGCCAGAGACAGAGAACATCGAAGTTACACTCGGAATTTTTGAGGGAGAACCATATCCATGAAAAACACAGTGAGGTCGGAATGCTGATGCGCGGATTGGAAAAACTGACAAGCGCAATCTCAGAGGTCATGGGCCGTATCGGTTGGTTCCTGATCCTGTATTGCATGGCATTTGGTGTGTCGGATGTGTTCATGCGCTACGTACTCAACGCACCATCACAGTGGATTGGAACCACTTTGCAGGCAGCAATGGTATTGCTGGCCTGTACCGGAGGTGTTTACGCGCTGCAGCATGACAGCTTTGTCAAACTTGACCTGTTCTACGCAAATGCAAGCAAGCGATCAAAAGCGATCTTGGACGTCCTGACGGCGCCGATCGCTATTCTGTTTCTGGTCGCCTTGATCTGGAAAGGATACGAGGCCGCGTCATTGTCATTGATGCTCAACCAGAAAACTCCGACGTCTATCCCGATCCCGATCTATCCAATCAAGTTTGCCATTCCGCTTAGCGGTGTCATGGTACTTTTGGTGGTCTTGAAACACTTGCTCCGCGATCTGCAAACGATCTTCGGGCGGGGCTAAGGCCGTTTGCCCGGATACACATAATTTCACGAAAACAAACTGATCCACTAACGAGGAGGAACTAACATGAAACCAAACAGGTTTATGCATACCACGATGTGGGCGGGCGCCTTTGCGGTGACCGCAAGCATAGCCGTCGCTCAGGACGGGCCACCGGATGAAGTCACTGAATGGACTTTCCAACCCGCATTTGACCAGACCGATGCTGGCTGGGACAACGGCCTGATCCCTTGGGTTGAAGCTGTTGAAAAAGCGACCGAAGGCACCGTTAAAATCCGCGTTGAGCCCGCCGGGGCACTGGTCAGTGGTGCAGAGGCCTTTGGCGCCGCCGCAGCGGGTTTGACCGACGGCTATGCCGGATGGGGCTCTGTCTATGGTGGCGATATGCCCGAAGGCATGCTGGCCTTTGGTATGGCCATGGGCGCCAACAACACCGAAGAAGCCTGGGAAGTGATGTGGGGCAACCCTGATTATCGCGTAGGCGACATCGTTCAGGAAGCGGCGCATGCCCGTAACTTGCATTGGGCTGGTTGGACCAACCAGGGCCCGAACGCGATGTTCACCAAGTTCCGCGTCGAAAAGATGGAAGATCTGGAAGGGCACAAAATGCGTGCCGGTGGTCCTCAGGCCATCTTCCACTCGACCATGGGCGGTGCGCCGGTATCAATGAATGGTGGTGAAATCTATACTGCCATCAAACTGGGCACGATCGAAGGCACATACTGGGACACTGGCGGCATCGACGACATGTCGTTCCACGAAGTGATCGATTATGCGATCATGCCCGGCTGGAACCCTGCCCAGCATCAGGAAATCTTTATCAACCTGCAAAGCTGGAATGCCCTGACCGACTGGCAGCGCGAAAAGATCGATGGCGTCTTTGAAGAAACCTACTTCGAAACCAGCCGCATGCATGCGGAAGGCGTGGAAGAGGCGCTGCAGATCCTGCGTGATGCCGGTGGTGAAGTGATCGAGCTGAGCGACGAAGAAGTTGCTCGTATGCGCGAAAAGTCAATTGCCGAGGTGTGGCCGCAGGTTGCAGCTGCTTCGGATGGCAACGCCAAAGGCGTCGAAATCTTCAAGAAGTTCTTGGAAGACAAGGCAAACGCGCAATAATCCTGCGCCGCGTGAAAGCTCACGCATTGCTTAAAACGCTTCTGCTGGCCCGACTGTTGGGCCAGCAGATTAGATAGGCGCATGCCAGCGTTCGAAAGATTGCAGGCAAGCAACCTGACATAGACCGCGCGAACGGCCACTAGGTAAGGAAACTAAAGATCATGAGCCTCGAACTAATCACAGCGCTGTATTTCTTAATACTGTTTGGGATCCTTTTTATGGGCCTGCCAGTTGCGTTCGGTCTTGGCGGAACAGCAGTGCTGTTTGCCTTAGTTTTTGAACCCCGCGCGCTGCTTTCGGTACCAAGTGCCTTCTATTCAACACCCTGGAACTCGGTTCTGGTAACAGTTCCCCTATTCCTGTTTATGGGCTCACTGATAAGATTTTCCGGGATAGCCGAGACGGCCTATGATGCCGTGTACAAACTGATTGGCCATATTCATGGCGGTCTCGCCATGGGCACGGTACAGGTTTGTACGGTGTTTGCTGCCATCACCGGCATCACACCTCCGGCAACGACCACAATGGGTCAAATCGCTTACCCGTCAATGATGCGCTATAAATATGATCGCCGTATCGCAATTGGCTGTATCGCAGCCGGCGGAGCGTTGGGCGCGCTGATCCCTCCCAGCGTTCCCTTCATTTTTTATGGTTTGCTGGCCAAGGTTTCGATCGGTGATCTGTTCATGGCAGGGCTCTTGCCGGGCCTGATGCTGGCGACATTCTATACGATCTATATCGGCGTACGCTGCAAAATTCAGCCCGAACTGGGCCCCGCGCTGCCTGCAGATCAGAAATTCACCCGCGCCGAAAAACTGACCGCAGTTCTCAGCATCTGGCCATTTGCACTGCTGATCATCATCGTTCTGGGTGTCATCTGGGGCGGAATCGCAACACCTGCCGAAGCTGCGGCATTTGGTGCAGCAGGTGCGTTTGTCATAAACCTGATCTACGGAAAGCTGACCTGGGAAGTTTTGAAGGAATCGCTGGTTTCCACTTTGAAACTCAGTGGCATGGGTCTGTGGATCCTGATCGGTGCAACTGTCTATCTGAATGTGTTCAATACTCTGGGCAGCCAGGACCTTTTGACCAACCTGGTACTTTCTATGCCGGGCGGCAGCACAGGCATCCTGCTGATGATGATGCTGATCATCCTGGTTCTGGGTATGGTGATGGACGATTGGGCGATCATCATGCTGTGTACCCCGCTGTTCATTCCAATCATTGACGAGTTGGGAATTGACAAGCTGTGGTTTGGTGCATTGTTCATCGTGAACATCCAGATCGCCTATCTGACACCTCCGTTTGGTTTCGTGCTGTTCTGGATTAAAGGGGTTCTGCCCAAAGATGTCAGCATGGGCGACGTCTACAACTCGGTTGGCCCGTTTGTTGTGCTGCAGTTTGTTGGTCTGACACTAATCTTCATCTTCCCGCAGATCGCAACCTGGCTGCCAAGCATCTTGAAATAATTCGGAGGTTCCGATGTATAACCATATCCTCGTTCCAGTCGCACCCGATCACATCAACGACTGCTCCTTGTCTCTGGATGCTGCAAGCCGTCTGCTGGCAGACGGAGGGACCGTATCGGTGCTATCGGTTCTCGAAGAACTTCCTTCGTATATCGGCTCGTACTTTCCTGCGGAACAGGTTCAGAAAAGCGTGTCAGAGTTTGAAGAAAGACTGGGCACAGCCGTGGAGGCTTCGAACATCAGTACGCATGTCGTGACCGGGCATCCCACAAACTCGATCCTCGATTGGGCTGAAAAGCACAAAGCGGATTGCATCATCGTGGCGTCGCATCAACCGGGTCTTTCGGACTATCTGATCGGCTCAACGGCTGCACGTGTTGTCCGGCATGCCCAATGCAGCGTTGTTGTACTTCGTGGAAAATAGGACCGAAGACCAATAACCTACCGCTTCTGCAAATTGTTGATGGCTGGCCTATTTGGCCGGCCATCGCTTTTCAGAAGCCTTGCATCAGCATATCGACAGCAACGGTAATTTTTTCAAACTCGTCAACGAGATTCTCTACTGGCGATTTGAGTACCCCTGTCGGAACAGCCGCCATAAACTGGGTCACCATGACAACCGGCTCATCCATGATCATGAACTCTGGATTAAGACGGGTTGCAGGTTTCGGCGCGTACGGTTTCGGCAATAGGGGTACGACCACACGTGTGTTCAAATTGCTCAGAAGATCCGATTGGACATCCAACAAGAAGCCATCGCCAGAGGGGTTGGGAAACACATCGTATTTCGGCATCAGAACTGACGAAACCGCTCCAGGGGCAATCCATGCTTTTCAACATAAGAGTTGGAGCTTTGCAGAGCTTCGGCGTTCTCCGCTTGCCATTGCTCTGCCTTGGCTGCCGCCACGGCTGCACGAACCCCCTCCTCCGCGGCCCGCGAAAGGTTCACTTTCAGTTTTCGAGCCTCGGTAAGCAAAGCGGGATCGAGCGACAGATTGGTCGGTTTCCGTGCCTGGACATTCATATAATCAACCTCCTCATAAGCAAATTTATCACCACCTACTATGCGCGTCAAATATGCGTATAAAATCGCGCATCAAACTCAACATCAGACTGAACGATTAGTTGGCAAAAATCGACATGTTGCAGGCTTGAACCTCAGGATTTTGGTTGTATTTGCGCTCGTGTCACCCTAATCACAGCCCTACCTCGGGGTGCGCGCGATATTGCGCTGAGATGTCCACTGGCAAACCCGTTGAACCTGAACCGGCTAGAACCGGCGGAGGGAAAGATACAGGTTTTGTCCATCCTTACCCTCTCGCCGCATTGGAGGATGATATGAAACATCTGGCAATTGCTGCGGGAATACTGACTGCAACATCGGCTGTTGCAGCCGACAAACCACAGTTGACCGTTTATACATATGACAGCTTCGTCTCGGACTGGGGCCCTGGCCCGAAAGTCGAAGAAGCATTTGAGGCAGTATGTGACTGTGACCTTAATCTTGTGGGTGTCGAAGACGGTGCTGCCCTGTTGTCGCGCATCCGTCTTGAGGGTGAGAACACCGATGCAGATGTTGTGCTGGGGCTAGATACCAATCTGATCGCCGCCGCCAAGGAAACCGGCTTGTTTGCCCCTCATTCGGTAACCGCTGATTACGCGCTGCCAATCCAATGGACCGACGATACTTTCGTTCCTTTTGATTGGGGTTACTTTGCCTTTGTTCACAACGCTGATGCGTCAGCGCCCGCCAATTTTCGGGAACTGGCGGACAGCGAGGCTAAAATCATCATTCAAGACCCACGCTCATCTACGCCGGGTCTGGGCCTGCTATTGTGGGTCAAGGCGGCTTATGGTGATGAAGCCCCGGCAATCTGGGCTGACCTTTCCGACAACATCGTGACTGTGACCAAAGGCTGGTCCGAAGCTTATGGGCTGTTTCTCGATGGCGAGGCTGACATGGTGTTGAGCTACACAACATCTCCTGCCTATCATCTGATTGCCGAGGAAGATGCCAGCAAAGCAGCTGCAGCCTTCGACGAAGGCCATTATATGCAGATCGAAGTTGCGGCAAAATTGGCTGGCTCGGATCATTCAGATTTAGCTGACCAGTTTTTGAATTTCATGGTTTCCGACGCATTCCAGCAGATCATACCGACAACCAACTGGATGTATCCAGCCGTCACCCCGTCCTCGGGGCTGCCTGAAGGTTTTGACACTCTGGTTGTTCCTCAGAAATCTCTGATTATTGATCCCAGCGAAGCTGCAACCAAAAGAGAAGAGGCTTTGACGGAATGGCTGGGCGCACTCAGCCAGTAAGCTCATGGCCAGGTATCAGCGCGGCGGTCCTTGTCGCCGCGCTGATATTGGGAACTTTGGCCACCGTTGGCTTACGTGCCGAAACCAGCGGCGGATTCAATCCCTCTGATTGGGCGGCGCTGCGCTTTACGCTTTTGCAAGCAACGCTCTCTGCAGCGTTCAGTTCTATTTTGGCCATCCCAGTGGCACGCGCATTGGCGCGGCGGCGGTTTCGTGGACGACGGGTATTGATAGCGCTCTTGGGGGCGCCATTCATCCTCCCGGTGATCGTCGCGATATTGGGACTGCTACAGGTATTTGGCCGCTCTGGATGGATCTCGGATGTTTTGGGCGTATTTGGCCTTACCCCAATCCAAATTTACGGGTTGCATGGTGTCGTTCTGGCCCACGTATTCTTCAATCTCCCTCTAGCAACGCGGCTGATTTTGCAAGGATGGCAGGAGGTTCCAGCAGAACGATTTCGTCTTGCCGCACAGCTTGGATGCGATGGGATGGCAATGTTTCGATTGATCGAATTGCCCATGCTGCGGCGCGTTTTGCCCGGCGTGCTGGCCGTTATCTTTGCCATCTGCCTGACCAGTTTTGCCGTTGCTCTAACGTTAGGCGGCGGCCCGCGCGCGACCACGATCGAACTCGCGATTTATCAGGCGTTTACATATGATTTCGACCTTGGCCGTGCAGCGCTGCTATCCGCATCGCAACTGGCCCTGACTGCGGCTGCCGCACTGGCGGCCTTGAAGTTTTCGAGAGGGGACGGCTTTGGGTTGGGCCTCAACCGTGCAATCCGCCGTTGGGATGGTGGAACGCCTCTGTTGGACGCGTTTTGGATTATCGCCGCAGCATCATTCCTACTTTTGCCATTAGCATCTGTGGTGATTTCAGGCGCATTGGGACTGTTCGAACTACCCACCCTAGTGTTTCGCGCAGCCGCCACTTCGATCCTCGTGTCCACCATCAGCACCATGCTTTTGTTGCTGCTCGCGGTGCCTATGGCTGTTTCTGCGGCGACCGGAAAGTATGGCATCGTTGAACTTTGCGGTATTCTCGGCCTTGCTGCATCACCACTGGTTATCGGCACCGGTCTGTTTATTCTGATCCGCCCTGTCGCCAATCCAGCTATGCTGGCCCTTCCCGTCACTGCACTGGTTAACGCCGTGATGGCCTTGCCTTTCGCGCTTCGAATACTCGTGCCCGCTGCGCGCGACACGATAGAGCGGCACAGACGTTTGGCCCTGTCTCTGGATATGAACAAGCGCACATTTTTCACCCGCATCATTGTGATGCGTCTTCGCCCTCAAATCGGTTTTGCTGCAGGCTTGGCTGCTGCCCTGTCGATGGGTGACCTTGGCGTAATCGCATTGTTCGCTGATGCGCAGATCGCAACCCTTCCATTGCAGATTTATCGCCTTATGGGGGCCTACCAAATGCAAGCGGCTGCGGGCGGAGCGTTGCTGCTGCTTCTGCTTTCGATGGGTGTGTTTTGGATACTGGATCGCGGAGGGCGTTGGCATGCTGAAGCTTGATGAATGCATTATCTCGAACGGCAGCTTTCTGCTGAATGCCGATTTCGAAATCGAAACTGGAGCCAAGGTCGCGGTCATTGGCCCATCTGGTGCGGGGAAATCTACGTTGTTGGAAACCATCGCCGGATTTCGGGATTTGAAGGCCGGGCAGATGCACTGGAATGACCAAAGTATGACCACCCTGCCTCCGGGGAAAAGACCGCTTGCGATGCTATTTCAGGACGGAAATTTGTTCCCGCATCTGACCGCCGCCCAAAATGTTGGCTTGGGCATCCGCCCGAATGGGCGCTTATCAGATGAAGAAAAGGAAATGGTGAGGTCAGCCTTGCATCGCGTTGGCCTACCGGAAATGGGAACCAGAAAACCTGCCGAATTGTCCGGAGGACAACAGAGCCGGGTCGCGCTGGCCAGGATATTGGTTCAAAAGCGAGATGTCTTGTTGCTGGATGAACCCTTTGCGGCCCTTGGTCCTGCGCTAAAGGCCGAGATGTTAGATCTGGTGGCGGATCTGGTGGCTGAGACCGGAACAACGCTGCTTATGGTTAGTCATGATCCTCAGGATGCGCTTCGGATAACCGAGCAAACGGTATTTATTACGGATCAGGTTGCACACGCACCTGTTGCAACCAAGCAGCTATTTGAAAATCCACCTCCTGCGCTGCGTGATTATCTGGGGTAGGCAAATTCATCGAGACAACCCTCAAGCAGATCTCGTACCTGCACATCCAGACCGGGCGCCTCTGACCCGCGCGGACCGGCAATGTTCAAGACTTCAACCGGATTTGTGCGCAACCAATCCCGCAGTTTTTGTTGGCAAGACTCCGTTCCCTGCCTGACATCAAGCACCAGGTAAGGCTTTCCGGCCTCCCTTGCAAAAACAACTGTTTGTTGCGTTCCAGGACTGTCTGAACCATTCACAACTATCAGCGTTGCATCGCTGGACTGAACGTTCAGCTTTGTCCGCTCGATCACTTCCGGTGTATGGGTCTCGACCAATCCAGCGTACTCAACAGGGATCAGACCGGCCTCGTTCGTTCTGCCTTTTGGAACCCAACCACCATAAAGGATTTGGTGCTTTCGCGCGAAACCCAGGGCAGCCAAATCAACGCCCGTTTGCCCACCCGCCACGATTTTGGAAACAGACATTCATTTCTGCCCTTTTGTTACGGTCTGATTATTCCGGTTCGGAACGGATCGTCCTCAGCAAAGATCAATGTGCTTTCAGCCATCACGTATGCTTGCCCGGTTAAACTTGGAACAACGCCCCCACCCTTCCCGGGTTTATAGAACAACCGGTAGCTGCTTCCGATCACACTCTCCTGCACAATCTCTTCTCCGGCTTGCAGCTGCCCGCTGGCCGCCAGACAAGCCAAACGCGCCGAACTGCCGGTGCCGCAGGGTGAGCGGTCATAATCGTTATCAGGGCATAAAACAAAGTTTCGGCTGTGGACCCCTTTATTCGGAGATTTGCCTTGCAAAATAACATGGTCAACAGGCTCGCCATTCTCACCGCCAACACCATGGGAGATACAGGCTTCGCGGATAGCAATGGTAAAGTCAGTCAATGAGCGGATGTTTGCAGGTTCAACAGACATTGGGCTCGGGTCGACAATAAAAAACCAATTGCCGCCATAGGCTACGTCTCCCGTCACTGGCCCGTATCCGTCGACATCAATATTAACCGCCTGACGCACGCGGCGGCTTTCGATATTCGTAACCTCAACGGTGTTTGGGTCCTTCAGGTCAATCACCACTTCTCCTGCAGGGGTTTCGATCCGGTGCACACCGACTCCGATCCGACCCAAATGAGCCAGTGTCACACCCAGACCGATCGTGCCATGCCCGCACATTCCCAGCACCGCATCAGCGTCAAAATAGATAACGCCCGCGGCACAGGCCGGGTTTACGGGCTCCACAAGAAGTGCACCAACCATTCCGGGCTGGCCACGCGGCTCTAGCAGAATGGATTTGTAGAACTGCTCGTGCTGCATCGCCAATCGTTCTGCCCGCTCTGCCACCGAGCCAGACCCCAGATCGGGACCACCATCCAGAATGACACGCGTTGGCATTCCCCCGGTATGGCTGTCGATCACATGCATTCAGCAATGACCCCACCCTGTTGGACCCAGTCGTTGAACCAGTTGCGGAAAAGTCCATACTGCTGTTCGCAATAGTTTCGCTGCGCATCAGACAACTCGTCTGTTTCGTTGAAATGCAGACGGTATTCATCTTCGCCATTCAAAACCAGAAGATGTTTATAATACAGAACGAGGTCCGTACCTTCGTCAAAACTGGCCAATACGCCAAACGCCTCATCCAATTCGCGTGCGCGCAGGCGGGCTTCGGCGTGACCAGTCGCGGCTTTCTTGGCCAGTGCCGCAAGCAGCAGCGCCTCTTTCGGCAGCGCCGTGCCGATCCCGGTAATTGACCCTGTGGCTCCACAATTTACGAAACCGTGATAGACTTCGGTGTCTACACCGACCATTAACGTAACCTGATCGTCCTTAGATGTAATGAATTCGGCAGCATATCTCAGATCGTCTTTGCCTCCGAATTCCTTGAAACCGACCAGATTTGGATGTTCGGCCCGGAGTGCGAAAAACAAGTCAGCGCGGGTCGCAAAACCGTATACTGGGCTGTTATAGATAATCGCTGGTACGTCGGGTGCTGCTGATAAGATGGCTTTGAAATGGTTCTTTTGTGCCGCGATCGACGAGCCACGCGAAAGAACACGTGGAATAACCATCAGACCTGATGCGCCCACTTTCTGCGCATGAGCTGCATGCGCGACCGCTGATTTTGAGTTAATGGCACCTGTGCCAACAACCACAGGCAATCCAGCATCAACCAGCCTTTCAACGCCTTCCATCCTTTGCGCATCCGTTAGCAAAGGCCAATCGCCCATCGATCCACAATACACCACGGCAGACATGCCGGCGTCGATCATCTCTTTGCCCTTTTTGACCAAAGCATCGAAATCCGGCGCCCGATTAGGCAGGCAGGGTGTCATTAATGCAGGCATCGTGCCGGCAAAGATATTCTGTGTCATGTGCTTCTTCTTTTGTTCGGATTGAGAGTGCTCAAATTCTAATTCCGTCCCAACAACAACGCGGTTATCAAAACAAACCGTCACATCGGTTTCACTCGAGCGATACCCACAACACCTGGGCATCTTCTTTGCTGGTTGAGATGCATCCGTGCCCCATACTGCTGTCGTAATATAGTGAATCCCCAGCTTTCATGGGCAATGGTCGATAGTGTTCGGATACAAACGTCAACTCGCCGCTGATTACATACATGAACTCTTCGCCACTGTGCCTGATCCAAGTATCATACTCTGAAATATCTCTGGCTTTGATCGTCGCGATATAGGGAAGCATCCGCTTGCTTGTGAGCTCTGTGCACAGAAGCTCATGTAAATAGGTAGGTGTGTTCTTGATTTCACCCTCACCCTTGGCGGTGAAATCGCGTCGCCCTGATATGCCGGTCTGTCCTGACTGCAGGAACAGTTGAGGCGTGCTCATACCCAGTGCCTGTGTCAGCCTTCGCACGATGTCAAAACTAGGTCGCGTTTGATTGTTTTCAATTTTCGAAAGCGTGGATCGACCGATTCCCGCTGCCCGACCAGCCTCTTCCAAAGTCCAGCCTTTTTCACGACGCGCATCACGGATCGAGCGTCCTAGTACAGCTCCATCGCCCAATTCATCCGGTCCAGAAGTATCATTTGGGTGGTCCTCAACCATATAATTCTCCCCTTTTTCTGAAGGTTAAAGGTTTCCACAACATCCTACAACTTTCCTGTTGCTAAATATTTGTTGCCTTATCGGTACATTCTCCACTATAGGAAACTTAATTTCCTGTTTGGGGATCATGGTCGATGGAGGAGATAATGTTCAAAAAGTCGCTCATTGAAGCCGATCCGGTCATCGCGTCATCGATTGCGCGCGAAGGCAAACGTCAGGCTGAACAGATCGAACTGATCGCTTCTGAAAATATTGTCTCTCAGGCTGTGATCGATGCACAGGGTTCTGTGCTGACCAACAAATATGCCGAAGGCTATCCTGGCCGCCGCTATTATGGTGGATGCGAATATGTGGATGAAGTCGAGGCCGAAGCGATCGAACGGTTGAAACAATTGTTCGGTTGCGAGTATGCAAACGTCCAACCCCATTCGGGTGCACAGGCCAACGGGGCCGTCAAACTGGCGCTACTTAGCCCTGGCGATACCATCCTGGGTATGTCGCTGGATGCTGGTGGCCACCTGACTCACGGCGCAAAACCTGCCCAATCCGGCAAGTGGTTCCGTCCGGTCCAGTACGGACTGACCGATGCCGGGCTGATTGATTATGATCAGGTTGAGGCACTTGCCAAAGCCGAAAAACCCCAACTGATCATTGCAGGCGCATCGGCCTATTCGCAAAAAATTGACTTTGCACGCTTCCGCGCCATCGCGGATGAAGTTGGTGCTTGGTTGCTGGCCGACATGGCCCACATAGCAGGGCTTGTCGCGACAGGTCTGCATCCTTCGCCAGTTGGCCACGCCCACGTTGTAACATCAACCACGCACAAAACCCTGCGTGGACCGCGTGGCGGGGTTATTCTGACCAACGACGAAGCGTTAGCAAAAAAGATGAACTCAGCCGTTTTCCCCGGCTTGCAGGGCGGCCCTCTGATGCATGTGATTGCAGGAAAAGCCGTTGCATTTGGAGAAGCACTGAAACCCGAATTCAAAGAGTATATGAAGCGTGTCGTGGATAGCGCGTCAGCATTGGCGAATGTAATGATAGCGCGCGGCTGCGATATCGTTTCTGGTGGAACCGAAAACCACCTGATGCTGGTCGACCTGCGCCCAATCGGCGTAACCGGAAAAGACGCTGAAGCTGCGCTGGAGCGTGCAGGCTTCACTTGCAACAAAAACAGCGTTCCGGGTGACCCCCAGAAACCGACGATCACCAGCGGCATTCGTTTGGGCACCGCAGCTGGCTGCAGCCGGGGTTTTGGTCCGGAAGAGTTCAAGCAGATCGGTCACCTGATCGGCAATGTATTGGACGCATTGGCCCAATCGCCGGACGGGGATAAGGCCGTCGAAAAGGAAACCCGCGAAAAAGTCCGCGCCCTTTGCGCAAGCCACCCGATCTACTGAGAGAAGACCAAATGACTTACGATCTTATTGTCATCGGGGGCGGACCAGGCGGCTATGTCGCCGCGATCCGCGCAGCTCAATTGGGCATGAAAGTAGCGTGCGTTGAGGGCCGTGGTGCGCTCGGCGGGACTTGTTTGAATGTGGGGTGCATACCCTCCAAAGCGTTGCTGACCTCCTCGGCCAAATATGCCGAACTTGCACATCTCTCCTCCCACGGTATTGCGGTCGAGGGGGCCAGCATCGATGTACCAGCGATGATGGGCCGCAAGGACAAGATCGTAGGCGACCTGACCAAAGGCATCGCGTTCCTGTTCAAGAAAAATGGCGTCGATCTGATCGAGGGGTGGGCCAGCATTCCCACCGCCGGGCAAGTTAAAGTTGGAGAAGATGTCCACACAGCCAAGAACATCCTGATTGCCACGGGCTCGGAACCCACACCATTGCCGGGAATCGAGATAGACGAGCAGGACATCCTCAGCTCAACAGGTGCGATCGCATTGGAGACGGTTCCCGAACATCTGGTGGTGATCGGTGCAGGCGTTATCGGTCTGGAGCTGGGGCAGGTCTGGGCACGTCTGGGCGCTAAGGTCACGGTGGTCGAATATCTGGATCGGGTGTTGCCCGGAATTGACGGTGAGATTGCCAAACTGGCGCAGCGCGCCCTGTCCAAACGTGGATTGAAGTTCCAATTGGGTCGGGCGTTGAAATCGGTCGACAAAACGGATGCAGGTCTGACCTTGACCGTGGATCGCGTTGGCAAGGACAAGGAAGAAGCGATTGAGGCCGACAAGGTGTTGATCGCTGTCGGTCGCCGCCCCGTCACCCGAGGGCTTGGCTTGGAAGAGCTGGGTGTGGCTGTGAACCAACGTGGCGTCATAGAAGTTGACAATACATTCCAGACATCAGTGCCAGGCATTTACGCCATCGGTGACTGCATTCCTGGCCCAATGTTGGCACATAAAGCTGAGGAAGACGGTGTTGCCTGCGTTGAGATGCTGGCAGGCGAAGCCGGGCATGTCGATTACAACACCGTGCCGGGCGTTGTGTACACAGATCCCGAGGTCGCCTCAGTAGGATTGACCGAAGAAGCGCTGAAAGACGCCGGAGCCGAGTATTCGGTCGGCAAATTCGCCTTCATGGCGAACTCGCGCGCACGCTCGACCGGAGAAACAGACGGTGCGGTGAAGGTACTGGCAGACACTAACGGCAAGATTCTGGGCGCGCATATCTGTGGCGCTCATGGTGGCGATCTAATCGCAGAATTGGTGTTGGCGATGACAAAGGAGGCAACCGTGTCCGAAGTCGCAGCAACATGCCATGCGCACCCTGCGATGGGTGAGGCTGTCAAAGAAGCCTGCCTCGACGCCCTAGGCCGCGCGATTCACGCCTAAACCGGAGCCGCCAGATGACCATCCAGCTTCGCCCCCGTCACCCGGAAAAGGCCAAAAAGGCAGATAGCGTCATCCCACGCAAACCCAAGTGGATTCGCAAGAAAAAGGTAGAAGGCCCTGAGTTTTATGAAACCCGCCGCCTGATGCGGGACCACGATCTCGTGACGGTCTGCGAAGAGGCAGCCTGCCCAAATATCGGTGAATGCTGGTCTAAGCGGCACGCTACCATGATGATTATGGGCGAAGTCTGCACGCGCGGCTGTTCATTCTGCAATGTCTCAACCGGGCGTCCCGATGCCCTGGATGTTTTCGAACCTGGTCGGGTGGCCGCGGCGGTGAAGAAACTGGGCTTGCGTCATGTCGTCATCACATCTGTTGATCGCGATGACCTAAACGATGGCGGGGCTGAGCATATTGCACAGACAATCCGTGCGGTCCGCCATCAGAACCCTATCACAACGATCGAGGTTCTGACCCCCGATTTTCTGGGTAAGGGAGAAGCTGCAGAAGTGGTGTTTGAGGCTGCTCCGGATGTGTTCAACCACAATCTTGAGACTGTTCCGCACCTCTACCCAACTGTACGCCCGGGTGCGCGTTACTATACTTCGCTACGGTTGCTGGACGATGCCAAACGCGCAAATCCCGAAGTTTTCACCAAATCCGGTTTGATGGTCGGATTAGGTGAAACGCTGAATGATGTCCGACAAGTCATGGATGATCTGCGTGCTGCAAACGTCGATTTCTTGACAGTCGGTCAATACCTGCAGCCGACGCCGAAACATCACCCGATCGACCGATTCTGGACTCCGGAAGAATTCGCCCAACTGGAACAAATCGCGCGTTCCAAGGGCTTTTTGCACGTGTCAGCAACCCCGCTGACCCGTTCGTCGTTCCACGCGGACGAAGACTTTGCCGCCCTTAAGCAAGCCCGCCAGCGGGCCATCGCAAACAGGGCATAAACCTGACGCAAATGGGAGGGAAACCATGGAAGCGTTAAATTCAATCGTAGGGGCTATTAATAGCGTCGTGTGGGGGCCGCTAATGCTGGTCCTCATCCTCGGCGTTGGCTTCTTCCTGCAGGTGGGGCTGAAGTTCATGCCGATCCTGCGCATCGGCACAGGCTTCAGCCTGCTGTTCAAAGGCCGTGAAGGTCAGGGCGAAGGGCAGATCAGCCCGTTCAACGCGTTGATGACCTCGCTGTCGGCGACAATCGGTACGGGTAACATCGCCGGTGTGGCCACTGCTGTCTTCCTGGGCGGTCCGGGCGCCTTGTTCTGGATGTGGATGACCGCCCTGGTGGGCATGGCCACCAAATATGCCGAAGCTGTCTGCGCCGTGAAATACCGCGAGAAAGACGAGCTGGGCAACTATGTCGGCGGTCCGATGTACTACATCAAAAACGGTCTGGGTGCGAAATGGGCCTGGCTGGGCGTTGCGTTCGCTCTGTTCGGAGCTGTCGCAGCCTTTGGCATCGGTAACGGTGTACAGGCCAACGGTGTTGCCCAGGTTCTGGAAGCGAATTTCGGTTTCAACACCTCGGTCACCGGTGTTGTTCTGATGGTTCTGACAGCAGCCGTGATCTTGGGCGGCATCACCCGGATCGGTGCAGTTGCCGGTAAGTTGGTTCCGTTCATGGCAATCGCCTACATCATCGCGGGCTTGCTGGTACTGCTGATCAACATCGGCAACATCGGACATGCGCTGTCACTGGTCTTCACCTACGCCTTCACCCCCTCGGCCGCCGAAGGTGGTTTCGCGGGTGCCGCTGTTTGGGCTGCGATCCGCTTTGGTGTGGCACGTGGTGTCTTCTCGAACGAAGCGGGTCTGGGTTCCGCTCCGATCGCGCACGCCGCAGCCGAGACCAAAGGTCCGGTCAACCAGGGCCTGATCGCGATGCTGGGGACGTTCATCGACACTATCATCGTTTGCTCGATCACCGGTCTGGCGATCATCTCGTCGGGTGCATGGACGTCTGGTGAATCCGGTGCCGCTCTGACCAGCCACGCGTTCGAGCTATCATTGCCGGGGATCGGTGGATATCTGATCGCCATCGCTCTGTCGATCTTTGCCTTCACCACCATCTTGGGCTGGTCGTTCTACGGCGAAAAATGTGTCGAGTTCCTGCTCGGCGTCAAATCGCTGATGCCTTACCGCGTCCTGTGGATTGTCATGATCTATTTCGGAGCGACCGCGGATCTAGGCTTCATCTGGCTGCTTGCCGATACGCTGAACGCCATGATGGCTATCCCGAACCTGATCGCCCTGGCGCTGCTGAGCCCGATCGTCATCAAGCTGACGAAAGAGTTCTTCGCTTCGGGTGGCAAGTCCGAAGAGCCAGGTGGCACACCAGCCGAATAAACCTGGATAAACATACCCCGGGGGCCAGAGTGGCCCCCGGGCTTTGAAACAGATTTCTATATCTCGAGGAGAGACGTGATGGCCACGAAAATCCTGCTGCCAATTGATCACACCGACGACCGCTCATGGAAGAACGCCCTGCCGCTCGCGCTGGAACAGGCAAAATTCTATGGTGCTGAATTGCACGCAGTGGCCGTTATCCCCGAGATCATCCAGCTCCCTAACCTGCCTGCCAACTATGGTGCGGGTGCCAAAGAGCATGTACGCAACGCGATTCAGGCCATTCTGGATCACGGCAATGCCGGTGACGTTCCGGTACATGTCGAAGAAGGCAGCGTCTACCGCGAAATCCTGAAGCTTGCGTACAAGGAAGGCTTCGATCTGATCGTCATGGCATCGACCAAAGGCGATTTCCCGAATTATGAGATTGGCCCGAACTTGTCACGCGTCGTGCGTAACGCGCATTGCACTGTAACAGTCGTTCGTGACCAATCCCGCTGATTAGAAAGGCTCTGGCTATGGGCGAGATTAAACGCACGCCTCTTCACGCTTTGCATGTTGAGTTGGGTGGTAAGTTGGTTGATTTTGCTGGGTGGGAGATGCCTGTTCAGTATCCATTGGGGATTATGGGGGAGCATAAGCA